>DATBCI010000067.1:0-3317 GCA_036270555.1 Burkholderiaceae bacterium
TGATCGAAAGCGTCGCTGCCGAATTGCGGATCACCCGCCGCGCCGTGGACGACGCGGAAATCGTCGAACGCGTATTGACGGCGATGGCCAATGAAGGCTTGCGTATCCTCGACGATCGCATCGCGCTGCGCCCAAGCGACATCGACGTCGTCTACGTCAATGGCTACGGTTTTCCGCGCCATCGCGGCGGGCCGATGTACTGGGCGGAGCAGCGCGGATGGACGCAGGTGCTCGATACCGTTCTTCGCTATCACGCCGACCAAGGCGAACTCTGGCGGCCCGCGTCAGGCCTGCTCGAGCTCGCCGGCGCGGTGCCGGCGAGCATGGCCGCCTGAACCCGAGGCACGGATGACGCAACCCGACTCGGCGCCGATCGACCCGGCCGCCTACCGCAAGCTTGCGATCGCGCGCCACGACAAGGTGCTGCGAGTCACGCTGAACGCTCCGGACAAGCTCAATGCGATCGATTTCGAGATGGAGTCCGAACTGCTGTGCCTGTTCCAGGCGCTGCGCGCCGACAGCGCGATCGCGGTGGTCGTGCTCACCGGCGCCGGCCGCGCCTTCAGCGCGGGCGGCGATCTGCAAAACAACCTGCGCATCGCCGCCGACCTGGCCATGGTCAAGCGCGAATTCGACCTCGCGCGCCGCTTCGTCAACAGCCTGCTCGAGGTCGAACAACCGATCATCTGCCGCATCAACGGCGACGCGATCGGCCTGGGCGCGACGCTCGCGCTGCTGTGCGACCTGACCGTAGCCGCGGACCATGCGCGCATCGGCGATCCGCACGTGCGCGTCGGCCTGGTCGCCGGCGACGGTGGCGCAATCGCCTGGCCGCTGCTGGTCGGATACGCGCGCGCCAAGCAATACCTGCTAGGCGGCGAGTTGCTCGACGCCCCCACGGCGCATCGCATCGGGCTGATCAATTTCAGCGTTCCGGCGTCCGAACTGGACACCGCGGTGGATCGCTGGGTCGACCTGTGGTGCCGCGGCGCGCGCAATGCGATCCAGTGGACCAAGGCCACGCTCAATCTTGGCCTGAAGGCACAGGCCGCCTTGGTCCTCGATGCCGGGCTGGCCTACGAGATCGCCTCACTGCAGTCGCGCGACCACCGCGCCGCGATCGACGCATTCCTGGCGAAGACCACGCCGATATTCACCGGTCAATGATCGAATTGCCGCCCACCGAGCAGCGCTACCTCGAACCGGTCGAGACCCTCGCCCGCCCACAACTGCTCGCGTTGCAACAGCAGCGCCTGATGCAAATGGTCGCCTACGCCTACGAGCGCTCCGTTTTCGTGCGGCGGCGCTGGGATGACATTGGCCTGCGCCCGTCGGAAATCCGCTCTACGGCCGACTTTACGGCCCACGCGCCGCTGATGGACAAGGACCAGATGCGCGCCTGGCGCGAACGCCACGGCGACCCGTTCTGCGGCCTGCTGTGCACCGCGGTCGAAGAGATCAGCTTCATGGGCTCCAGCTCGGGGACGACCGGCGACCCGACGCTGTTCCCGTACCGCTGGGGCCATGACGACGGCAATCTTCCGGCTGCAGCCGGCCTGCCTGCCGACGGGCCGTCTTCCTACTGGGGCGGCACGTTGCGCGACTGGTGGGAAATCGGCCTGCGCCCCGGCGAGTTCGGCATCTACTTCGGCCTCAGGATGCGCGGACCGATGTTCCGCTTGATGCAGGAAATTGGCCTGACGCCGATCATGCTCGGCTACCAGCCGGACGACCTGCGCCAATTCGTCGACCTGTCGCGCCGCTATCGGCCGACCGTCTTCTATGCGATGACCGCCTACCTCGGCGCCGGGCTGCTCGAGATCGAGCGCAACGAACGGATCGACATGCAGGACGTTTTCGCCAGCTACAAGGGCATCCTCTTCGCGGGTGAACCGGTCGGACCGAAGATGCGGTTGACCTTCGAGCGCTGGGGCCTCGCCGGCAAGATTTTCAACCAGACCAGTTTCGGCGACCTCGGCCACGCGCATGACTGCCGGGTGCACGACGGCTGCCATGCCTGGGAAGACATCGGCCTGGCCGAGATCATCGATCCGGTGAGCGGCGCGCCCATCGACGACGACGGTCGCGGCGAACTGGTCTGCACTTCGCTGGTCAACCCGATCGATCCGCTACTGCGCTACCGCGGCGGCGACATCGTCGACCTGCGCCGGGGTCCATGCGCCTGCGGGCGCACCCACGCGCGCTTCACGCCGGTGGGTCGCAGCGCCGACGAGGTTGTCATCGAGGGGCGTTCGATCCTGCCGATGGACGTCTGGGGGGCGATCGAGGACGTTCCGGAGACCTCGCAAGGACTGTTTCAGATCATCCGTCCGCGACGCGAACTCGATCGCCTGCGGATCCGCGTCGGCTATGCCGGAACGCCGGACCTGCGCCGGGTCGGCGAGGCGGTGGCGCAATCGGTCGCCGCGGCAGTCGGCCTGGCGCCTGAGATCGAGCTCGTTCCCAACGAGGCCATCATGCAGTCGGGCTCGCGCCACAAGATTCCACGGTCGGCCAAGCAATGAACGGTCGAACCGTCGATCCGCGCGCACCTGGTGAACTTGCGGCGCGCTGGGCGATCGGCCTGCTGCGACTGCCCAACGAGGTTCGCACCTACACCGTCAGCCTGCGCGATATCGATGCCGACACGTGCTGGGCGCGCCGGGTGTTCGCGCGCCTCGGCGTCGTGGCGGGTCGGCCGCTGCACCTGATAGGCGCCGGCTGCGACAACGAGATCCTGTGGCCCTACGAGAATGCGCTGATCGGAATGAGGGTGCCGTTCGGCGTTGCGGAGCCGGTCGCCATCGATGCCCCGCGCAGCGACATGTTCCTGCGTCGCTTCCGAATGCAGGCTGTGATCGGAATGAGCGCAGCGCTCGTCAATGCGCTGGTGGAACTGAAGCGCGATCTGCGCGCGCTGCTCGGCGACGCGACTGTGGTCGCGCTGCCGGATGCGGTCGCGATACTGCGCGCAGCCGGCCTGGCGCCATGGACGATGCTGCCACTCGGTCCGATATTCGCCTTCGAATCGCCGCAGCGCGACGGCGCGCTGTACGACGAGAGCGAATGGCTGGTCGAGTCGCACGACGGCGAACTGCTGGTGAGCAGTGTTGCGGCCCGTGCCTGCCGGTTCGAGCGCCTGCGCAGCGGCGTGCCGGGGCGCGTCGAGATCGACGCCGGCGCGAGCCGGCGGATCCACAGCGTATGAAATCCGCGCTTCATTCGCTGACCCTTGCCGAGGTTCTCGAGGAGCACCGGCGCTCGCGGCCGCACCACGTCGCCACGGTGTCGGAAAACGGCAGCGCGACCTACCCGCA
>DATBCI010000068.1:0-12982 GCA_036270555.1 Burkholderiaceae bacterium
GATCGGCGGCAAACGGGCATGACCGACCACATCCCATCCGCGCCCCGCTGATCCTCGCCTCCGATCCCATCTGCGATGCCCATCGCTCCAGCGCCCCACTCCACCGACTCCGATCCCGGCACCCTGTTTGGAACGGAGGCGCCGGTTCGGCGCAGCCCGCCGGCGGATGCACCGAAGTCGCGCGCCAGCGTGTCATCCCGCCCCAACGCCTTGCTGTCGGAGGCCGATGAACTGCTGTCACTGGTGCCGCAATTGCGCTCGACCGCGCACATCGCCGACCTGCAGCCATTGCGCGCGCGCATTGCCGCACTGCTGCAGCATTTCGACGAGCGCCTGCGCCAGCGCCGCGTCGTTCCAGGCCAGGCTCAGAAGGCGCACTTCGTGCTGTGCGCACTGATCGACGAGGTGGTCGAGTCGATGCCGTGGGGAGCGGAGGGACGCTGGGAACGGCTGAACACGTTGAAGGCGGCGGTTGGCAATGTGGCGGGTGGCGCTACCGTTCGGATGTTCGCCCAGTTGGCGGAGGACCGCAGCAGCAGTCGCGACCTGCGAGAGCTCGTGTACGTCGCCTTGGCCCTCGGCTTCGACGCGCGCGGGCGCGGTCCCGCAGCGGGGGGCGTCGACGCGGATCAGGCCCGTTCGCGCCTGGCAGAGATGCTGAAACGCAAATCGGAGCTGGGCTCGCAATTGCTGTCGGTGCGCTGGCAGCCCGCCGTCGGACGGGCGAGCGCCCTTGGCAGCTGGCTGCCTTTGTGGGTTGGTACCAGCGTCGTGGGCGCCTTGCTGGCGGCCCTGTATTTCGGCTTGTCGCTGACGCTGGCTTCGCAGTCGGATCGAGTTTTCGGGCAGATCATCTCGCTGCGATTGCCGACGCCGGTGACCGCGACAGCCGCGCCGGCCTCGCCGGCGCCGCAGCGGCTGGCGCCCTTGCTCGGCAAGGCGCAAGGTGTGCAGGTGCGCGACGAGATGGATCGCAGCGTCGTGACGGTCAGCGACCAGATGCTGTTCGAGCCGGGGACGGCGAACCTGCTGCGCGAGGGCGCCGACGCGCTGCGACCGGTGGCCGCCGCCCTGCAAGGCATGGCGGGCCGGGTGCTGGTGATCGGCCACACCGACAGCAATACCGAACCCTCGGCACGATTTCCCTCCAACTGGGAGCTGTCCGTCGAGCGCGCGCACGCAGTGCACGACACGCTGCTGTTGTTCGGGATTCCGGAAGCCCGCATGCGCTATGACGGGCGGGCCGACACGGAGCCGCTGCCGGCGGCCGGCCCCAACCAGCCGCCGGCGCACAGCGGTCGCATCGAGATCGTGTTGCTCGCCGGCCGATGAAGATCAGCGCCTGGGTACTCGCCGCGCTGGGCCTGATCGCCTTTGGAGGACTGGTCTGGTTCGCCGGGCCCGTACTGTCGGTCGGCGGTTACTCCCCCCTCGCCGGCACGAACGCGCGAATCGCGGTCATCGTCCTGTTCGCCTTTCAATATGTGGCGCAGAAGATCTGGTCCGCTCGCCGCGCCAGGCGGCGCAACGAGCGCGTCGTCCAACAACTGTCGCCTGCCGCGGGCGGCGCGGAGGCGGCCGAACTCGCGCAATTGCGCAAGCGCTTCTCGGCCGCGCTCGCCACGCTGCGGCACACGCAGTTCGGGGCGCGCGGCGGCTTCTGGTCCTCCCTATCGTGGAAGTTCGGGCGCCCCTATCTGTACCAGCTGCCCTGGTACCTGATCATCGGTGCGCCGGGCGCCGGCAAGACCACCGCGCTGTTAAATTCCGGATTGCAGTTTCCACTGGCTGGCGAGTTCGGCCGCGGCTCCGTCAAAGGAGTTGGCGGCACTCGAAATTGTGACTGGTGGTTCACCGACCGCGCCGTGCTGCTGGATACGGCCGGCCGCTACACGACCCATGAAACGCACCGCGCCGCCGATCGGACCGCGTGGGAGGGGTTCCTGGAGCTGCTCAAGCGCGCGCGGCCGCGCCAGCCGCTGAATGGCGCCCTGGTCACCGTCTCGATCACCGATCTGCTGGTCTTCGATTCGATACAACGCGCGCAGCACGCCGCCACGCTGCGGGCTCGCGTGGACGAGATTCGCGCTGCCGTCGGCACCCGGCTGCCGGTGTACCTGCTGCTGACCAAGTGCGACCTGCTGCCCGGGTTCCTGGATTCGTTTCTCGCCTTCGACAAACGGGCGCGCGACCAGGTGTGGGGCACGACCTTCGATTTCGCCGCGTCCACCAAAGGGCGTGCGGCCGATCAGTTCGCACTGGCGTTTGAACAGCTGGCCGATCGGCTGCACACGGACCTGGTTCAGCGCATGCAGGCCGAGCGCGATCCCCAAAGACGCGCCAGGATCTTTTCGCTTCCACACCAGTTCGCCGGCTTGAAGGAGCCGCTCGACGATCTGGTCCGCCGCGCCTTCGGCGCCGGCACATCCTCGGCGGTCGACGGAGCACCTTGCCTGCGCGGCGTCTACTTCACCAGCGGCACCCAGGAGGGCACGCCGATCGACCGCGTCCTGTCGGCGCTGGGACGCGAGCTTGGCCTGGAGCGCCAGATATTGCCGCCCAACCAGAGCACCGGGAAAAGCTTCTTCCTGGCCGGCCTGCTGCGCGACGTCGTGTTTCCCGAGGCCGAGATTGCCGGGCGTTCGCCACGCATGCAGCGCTGGCGCACACGAGCCATCACCGCGCTGGTGGTCCTGGTGCAGGTGGCGGGCGCGCTGCTCGCGGCCTACTGGGCCACCAGTTATTCGCGCAGCTCGGCCGAAATCGAACAGATCGCACGCAATTCGGCCAGCACGCGCTCGCAGATCGAAGGGGCCGATGTGCATGCGGGCAGCGACCCGCGGCCGCTGCTGCCGGTGCTGAACGCGCTGCAGGATCTGACCGTTTCGACCGCACCGTCCGCTGACGAGCCCGCCACACCACTGGCCGGATTTCGTGAGCACCAGCGGATCAAGCTCGCGGCTGCGGCCCGCGTCGCGTACGACCGCATCCTGCAGGACTCGCTGCTGCGCCGCATTGTGCAGCGCTGCGAGGACCAGATGCGCAGCGGAGCGGACTCCAACCTGCAGTACGAGGCGCTCAAGGCCTACACGATGATGCATGACGCTGCGCACTTCGATGCGTCCTCGCTGAAGGCCTTTGTGATATACGACTGGGACACGACGCTGGAGCCTGCATTGACCTCGGAAGATCGGGCCCAGCTGGTGCAGCACCTGGACGCGTTGCTGGACGCTGGAGCCGCCGGAACCGGGACGCCCGCGGACCCGCGACTGGTCGCGTCCGTGCGGGCACGGCTTGCAAGCCAGCCGGTGGCGCAACGCATCGCGACGCGGCTCAAAGCCGTCCTGGGTGCCCGTTCCTATCCGGAGTTCGCGGTGGCCTCGCTCGGCGCGCCCGCCGCAGCGCTGTTCGTCGGCAAGGATGGCCACTCGCCGCCCCGCAGCGTGCCGGGGCGCTACACATTGGAGGCATACCGCGATGGCGTCCTGACGACGCTGCCCACCGTGCCTTCCCAACTGACGATGGAAGCCTCCTGGGTCCTGTCCGGTGCTTCGCCGCGAGCGCCCGGGGCGGCCGATGCTGCCGCTGCCGGCCGCGCAGTCGCGGAGGCCCTGGCTTCGTATCTGGATGGATACGAGCGCACCTGGGCAGGCTTTGTCGAGGATCTGCGCTTGCGAAGCGCCTCCAGCGACAACGACGTCATCGGCCAGGCGCAAGCGCTCGCCGCCCGCGACGGTCCCCTTGCGGTGCTGTTGCGCGCCGTCGTGCAGCAAACCTCGCTGCACGACGCATCGGCACCGAGCGCGCTGGGCGATGCGGCGGCGCCGCTGGAACGCCTGGTCGAAGATCGTTTCGCGCCACTGCGCGAGTTGACGCAGCAGGCTCCCGATGGGCGCCGGCCACTGGACCTGGCCCTGATCGACTTCAATGAAGTGCATGTCCTGCGTGCCCTGGTCGCCTCCAATCGAGGGCGCGATTCCAACGACACCACGCTGCGGCTCGAGCACATACGCGTCGAGTCGCGGCGCTTCCCGGAGCCGGTCCGGTCGATGTTGTTGGCGGTCGCCTCGCCGGTACAGGAATCCTCCGGAACCGATGCCCCCGCAAGGACGTCGTCCACGCCGCCATTGGCACAGTGATGACGACACGGGCCGCCGACCACTCCTGGCCCGCCCTGGCAGGCTGGTTCGGGAAGATTCCGGCGCTGGGCGACTTTGTGGCGCGACGACTGCCGACGCAGTTCATCGACGCGTGGGATCACTGGCTGTCGACCGAGATCGTGGCCACCCGGGAGGCGCTCGGTTCGGACTGGGCAGCGTCCTACCTGAAGGCACCCACCTGGCGTTTTGCGTTGACGCCGGGCGTGCTCGATGCGAGCACCTGGTACGGCGTCCTCACTCCCAGCATCGATCGGGTCGGGCGCCATTTTCCGCTCACGCTCGCTGGCGGTGGCGCAGCCTGTGAAACGGAGGGGTGGTGGGCCGCGCTGCTCGCCGCGGCGACCCGGGCGCGCGAAGCGGACTGCGATGCCGATGCGCTCGACGCCGTGCTGGTCCGCGCGCTGGAGCAGCAGGATCGTCGTTCGGTGCGGCCGAACCGCGAGCGCGCGCTGACCCTGGCGCTCGAGGGCGCGGTCAACGGCGTCAGCTTGTGGGCTCGATGGCAGCCCGAGTCCGGCGGATTCGGGCCGATCACGACGTTCCGAGGCCTGCCGCAGGGCTCCGACTTTCTCAAGCTGATCGTTCCCTGACCGACCGCAACCGGTTGCCCGCCACCGGGTTTGGCCGGCACCGGACTTGGCCCGATATCGCAGGCAACCGCGTCAGGCGCGCGTGTCGTTCTTGGAGACGACGGTCCAGTGCTCGGTGGGAGGGGAGTCTCCCATCACGACGGTGCCGCCCTCGCTCCACGGTGCGTGCCGATAGTCGAACGCCTTCGCGATGCGCGGCTTGACGACCTCGAAGAACGGCGACGCGTCGAAATCGCGAGGCACGTAAAGGCTGTAATGGCGGATGCGCCACAACTCGCGCGCCTGATCGTCGTGCTCGGGCTCGGCGTCGCGCTTGCGTGAAATGACCGGCAGGATCGGGTAGCGCACCGCGTTGAAGGCCTGGGCGATCAGCGTCGAACAGATCGCGCGGCTCGGATCCCCGCTGCCGAAGGCGATCAGGCGGCGCCGCAGGCGCGCGGGCACCGGGATCGGGAAAAGGTAGCGCGCCAGGTCCAGTACGTTCTGCAGGTCGTATTGGTGACCCAGGCGCTGGATCGCGAACTGGATCACGCGCTCCCGGTCCTCCGCGGTCAGCTTGACCGGCCGGCAGATGCGAACTCGAAAGCGTCCGTAGGACGAAAGCGGCACGGCACGCACGCCGTCCAGGACATCGGCTTCGACCAGCGTGGCCGGCTCGCCGCCGGTCGACGGCAGTTCCGGCCTGATCCCGACGAACAGCGACGCATGGGACCACATCGATTGGGTCAGATACTTGATCGCCGCGCTCATCCGCGTGTTGCCTTCGACCAGCAACACGTCGCCGGGGGCGAGCGTGTCGGCAACCAGGCGCGCATCCATGCTGCTGCCGCCGGGCTTGCCTATCGGCTTCGACAGATACTGGGCAAGCGCTCGTCCGACGGACTGGAACACGACGCGCCTTTCACGGACCTTGCGCCCATGATAACGAAGCTTGGCCGCTAGCGGCCAGCCGCGAGCCGACGGCTCAGGGTCCGCACAAGCACGGATCGAGTTCATTGCACAGCTCGGTGGTGCCTAAGCTGGTACGAACCGTATGGCGGTCGCTGTCGAACAGGACGTCGAAGCGCGACGTCTGGCTGAACTCGTTGCAATAGCGCCATTCCCATACGAGCTCGCGTCGGGCAGCGAAGTACTGAGTCCAGGCGGGCACCGAAGGGCCCAGAATGCGCAGCACCTGGTCTTCGGTCATGCCCGGCTCGATCCGATAAAACGAGGCCGGGTCCATCACGTTTTCGATTCGCTGCAGGCGGCCCGACGGATCCAGGTAGACCATGTACGAGTGGAACCCGGCCGGACCGCGCGGATAAGACAACTGCGTGGAGCGATCGGGCGCAATCCACCGCATGGCCGGTTCGCCCATCGACGCGCGAACGTCCTGCAGCGTGGATTGCCCGGGCGTGAGGTCACGACCGCTGTAGCCGGCACAACCGGACAGCACCGCCATCGTCAAGGCACACACCGGCAGCACGCCTCGAGGCGTGCCCGGCGTCCTCGACCCTCGCATCGCCAGCTCGATTGGCCACGCTAGCCGAGCGCGTCGATCACATCGGGCGGGGCCTGGACCAGCTCGATCAGCACGCCCTCGCCCGCGAGCGGCGCTTCCGCGCTCGCCTTCGGATGAATGAAGGTCACATCATGACCCGAGGCTCCCCGGCGAATGCCGCCAGGAGCGAAGCGAACACCCTGGGCGGTGAGCCACTGGACGGCCGCGGCCAGGTCATCGACCCACAGCCCCACGTGATTCAGCGCCGGTTCGTGGACCGCGGGCCGCGCCGCCGGGTCGATCGGCTGCATCAGATCGATCTCGCAGCGCGTCGCGCCCTGCCCGACTACCGCGATGTCTTCGTCGACATTCTCGCGCTCGCTGCGGTAGCTGCCTGCGAGCGTCAGCCCCAGCAGATCGATCCAGAGCCGCCGCAGCCGCGCCTTGTCGGTGCTGCCCAACGCAACCTGCTGAAGGCCGAGCACACGGAACGGCCGCGCGGAACCGGGCGAAGTAACACTCATTGCGAACAAATTCTATGCGGTCTTCGGGATGCACGGCCCGACGCGGCGCGGTCCCTGCCCGCGCACTCCGAACTCTGGATGCGCTGATCCGCAGTGGTGTGCCTGCAGTGACTGCGAACGGCGCAGCGTCAGGCGATCATTCCAAACGGTTCAGGCTGATGAGCCGGCGCAGGATCGAGGCGCCACAGCGTCGGCGTCTCGTGACGCGCGATCAGTCGCTCGATCTGCTCGCCTGATAGACGGTGGAAATCCGCGGGAACCGAGCTGTCGAACACGTCCCGTGCGAGGTTTGCTTCGACGGACGCCAGCCCACCGATGGAATTCGAGGGAAATCGGTTCAACATTTTTTTGCCCCCTGTTAAGTGCACCCCGCCGCGAGCTCAGAGAGCGGGGTCACGCTCATTGGAGTGACAAACCCAAAAAACGAGGGGTGGCATCCCCTTTTTGCTCAAGATGAAACCAGAAACTACATGGAAGAGGGTATCAAGTTATACCCTGGACACGCACAAGTCGAGAAAAATCGGCTAGACGAGCGGCTCCCCGTTGCGTTTTCGGCGGCCGCGCGCGCGACGGCACCCTGTGGCCTCCAACGTCGATTCGAAAGTGCTTGCATGCCGCGACGCCCCGCGGCGAACACAAGAAGCGAACGCGCTGACCCTATCGGCGTCGTTGAGGTTAAGAACTCGACGATGCACGGGCCGCACCCGTCTGCCGGTCTTTGCTGCCTCTTCCTAGCATGAGCGGGTCTGCCTGAAGTGGTGGCGGACGAGGGTTCGATTCGGGCGAGTGTTCGATTCAATAGGGAGAGACCATGACGTTCTGTATCAGTAAGCGCGTATCAGGAAAGGTGGCGGCTGGCCTGGCCAGTTTGTTGTTCGGTGCCTCGCAGTTTGCAACTCCCGTGCTGGCACAGGTTGTCGGAGGCGCGGCAGGCGTCATTACGGTAGCCGGCGGTACGACGGTCGTTGGCAACGCGATCGTGGGCGGAGCTGCATCCGTCAGCGGCGCCACCGTCGTGTCGGCCGGCAGCATTCTGGCGGCGGGCACAGTCGTCAGCGCCGGCAGTGTGCTGAACGGCGGGGATTGCGATCACTACCAGGCTCTGACAGAAGCCACCACGGTCACCAGCGCGACCGTGCTCGCTTCCGGCAGCACGATCGCGGCGGGCTCCTCGCTGGCGACCAACACGGTGCTGGCAGCCGGAACATCGCTGGCCGCGGGCAGCACGATCGAGAGCGGCAGCGTGCTGGCGGCCGGTAGCGTGATCGCCGCCGGCAGCGTCGTGAACGGCGTTGGCTACGCGACCGCAACGATGCTCACGACGGCCACATCCGTCGGCGGAGCCTCGGTCCTGGCGGCCGGCAGCACGATCGCCGCCGCCAGTACGCTCGCTGGCGGCACGACCATCGCGGCCGGCTCGACCCTGATCAGCAGCACCACGATCGCGCAGGGCAGCGTGCTCGCAGCCGGCAGCTTCGTGACCGCTGCCAGCGTGGTCAACGGCGAGGCGTTTGCCAATGGGACCTCGCTGGTTTCCACGATGTCCATCGTCGAGGCGAGCAGCATCAGTGGCGGCAGCATGATCGCGGCGGGTTCGACGCTGGCAGCGGGTAGCGCGCTCGTGTCCAACACCATGATCCTGGGCGCTACCCAGGCCGGCGGAATCGTGGCTGTCGCCAACACGGCGATGATCGCCGGCGGCAGCTCGCTGGCAGCAGGCACCGTCGTGGCGGCCGGCAGCATCGTGAACGGAACCAGCATCGCTCAAACGACCGTGCTGGCGGCCGACACGATGGTGATGGGCTCCACGGTTCTGGCGTCCGGCAGCAGTTTGGCGGCCAACACCATGCTGGCGGCCGGCACCTCGGTGATCTGACCGGGGGATAGGGCGCCCCGATTCGATGACACGGCGTGCTATGCCCGGATCTGACCGGGGATAGGTCTGCCGGATGGTTGACGGGGTGTCCTGTGAAGAGGGGGCCGATCGTGGCCCCTCTTCCGTTGTTCGGACGGAACGGGCAAGAGGAACAGAGCGAGGGCCGGCCTGGCGTGCTCAAGGCGGATCGAGCACGGTCCTGGGCGCAGCAGCGCTCGTTTCGACCAGGCCCCTGGAGATCGCGTAGCGGGTCAATCCCGCCACGTCGTGGATGCCGAGTTTGTCCATCAGGCGCTGCCGGTGTCGTTCGACCGTCTTGATGCCGATCCCCAGCTCGGAGGCGATCCGCTTGTTGCTGTCGCCTTCCGCGATCAATTGCAGAACCTCCGTTTCGCGTGAGGTCAGCAGGTCGGTGCGCTCCTTGACGGGAGTACCGCGGGTGATGGATTCCCGATAATGGTCGCTCAGCCGCCTCGAAATGGCCGGGCTGAAAAAGGCGTTGCCTTTCTTTGCCTCGTGGATGGCCCGGACCATATCGGCGCAGGTGGTCTGCTTCAGGACGTAGCCTGCGCCTCCCGCCTCTGCCAGCTGGTGCACATATTCATCGTCGCTGTACGAGGACACAATCAGCACGCGCGTGGACGGAACCTGCTTGGCGATCTGGCGCGTGGCCTCGAGGCCACTCAGTAACGGCATCGCGATGTCCATCAGCACGACATCGGGGTTCAGGGTTCTCGCCAGTTGCACGGCCTCGCGGCCGGTCTCGGCCTCCCCGATGACCTCGATATCGGGTTGCGCCTGCAACAGCGCGCGCAGCCCTTCGCGCACCAGCGCGTGATCGTCGGCGATCAATACCCTGACTTTGCGCATCGGCAGGCTGGCGCTGGCCCGGAGGGTCCAAGACAGGACGGGCTCAGGCGGGCGTTCCCAGCGTCTCCGGTCGTTGGATGCCGTGCAGCGGAAGTTCCGCGACCACCGTCGTACCGGCCCCCGGCGCGGATCGCACCAGAAAGCGTCCGTTCATCAGGCCCACCCGCTCCTGCATTCCCTGCAGGCCAAGGCGCTGTTTTTCAGTGCGGGAGCGACGTTGTTCCATCGAAAAGCCCTTTCCGTTGTCCTTGACGCGCAGCTGAACACCGCTCTTCACGCGGTTCAGGCAGACCTCGACCTCGGTCGCCTCAGCGTGCCTGGCCACATTGTTCAGACTCTCCTGGGCAATGCGGAACAGGGCGGTCTTCTGCTCTGCCGTGAGCGGCGCATCGCGCGCGCCACGCTCGAAATGGACGAGGAGCCCGGTTCGTTCTGCGTAGTCCTTCAGGTAGGAGCGCAACGCGGGCACCAGGCCCAGGTCATCCAGCATGGCCGGGCGCAATTCGCGCGCGAAGTGGTGCACACGGTCCATCGTGCCCAGCAGCAGCTTCTCGATATCGGCGATCTGCTGCCTGAACAGCGAGTGCGGCTCGGAAACGGCGTCGCGCTGCGAGACCGCAAGATAGGCGTTGATGGCAACCACCGCCTGGCCCACTTCGTCGTGCAGTTCGCGGCTGATGCGCTTGCGCTCCTCTTCCTGCACGTGCAGCATCTGAAGGGCCTTCTGCTGGCGGCGGATCACGCGCTCGCGCTGCTCGACGAAACTGACGGCGACCGTGTTGGCGATCCGATTGGCCGCCGGCTCATACGCATCGAACACGCGGTCGAGCAGCTCGAAATCGCCTCGATACTTCTTGAACAGCGAACGGGCCAGCACGTCACGCAGCAGCAGGACGATGCCGACCACCTCGCGCGTCTGCACGCCGCGCTGGATGATGCGCCTGGACAGATCACGCGCATACTGCTGCAAGTCACTGACGCTGCCGGTCTCGAGCACGGCGACGTACTTGTCGTAAAGAGCCGTTGCCTCGTCGAAAGTCTCTTCGCGGCTCATTGCCGTCAGCAACCTCGCGTCGTGGATGCGCCGGGCCCATTCCTCGCGCAGTCGGGCGCGTTCGCGCCGCAAGTGCGCCACCAGTTCCCTGAACACCTCGGTATCCTTTGACCGGCCGGCGGGCCGCGGAGCATTTCTCTGGGTATCGCGTTGCATTGCGTCCCGGCGTTGAAGCTTCACGACGGAACTGCACTGCACACTAAAAGCCGGCGCATGTAAATCAACGAATTACCTGAGGTGGCGGGGATGCAAGACGCTGTTTTTTCGCAACGCAAAAGCAGTGAACGCATGTCGGCTTTGAGGGTTTCGCCGATGTCGAACTGGCGCCCCGCCAATCGACTAGTGAGGAGTAAGCGAGGTCGCGCCCAGGTTCGCCAGGCGCGGGCCGCGTAGCGCTTTTATCGTGACGAGGAGAAGTCGATGCAAAAGATCACGCCGTTCCTGTGGTATTCGAGCCAAGCCGAAGAGGCTGCAGCGTTCTACGCCTCGATCTTCCCCGACTCGCGCGTTACGCGCGTCACCGCCCTGCCGAGCGAATCGCCCAGCGGGCCACCGGGGTCCGTGAAAATCGTCGAGTTCGTTCTGTTCGGCCAGCCCTTTACGGCGATGAGCGCCGGGCCGCTCGACCCGTTCAATCACGCGGTGTCGTTCGTCGTGAACTGTGAGAGTCAGGCCGAGATCGACCGCTACTGGAACGCTCTGCTCGAGGGGGGCTCGGCCGAGGCGTGCGGTTGGCTCAAGGATCGCTATGGCCTGTCGTGGCAGATCGTTCCGACCGTACTCGGCGAGATGATGTCTTCGCCCGATGGCGCCAAAGCCAAGCGCGCAGCGGACGCCATGATGAAGATGGTCAAGATCGATATCGCCGAGTTGCAGGCCGCATTCTCGGGAGCGGCGGGCGCGCGAGCCGCGGCTCGCTGATCCGCCGGGAGCCCGCTTCACGAATTGCCGGCCCCGTCGCGGCCATGACCACGGCGGCGGGCGCCGAGGCGGCCTGCGGATTGGAGGCCACCGACAGCCAGCTGCATCAGGAGCCGATAGACAGAAGGACCTGCGTTAGATCGCCATCCACCAGAACAGGTACAGCGTGTTGTTGTCGCTTGCGCTGCGGCCGGCGCCGTCCCAATTGGAGCTGGCGCCGTTGTACCGGTCATAAATCGTGTACTGAAGGCCGACCCTCGCGTTGGCGAACGGGCGGCCCCACGAGTCGGGTTTGCCGAACGGCGTGTAGTCGATCTGGAAAACGGTGCCCGTCGTGTCCGGACTGACGGTCGGCGCATAGAGCACCGGGTCGGATGTTCCGTGCTTCGAAAACCGCCCGATCGTCAGGCCGTAGGTCTGCTCATAGTAGTAAGAGCCGTTGAGGCGGAAGTCATACAGGCGCCCGTTCAGATTGGCCGCACCGCCACCTGCCAGCGTGTCAGCCAGCGTCTGGTCCTCGCGCACGTAACTGGCGTAGGCGGCGAGGTTGTGGCGGCCGTTGCCGAGGAACTGGTACCAGCCGTCGACTCCGATGTCGCGATAGCGGTCGACCGGCCCGCCGTCGATGCGCTCGCGTTGCCTGCTCAGATTGAAACCGACCAGGCCCACCGAGAACGCCTGCTTGTTCATATCCTGCAGGTAGGCCAGCCGGTAATAGATCGAGTCATCGATGCGCCCGATGTCGTTGCCGGCGCCCAGCCCCAGCTTGATCTGCATCGCGGGCGAATACGCCCGGTACGTTCCAACCTCCGCCAGGATCGAGTCGTCGACGAACGTGTACGCCGACACGCCCCAGACGGCCGGTCCCAGGCCGCCGCTGATCTGTGTGCCGGTGCCGCCCTGCCCGAACCCAACCGCGGAAGACAGATAGGGAAAGTTCCATGCGAACAGCGTGTTGAACGGATCCTGCACCGTCGGATTGTTGTTCAGCGACACGCCGATGATCGCGTCATGGCCGCCGATCACCCAGTCGTGCGCGTAGCGGATGTCGGTGTTGTCGGCCGAGAGGCCCTCGGTGTTGCCGTTGTAGGTCACCTGCACGAAGCTGCCGACATCCTCGAACCAGCGTCCCGCAATGAAGCCGGAGACCTGGTCCAGCGTCAGGTTGTCGTTCGCATGTTCGTCCAGTGGTGGCGGGATCTGATCCTTCGACGTGTGGGTCAGGCCGCCATACGCGAACATCGCCACCGGAATCTTCAGTCCCTTGTGATCGGTTTCCGTGTACGCGGAGATCTTGAATTTGACGCCGTACGGAGTCAGCTGCGGACCGAAGCCACCCACGTGGCACTTGACACAGGGGTGTCCTGTCTGACGGGCATAGCTCGGCAGCGCCGACGCCGATTCAGTGATTCCGACAAGGGCCGCAAGCAGCAGCAGTGAGCGCGCAAGACCTCTGATCGAGAATTCCCTGCCTGAAGGACGCTGCACATACGTGTAGCGCTTT
>DATBCI010000069.1:0-33765 GCA_036270555.1 Burkholderiaceae bacterium
GCTGATCCTGCGCCACGGCGATCGGGCGGTGCCGCTCGGCGACACGGCGCAAACGGCAGACCTGGACAGCGTGGTGTCGATCCGCCCGGTGGACGCCGAGGGGGTGCAGGAAGGCGGCCGTCAGTTCAGCTGGTCCGGGCAGGGAAGCGGGGAGGTGGCGATCGCCGGCCCCCCACTCGACATGCGAATGCTCAGCAATGGGGAAGCGGCGTTGCTGCTCTCGTACCGCCTCGACGAAAAGCCCTCGGCACCGACGCAGCTCGCGATCGGGTGTGGCCCCGGTTGTGCCGGGCAGGTGGATCTGACGCCGACGCTGAACCAGGCGCCGCCCGGCGAGTGGCGCAAGTTGAAGATCAAGCTGTCCTGCTTTCGCGACGCCGGCGCGGACGTATCGAAGGTGACGGAGCCGTTCGCGTTGAATACGTCCGGGCGGCTGCGCCTGTCCCTGACCACCGTACAGCTCTCGTCTGATCCGGTCGGCGCGGTTTGCCCGCGGCGCTGACCCCCCACATTTAACCTCCATCCCCGCCTTGCCGCGCCGCTCGATTCGGCGCCGCCTCCGCGCGCCGTAAACTAGCAGCGCCCGGGCGGCACGCGGGGCCGGGTGCGGGCCTGCCCTCCGAAGCGCGGAGCGCGAAGGCGGGCTGTCCGATCAGAACAAGGGGGGAGACGCAATGGCGGAGTACACGACCGACAGGCTCAGGACGGTGGCGCTGGTCGGCCACGGAGCGGCCGGCAAGACAACACTGGTCGAGCAGCTGCTGGTCAAGTCAAAGATGATCGGCGCTGCGGGCTCGGTCGAAAAGGGCTCGACGGTGTGCGACTTCGACCCGATGGAAAAAACGGCACAGCACTCGCTGCGTTCGGCCGTCGTGCACCTGGACTGGCGCGATGCGCGCGTGCACCTGATCGATACGCCGGGCTATCCGGATTTCGTCGGCCAGGCGATCGGCGCGCTGGACGCGGTCGAGACCGTCGCCGTCGTGATCGACGCCTCATCCGGCATCGAGCTGACCACGCGCCGGATGATGGAATGGGCGCGCCAGCGCAACCTGTGCCGGATGATCGTGATCAACAAGATCGATTCGGAAAACCTGAACCTGCCGGCGCTGCTGGAACAGCTGCAGGACGTCTTCGGTCCCGAATGCCTGCCGATCAATCTGCCCGCCGAGAGGGGCGCGCGCGTGATCGATTGTTTTGCAGAAGACCACGGCGAGGCCGATTTCATGTCGGTCGCCGATGTGCATCGCCGCGTGATGGAACAGGTCGTCGAGGTCGACGAGGAAGCGATGACACGCTACCTCGATCAAGGCAGCGTCGATCCGTCCACGCTGCACGAGCCTCTGGAGAAAGCGCTGCGTGAAGGCCACCTGGTCCCGGTGTGCTTCACGTCAGCGCGCACCGGAGCCGGCGTGCAGGATCTGCTGGAGGTGTTCGTGCGCCACCTGCCGCACCCGGGCGAGGGCAACCCGCCGCTGTTCTTCGCCGGCTTCGAACCCGACGCCAGGTCGTTCCGCTCGGAACCGGATCCGACACGGCACGTGCTGGCGCACGTGTTCAAGATCGTCAACGATCCGTACGTGGGGCGCATTGGGACGTTCCGCGTTCATCAGGGCACGATCACGAGAGACACGCAGTTGTACGTCGGCGAGAATAAGAAGGCGTTCAAAGTGGCCCACCCCTTGCTGCTGATGGGCAAGGACACGGTGGAGGTCCCGCGCCTGGTGCCGGGCGACATCGGCGCGGTGGCCAAGGTCGAGGAGATCGTGTTCGACTGTGTGCTGCACGATTCGCACGACGAAGACCCGATCCGGATGAAACCGCTGGAGTTTCCTCGCCCGATGTTCGGCCTGGCGATCGAGCCGAGCCGGCGCGGCGATGAGGGGCGCATCTCGGAAGTGCTGAACAAGCTCGCCGCCGAGGACCCGACGCTGGTGATCGAGCACGACGTGGTGCAGAACGAGATGGTGCTGCGGGGACTTTCCGAGCTGCACCTGCGCGCGGTGTTGGAGCGGATGGCGGCGCAGTACAAGCTGGAGGTTTCGACCCGGCCGCCGCGCATACCGTACCGCGAGACGATCACGGGCAATGCGGAGGGACACGCCCGCCACAAGAAGCAAACCGGAGGAGCGGGCCAGTTCGGCGAGGTCTATCTGCGGATCGAGCCGCTGGCGCGCGGCGCCGGCTTCGAGTTCCTCGACCAGGTCAAGGGCGGCGTGATTCCATACCAGTACATACCGGCCGTCGAAAAAGGCGTGCGCGAGGTACTGGCGCACGGTCACGCGGCGGGCTATCCGATGCAGGACCTTCGGGTGATCGTGTACGACGGCAAGCACCACCCGGTGGACTCCAAGGAAGTGGCCTTTGTCGCCGCCGGGCGCAAGGCATTTCTGGACGCGCTCACCAAGGCGCGCCCGATCGTGCTGGAGCCGATCGTCAATGTCGAAATCGTGTGCCCCGATTCCAACATGGGTGATATCACGGGCGATTTGTCCTCGCGGCGCGGGCAGGTCACCGGAACCGGCAACCTGGCCGGCGGCCTGATGATGGTGTCCGGAACCGTGCCGCTGTCGGAGTTGGACGGCTACGCCGGCCGCCTGAAGGCGATCACCCAGGGCAACGGCAGCTACTCGATGGAGCTGTCGCACTACGAGCCCGTTCCGCCGAACGTCCAGCAGCAGCTTGCCGCAGAGCACAAGACGCGCCGCAAGGAAGAAGAAGACTGATTTTCCGCCTAGGCCCTTCGGGCTACGGCGGACGAGCCGCCTTCGCACCACGGACGCGACTTGAAATGGCGCAATCCGCCCCCATCCTGCAGATACGGAAACTTTGTGCTCGCCCTTATAATTCAGACAGTTATCGGAAAATCGAGGCAACCGAATGCCGATCTACGCGTACAAGTGCTCGTCCTGTGGGTTTGCCCAGGATGTGCTGCAGAAGGTCTCCGATGCGCCGCTGACTCAGTGTCCCCAGTGTGAGACCGGGACGTTCGCGAAGCAGCTGACCGCCGCGGGCTTCCAGTTGCGAGGCAGTGGATGGTACGCAACGGACTTCAAGAACGGCTCGAGCAAGAACAACGGCGCGGGTGAATCGAAGGCGGCCGACTCGGCCCCGAAGGAATCCACCTCGAACGGAGGTGCCAAGAAGGAATCCACCTCGGACGGGGGTGCCAAGACTGAAAAAGCCTCTGACTCGGCGTCCGGCAGCTGCGGGCATGGAGGTTGCTCCGCTTGCAGTTGACGGGTTGAGGGGGTGCGAGCCATCTTCGGCGCGCCGCAGGCGTCAACTGGACACACCGGCCTGTTAGATTTGGTTGGCCCGCCTTCGCCCTGCGGGCTACGGCGGGCAAGTCCGCCGTAGTCCAGACGAGGACAAGGCGGAGGCGCAGATCAGGCTGCCTTCCAGAGCGTCTTCGGCGGCTTGCCCGCCGTAGCCCGCAGGGCGAAGGCGGGACCACAACAACGATGCTTAGAAAGTACTTGATCACCGGCTTGCTGATCTGGGTCCCGCTGGCATTCACGATCTGGGTATTGGACTTGATCGTCTCCAGCATGGATCGCACGCTGCTGTTGTTGCCGCCGCCCTGGCGGCCGGAAAGCTGGCTCGGGTTCCCGCTGCCCGGAGCCGGCTTCCTGTTGTCCGGGGTGGTGCTGCTGCTGACCGGAATGGCGGCCGCCAACATCATGGGCCAGCGCATGCTCCGGTGGTGGGAAGGGTTGCTCTCGCGCATCCCGATCGTGCGTTCGATCTACTCGAGTGTGAAGCAGGTTTCCGATACGCTGCTGTCTCCGGATGGGCACTCGTTCCGCCGCGCGGTGCTGGTGGAGTTTCCTCAGCGCGGCCAGTGGGCTGTTGCATTCGTGGTCGGCTCGGCCAGCGAGCGGGTGGCCGGCGATCTGGGCGACGGCTTGCTGGTGGTCTATGTGCCGACAGCCCCCAATCCGACTTCGGGCTACACACTGGTGGTGCGGCCGGAGGAAGTGCGTGAGCTCGACATGAGCGTGGACGAGGCGTTGAAGTTCGTGATCTCGCTCGGCGTGGTCGGGGCGGAGAGTCCGAAGATCGCGCCAATCTCGAAAGGCCAGGAATGAGAACCGAATACTGCGGTCTGGTCGACGGGCGCTTTATCGGCCAGCCGGTCGACCTGTACGGCTGGGTTCACCGCCGGCGCGACCACGGGGGCGTGATCTTCATCGACCTGCGCGATCGTGAGGGCCTGGTACAGGTCGTGTGCGACCCGGACCGGCCGCAGGTGTTCGCGACGGCCGACGGCATCCGTAACGAGTATTGCGTCCGGATCGAGGGCACCGTGCGACGGCGCCCCGAAGGTACCGCCAATTCGGCGCTCGTCAGCGGGCAGGTCGAGGTGCTGTGTGAGCGGCTGACGGTGTTGAACCCATCCGTATCGCCGCCGTTCCAGCTGGACGAAGAGGACCTGTCCGAGGCCACCAGGCTGACGCACCGCGTGCTGGACCTCAGGCGCCCTGTGATGCAGCGCAATCTGCGACTGCGGTTCCGGGTCACTCAGACCGTGCGCCGTTACCTGGACGAGCACGGCTTCATCGACATCGAGACGCCGATGCTGACCAAGAGCACGCCGGAGGGCGCGCGCGACTACCTGGTGCCTTCGCGCGTGCACGCAGGAATGTTCTTCGCGCTGCCTCAGTCGCCGCAGTTGTTCAAGCAGATGCTGATGGTGGCCGGATTCGATCGGTACTACCAGATCACCAAGTGCTTTCGCGACGAGGACTTGCGGGCGGACCGCCAGCCGGAGTTCACCCAGATCGATGTGGAAACGTCGTTTCTGGCGGAGAACGACATCCGCGCGTTGATGGAGGATCTGATCCGCACCGTGTTTGCGCAAGCACTGGATGTCGAGCTGCCCAATCCGTTTCCGGTGATCACGTACCAGGAGGCGATGGGCCGCTATGGCTCCGACAAGCCTGATCTGCGGGTGTCGCTGCAGCTCACCGAGCTCACCGACGTGGCACGCGACGTCGAGTTCAGGGTGTTCCGGTCGGCCGCCGAGCTCGCCGATGGACGCGTGGCGGCGCTGCGCGTGCCCGGAGGCGGGCAGATGCCACGGTCGGAGATCGACTCGTACACGCAGTTCGTCGGCATTTACGGCGCCAAGGGTCTCGCCTATATCAAGGTCAACGAGCGGGCACGCGGCCGGGACGGATTGCAGTCTCCGATCATCAAGAACCTGCATGACCGCGCCCTCGCCGAGATCCTCGACAGGACCGGAGCGCAGGATGGCGATCTGATCTTCTTCGGCGCCGATCGGGCCCGGATCGTGGCCGACAGTCTCGGAGCCTTGAGGACGCGCATCGGACATTCCGATTTCGGACGCAGCCAGGGATTGTTCGAGGCCGGATGGTGTCCGCTGTGGGTGGTCGACTTTCCGATGTTCGAGTTCGACGAAGAAGAACAACGCTGGGTCGCCGCCCATCACCCGTTTACCTCGCCGAAGGATGGGCACGAAAACTACCTCGAGGCCGATCCGGGACGGTGCCTGGCGAAGGCCTATGACCTGGCGCTGAACGGATCGGAGATCGGCGGCGGATCGGTGCGGATCCACCGTGCCGACGTGCAGAGCAAGGTGTTCCAGGCGCTGAAGATCGGACCGGAGGAGGCGCGCGCCAAGTTCGGCTTCCTGCTCGATGCGCTGCAGTACGGCGCGCCTCCCCACGGCGGCATCGCGTTCGGCCTGGATCGCATCGTCACGATGATGACAGGAGCGGAATCGATTCGCGATGTCATCGCGTTTCCGAAGACCCAGCGAGCGCAGTGCCTGCTGACGCAGGCGCCGTCTGCGGTCGACGAGCGCCAGCTCAGGGAACTGCATATTCGCATTCGCACCGGCGACGTGAAAGTCGCAACGCCGGGTCAGTAGGCAGCGCTCCCGCGCGCACCGCTTGGTTCGGTGGCGAACGTGCCGTTCAAGGTGCCCGAGTCGGTGCTGGTCGTGATCCACACGCCCGAACTGCAGACGCTGCTGCTGGAGCGCGTCGATCATCCGGGGTTCTGGCAGTCGGTGACCGGCAGCCTGGCTGACGCGCACGAGGCGCTACGCAAGACCTGCGCGCGCGAGGTCGAAGAGGAGACCGGATGGCGCGCCACGCAGGCCGACTTCGACGACTGGGCTGTCGAGCACGAGTATCCGATCTTCCCGCAATGGCGGCACCGCTACGCGGACGGCGTCTCGCATAACCGCGAGCACGTGTTCGGTCTGCGGGTGGCACGCGCGTTCGAAGCCCGCCTGGCGCCGCGTGAGCACACGCAGTGGCGCTGGCTCGGCTGGCGGGAGGCCGCCGATGCCTGCTTCTCCTGGACCAACGCACTCGCGATCCGGATGCTGCCCGACCGCGCGCAGCACCGAAGCGAGGAGCTCCCCTCTCCCGCAGCGCGCGAGAGGGGCCGGGGGTGAGGGTGCTTCAACGATGAGATTCCGCGCCGTCACTTACAACATTTGCAAGGGCGCCACCGGCATCGCCGGCCGCTCGCGCGTGCATGACGTGAGGCTGGCTCTGCACCAGATCGACGCCGACCTGGTTTTTCTGCAGGAAGTGCAGGACCGCAATGACCGGCGCCAGCCCGGCCGCCTGCAGCGGCCGGCGGCGCCGCAGATCGACTATCTGGCCACCAGCGGGTATTCGCACCACGCCTACGGCATCAACTCGATCTATACGCACGGCCACCACGGCAACGCCATCCTGTCGCGCTACCCCATCACCAGCTATGCGAACCACGACATATCCGACCACGTGCTCGAGCGCCGCGGCATGCTGCACGCCGTGGTCGAACCGCCGGAGGCGCCGCCGATCCACCTGATCTGCGTGCATCTTGGACTGGTCAAGGGCAGCCGGCTGAGGCAAGCCCGTTTCGTCAGCGATTTTGTCGAGCAGGAGATTCCGCCGGGCACTCCGCTGATCCTGGCGGGCGACTTCAACGACTGGCAGCGCCGCGTCGACCTGGAACTGCGCCGGCGGCTGGACGTGAAAGAGGTCAGCGATGCGGGCGAACCGGGCTGGATGGACCGGCTGATCCCATGGCGCCCGCGTCATCCCGCCGCCCGTACGTTCCCCAGCATCGCGCCGTGGCTGCAGTTGGACCGCATCTATGTGAGGGGCCTGGACGTACGCGACAGCCACGTGCCGCGCGGACCGTCCTGGGCCCGCAGGTCCGATCATGTTCCATTGATCGCAGACCTTGAGTTAGTCTGACGGTCGGATGTTCGCAGAAGAAAAATGTCGAGAGTCGACGCCGGACTCTGTCGCCGTGAGTGACAACACTGACCTGAGTCGGGAGGCCGGCGACGCCCTGCCGCAGCGCATCGCACGCCTGGCACGGACGCGCCTCGAGTTTCCAAGGCGCGGGCAGTTCACCGACGGCAATCGGATCCGCCTGCTGTCGACCGGGGAGGAATACTTCCCGGTGCTGCTGGCGGCGATCGAGTCGGCCCGGCATTCGATTCACCTCGAAGCCTATCTGTACGAGGATGACGCAATCGGCCGCAGGGTCACCGACGCGCTGGTGCGGGCCGCAGGCCGCGGCGCGCAGGTGCGGCTGATCATCGACGGCTTCGGAGGCGGCGAGCACATCCGTCGGTTGGCGCGCGAGTTGCAGCCGCTCGGTGTTCAGATCCGCATCTACCGGCCCGAACGCTGGTGGCAGTTGAAGCGGCGCCTGTTCCGGCGACTGCATCGAAAGATCGCCGTGATCGACCAGACGCTGGCGTTCGTCGGTGGCATCAACGTGATCGCGGAGCCCGCCGACGAGGCCGGACCCCGGCTGGACTTTGCGGTCGAATGCGAAGGTCCTATCGTCTCGGCCATCACCTTGACCGCCGAGCGGCTCTGGTGGACGCTGTCGCTGCCGCGCCTGAGCGAGCCCGCCGTGCCGTTTCCGCGCCGCTTCGGCTTGCGCACCCAGCAGCCGATCCGTGGCGGAGTGCGGGCCGCGCTGCTGCTGCGCGACAACCTGTTGCACCGCCGGACCATCGAGCGCGCTTACACGGAGGCGCTGGCGGTGGCCCAGCGCGACGTACTGATCGCCTCGGCGTACTTCATCCCGGGACGGCGCTTCCGGGCCGCCCTGCTGGACGCGGCGCGGCGGGGCGTGCGGGTGCGCCTGCTGCTGCAGGGCAGGCTGGAGCACGTGGTGCAGTACTACGCGCAGCACGCGCTGTACGGCCAGCTGCTGACCGGCGGCGTTCATATCAACCTGTACACCCGCAGCTTCCTGCACGCCAAGGCGGCCCTCATCGACGACGAATGGGCGACCGTCGGCTCCAGCAACCTGGATCCCTACAGCCTGTTGATGGCGCGCGAAGCCAATGTGCTGGTGCGCGACGCCGCGTTCACGGCGCAGCTTCGCACGCGTCTCGAGCAGGCGATCACGACCGAATCGACCCAGTTCGGCCCGGAGGACCTGGTGCGGCGCTCGTGGCCCACGCGGGTGTTCGATTGGATCGCGTTCGGCTTCACGCGGGTGGCGATCGCGGTCATCGCGCAGGATCGGCACTATTGACCTGAGAACATTCGCCCGCGCTCTCAGCGCCCGAGAATGACGTCGATTCCCGCAAGGATCAATTCGACTTTCGGCTTTGGCAACCGGCCGATCCGCTCGGTAAGCAAGCTCCTGTCTAAGGTGACGATCTGCGACACGTTAGCGACGCAGTCCTTCGGCAGACCGCTCATCGTCTGGGGCAACAGCACGTTGCCTGGCGCCTTAGCCCATTTCAGATTGCTGGTGAGCGGTGCGCAAACCACGGTCGCGATTCGGCTGGTGTTGATCGAATCGCCTTGCACGACGACCACCGGACGCCTGAAGCCGGGGCCCGATCCGACGGGATCCGGCAAATCGGCCCACCACAGGTCGCCGCGGGCAACTACCACTCGACGCGCTTGAGGGTCCTGCGAGCGGCCGTGGTCACAAACATATCGCTCGAGTCGCCGATCTCATCCAGCGCGGCATTCATCGCCTCGGTCGCCTCGTCCGAGGCGTGACGTGACACGTACTCGGACAATGCGTGGCTGTACAACGCGCTGCGGGACTTGTTCATCCGGCGGGCGAGGCGCTCAGCCGTGTGAAATATGTCGTCCGGAATCGACACCGCCGTCTTCATACCAAAAGTATAACCCATCCACAAAGTGAGTAAATCTCCCACCAACGACCGGTAACGGTGGCCCTAACAGCGCAGCTTGGCGAATTGAGAACGTGGTACGGGGTTTAGTTGACCCGCACGATCAGCACTCCCCTTTCCGAAAACAGTTCCTCGACCTTTGCATCCGCCGGCAACCGGTCTGCCCGCGTGATCGCAAGCTCTCCCGGCCGCGGCGTGCGCGACTCGGTGATCTTGCCCCGGTACACGCTGAAGCTGGGCACGTTCAAATTCCACTGCACGACGTTCTCGGAGCGTGACGCCACGAACTGCGCGGCGCGCTTGATGGGGCCGCCGATGACGTCACCCAGCCAGGGCGCAACGGCGAATTCGATCGACAGCGTCAGCAGTCCGGCGGCGATCGCCAGCCGGCGCCAGGCGGGCCAGCGCGCGGCCAAGAGGGCGGCGAGGCCGATCGCGAAGGCGCTGCCGGTGATCGAGTAGAACGACCACGGCGCCGCGGCCAGCGCGCGTTGCGCCAGCGCGGCGTAGTACGCGGTGCGCTCGCCGGTCGCGCCATCGGCCCAGCGCTGCGCGAGCCACGGCAGCAGCGGCAGCAGCGCCAGCAACAAGCCCGCCGCGAGCCGTGCCGGCCAGGCCGCCGCCGCCTCGTCGCGGTGCAGCGCCATCAGCAGGAACAGCGGCGTCAGGCCATACAGCACGTAGTGCGGCAGCTTGGTGCCCGAGGCCGAGAAGAACACGAACACGAACCCGAACCAGAGCCACAGGAAGCGCGTGAGGCCTGTTCGCCAGTCGGCGCGCGCAGCGCGCAACACAGGAAGCATCAGTCCGGTCCATGGCAGCAGGAGGGCCGGCACCGCGACCACGTAATAGGCGATGCTTCCGGAGTGGCCCTCCAGCGTGCTGCCGAAGCGCTGCAGGTTGTGCTTGACGAAGAAGCCCTCGATGAAGGCCCGGCCATGTCGGTGCAGTGCATAGCCGTACCACGGCGCGACGATCATTGCCAGGAGCAGCCAGCCCACCGGATCGAAGGCAGCCTTGCGCCAGTCGCGAATGCGCCCTGAAAGCAGCGCAAAAAGCGCCGTGACCGCGACCGGGATCAGCGCCGCGATCGGCCCCTTGGTCAGCACACCCAACCCGATCCAGACGTACATCCGGCGCAGCGCAGCGCGGTTGCCATCGTCGATGAAGCGCCAGGCGTCGAACATCGCGGCCGCCAGCAACGCATTGAGCAGTGCGTCGGCGGTCGCCGCATGCGCGATCACGACCACGCCGATGCAGGTGGCCGCGATCCAGCAAGCCAGCGCTCCGGCCTCGGCGCCTACGCGAGTGGAGACGAAGCGGCCAATGGCCGCGATCCAGCCAAGCGCGGCCAGCGCCGACGGCAGCCGCAGCGCGAACTCGTTCAGGCCCAGCGTGGCGACGCTGGCCGCCTGCAGCCAGTAAATCAGGATCGGTTTGTCGAAGCGGGGCGCGCCGTTGAGCGTGGTCGACAGCCAGTCTCCGCTCGCCAGCATCTCCCGCGTGGCTTCTCCGAAGGCTCCCTCGTCGACGTCGAAAAGGGGCGGCAGCCCGAGCGCCGGCACCAGCAACAGTGCCGCCGCGATCAGGGCCGCCGTCGGCAGGCGGCGATCGGCTGCCGTCTCGTTCATCCCGGCGGATGCCTGGCGTGATGGCGCTCAGCCCAGGCGCGCCACAGCGCGACCACGGCCGTCGCCGCGCCGAGCGCTGCCAGCGCGAACTGCAGCGGTTGCGCCAGCGGGTAACCCAAGTCGAGCCGGGTCAGCGTGGCGGCGCACGCGAGCACGAGCAGCGCCAGCCACACTCGCGCGGCCGGCTTGGCGTCGACGGGCCAGCGCCGTTGTGCCAGCGCGCCAGCCGTGCCGGCCAGGAGACCTAACCCGGCGCCAGCCGCCACGTCCGATGGCCAGTGGGCGCCGACGGCGATGCGTGACAGCGCGACCGCGAGTCCGACCAGGGCGACGGCCAGCGCCGCCGGCCAGCGCAGGGGCTTCGCACCGTTCCCCGCCAGGACCACACCCACGACCAGAAATGCCGTAATCGCGTGCCCAGACGGAAACGAGTTGTGGCCGGCCAGGTGAATGCCGTTCACATGGATCGACGCGGCGTCGAGTATCGCTGCCGGCCTCGGGGAATCGATCAGCGCCTTCGGCAAACGCGACAGCAACAACGCAACCGGGGTGGCATACACGCCGGCCACCAGGTAGCCCGGCCTGCGCAGCAGCGACACCGACATCAGCATGGTCGCGCTCAGTCCATGGCCCAGGATCGTGACGCAGCTCAACAGCGCCGCGGGCGCCAGGCGCCATGCGGCCTCGTTGATCGCCAGGAACAGCGCCCGGTCGACCGGACTCGCGCGCAACGCAAGCGCCGCAACAAGGCACCCGACGCCGGCGGCGACCAGCAGACGGTCCGGGGCCACGCGCAACATGCGCGGATTCTATGTGCAGATCGATCGCAATGCGTTAGGCCGCTCGGGCGAAGCGGCGCGCTCCCGGCAGGCTTGGTCGGCTCATCAGCGGCGCCGCAGCTTTCGCGACCCGTCAGCCTGTTGGACCGTCGATACAAGATGTTGGGCTCCCCACCGTGGCCTAACAACATCTTGTATCCGGGCCACATCGACGTCGCGCGCAAATGCCCTGATACACCGACCGCTCCCTCTGAAAAATGGCCCAAATCCGTGATTTGGACGCAAATTTCCCTCTGAAAACACTTGATTCCCGTCGCGATTAGCCGCAGTATTCGGGTCACGCAACGAGAGCGCTCTTCACGATTGTCTTGACCACTGCAAGAACGCTGTCGCTGTGCCTTTCATTCAGCACACAGGAGATCGTTGATGGCAACTGCGAAGAAAGCGAAGAAGTCGGCGAAGAAGGCAGCCAAGAAGTCGTCCGCCAAGAAGGTCGTGAAGAAGGTCGCGAAGAAGGCAGCACCGCGCAAGGCCGCCAAGAAAAAGAGCGCGCGCAAGCCAAATGCGGCGTTCATGAAGCCCCTGATGCCGACCGGCCCGCTGGCCGCGATCATCGGCTCGACCCCGATGCCGCGCACCGAAGTCACCAGCAAGATCTGGGCCTACATCAAGAAGAACAAGCTGCAGGACTCAGTCAATCGCCGCAACATCAATGCCGACGACAAGCTGCGTCCACTGTTCGGCAAGGCGCAGGCCACGATGTTCGAGCTGACCAAGTACGTCAGCAAGCACCTGAAGTAATCGGGCCGGGCTTTGATCATCGCGGGCCGGCGGGGCAACCCGCCGGCCCGTTTTGCTGGCCGCGAGTCCACGGTGCCGGTCCGCGCATTCTTGTGAGTCAGGTTACGATCCGGCAGGCACCGTCGGACAGGGCTCGACATGGATTGGGCGCGGATCGACACCGAGCCGCTGGACGTGGACAGCGAGGTGAGCGGCCGGCGCGCCCGCCAGATCGGCGCGGCGCTGCAGCGCGTGGCGGTGCCGATCCTTCACCTGCGCAATGGGCGCGCTGAGCCGCTGGCGAGCGGGGCGCTCTACGTCTTCGGCACATCGGTCCTGCTGCTGACCTGTCGACACCTGTTCGACGACGGCGTGACCGCAGGCGACCTGGGGCTGCCGGTCGGAGACAGCGGCCGCATCCTGTGGTTGCGCTCGGCGCGTCCGCGTGTGCTGGTCGACCCGAGCGCGGATCTGGCCGCGATCAAGATCGGATGCCGCCATTGCGCCGGGCTGCTGCGCCGGCATTGGCGCGCTGCCCCGTTCGACTCGCTCGGTTCGGAGGCGCGCGCGCAGACCTACGTGCTGGCGGGCTTTCCGTACGCGCAAATGCGGCGCGTAGGCACCGTACTGCACGCCCGTCCGGTCGTCCTATTTGCGCGCGGCGAGATGGCCGACGGCCAGTTGAAGCTCAGCTATCGGCGGATCGCGCGTCGCGCAGACGGCCTTGAAGTCCATGCGCCGGCGCTGGATGGCGTGTCGGGTGCCACTCTGTGGGCGGTCATCGAGGACGGCGTCGGCCCGGTCGACTGCCTCCTGCAGCCGGCCGCCGTGCAAAGCTCATTCAAGCACGACGCCTTTGTCAGGGCCGAGCCGGTCGGTGGATTTTTCCGCCTGCTGCGCGATCGCCTGTCGTAAAGCCGGGAGAAGGGCTGGGGATGAGGGTGGTCAAAAGCTCAGCCGTGCGCCCAGCGCGAGTGCTTGGGAAGACTGGCCTGCAGGAAAGCCATCTGGTCGGCCAGGATCCGGCGGTTGCTCAGGATGAATCCCTCGTTGCGGCAGACGCCGTAAGGCACGAACAGCAACGGCATCCGGGCCTCCTCCGGCCGCCGGTTGCCCTTGCGCGTATTGCACGAGCGGCAAGCGGTCACCACGTTGGTCCATTCGTGCCGTCCGCCCCGGGACACCGGAACGATGTGTTCGACCGTCAGGCCGGCTTCGGCGAACTGACCACCGCAATAGGCGCACATATTGCGGTCGCGCGCGAACAGGCGGTGCTTGGTCAGGCCGACGCGCACATGATCCACCGGCAGACGATGCCGCCCGCGGATCATCACGATCGAGCTGGTGACGAACTCGGACCGGAGCCCTGAGCTTTCCTGGTAGCCCCCGTTCATCGCAAACAGGTTTTCGCCCAGATCGGTGACCACCTTGCCCGACGCGTAGTAGCGTGCGGCTCGTGTCAGGGCGGCCCAGCGGACGGGTTGACCGTGAGAATCGACGATCAGGATTCGCAGCGTGCGCTCAGAGCCACTCATCCCGACAGTTTGCCACGTCGCCGTGGCCGGTGCAGCCGGCGCCGGCCATTGGGACCGGCGGCCGCTGCTCATGGCTGTGTGTTGCGCGGATAATTGATCCAATGAACATCAACACCGGCATGCCGTGCCGCGGCGTCGATCACGCCCACGCGCTTCCAATCGACATCGTCCCGCGCTGCCGTATCGCCCGGCGCTCCCTGCGAGGGGCTCGAGGCGCATCCCACCAGCGTTGCACTGACCAAGACGATGAGTGCCACACACTGCGACATCGCTTTCATACCGTCCTCCATCCGCGAGGAGGCGATGAGCGCATAAGGGAATCGCAAGCGCCCAAGGTCGTTCGGTCAGTATAGCCCCCTCAGTGGACTGTAACGATCGCGCTGCCGCTGGCTCCACCGCGCTGCCCAGCCCGGCGGTGACCTTGGCGGCGACCACCGCGATCCAGGTGATGGCCGCTTTGGCTGCCTTGAGCGTGCCAGCCGTTGCCCCCGCAGTGGCCGCGTCGATCGGACAGCCCGCGTCGATGATCGGGAGCTACGTTTCGCTCGTATACCTGGGCTCAGCGATAGCCGCGCTTGCGAGCGGACTGCTGCTTCCCTCGCTCGGCGCGTTACGGCTGTCGCAGCTGTCGCTGGTGCTGTGCGCTGTTGCGCTGGCACTGGGGTCGAATGCGACCACGGTGGCGCTGGCGATATCCGCCGTCGTGTTGGGCTTGGGTTACGGTCCGGTGACACCGGCGTCGAGCCACATGCTGGCGCGCTCGGTCAACCCTGACCGTATCGCGCTCACGTTCTCCGTCAAACAGACCGGAGTGCCGGCTGGCGCGGCGCTGGCCGGAATCCTGGTGCCGGCGCTGACGGTGTGGCTGGGCTGGAGGGTGGCGCTGGTTGCGGTCGCCGCGTTGGCGCTGGCCTGCGTGGCCGCCGTGCAGCCTCTGCGGGCTGCGCTGGATCACGACCGCGATCCCACTGCGCGCTTTACGGCCTCGGCCCTGCTCTCCGGAGCGCGGCTGGTCGGCACGTCCCGGCCCCTGCGCTCGATGGCGGCGTTGTCGTTTGTGTACTCCGGACTGCAGAATTGCACTTCGAGCTTTATCGTGGCGTACCTCGTCGAGGCGCTGGGCTACGGATGGATCGCGGCCGGCATCGCGTTGACGGTGTCCAACCTGGCTGGGGTGGCGGGGCGCGTCGCCTGGGGTGTCGTATCAGATCGCCTGCTGGCGGCGCGCCGGACGCTGCAGGCCATGGGATTGCTGATGGCGATCGCGTGCATGGGGGCGGCAACCTTTAACCCGGGCTGGCCGGTGCTGGCGGTGTACGCCACCTGCGCCCTGCTGGGAGCCACTGCGATCGGTTGGAACGGGGTGTTCCTGTCGGAGGTTGCGCGCAGGGCCCCCGCGGGCCAGGCCGGTGCCGCGACGGGCGGCAGCCTGTTCGTGACGTTCGTCGGGTCCGTCGTCTGGCCGCCGGCTTTCGGCCTGCTCCAAAGGGCAACGGGGAGCTATGGCGTTTGCTTTGCCGCGGCCGGCGGGCTGTGCGTGGCGGCCGTTGCGCTGGCCAGCTTCGTGTGGCGCGGGGAGAGGACACCGCCGCTATGAAGCTGCCACGCGCAGCAGCTGCCACGACGGCACGCCCCGACGTGCCGCCGCCCGCGGAAGCTGCGCGGGCGCCGCTGGCCGCGATGGAAATCGAGCTTAAGTTGGCGGTGCCGGAGGCGGCGCTGGGAGCGATTCGCCGAAAGTTGAACACGTACGGCCGTCAGCCGCCGCTGCAGGTTGCCAGCGTGTACTTCGATACGGCAGACAGGCGTCTGGCGCTGCAGCGCGCGGCCCTTCGTGTCCGGCGCATCGGCCAGGGCCCCGACGCCCAGTGGATCCAGACCTTGAAAACCAACGACCGCTCGGGTGCGCTAAGCCAGCGCGGTGAATGGGAGGCACCGGTGGCCGGTCCTCGCCCGATGCTGACCGGCCTGACCGAGTGGCCACTGCAGCAGCTGCTGGGGCCGGAGCCGGTGCGGCTGATTCCGATATTTCGCACGCAGTTCGAGCGGACCGCGCGCTCGGTCCAGTACCAGGGTACGCGGATCGAGATTGCACTCGATGAAGGACGCGTCGCGGCCGGCCGCCGGATCGAGCCACTCTGCGAAGTTGAGCTCGAACTGCGCGAGCCGGAGCTGCGCCACGGTTCGCTGTCGGCCGTTTTCGATCTGGCTCTGGACCTGATCGGGCGTGGTTCAAAGGCGCTGGCGTTGCGGCCGGAGTGCGAGTCGAAGGCGACACGCGGCTACCGGCTGGCGGTACGGGGCGGCCAGCGCCCCGCGCATGCCGACGCGGAAGGCTTCTGCGCCTTGCTGCGGCCTGATCGCACGCACCAGGACGCGGCGCGCCGCATCGTTGGCCATGGCGTGCACCTGGTGCTTGCCAACGCGAAGGGCGCCGCGCTCGGCGAAGACCTCGAGTATGTCCATCAGGCGCGCGTGGCCCTGCGCAGAACGCGCTCGGCGCTGCGCGTGCTCGGGGTGGCTCGTACGGCTGACGATCCGATCGCGCGCGATTTGCGCTGGCTGGCCGATTGCTTCGGCGCGGTTCGCGATTGGGATGTGCTGTTGACGCAGTCGCTGCCGCTGCTGCGCAAGGCGACCGCAGATGGCCAGCGGGCTCAATGGGACCAGCTGATGCAAAAGGCGCAGCAGCGCCGCCAGCGGCAGCAGCTTCGCCTGCGGGCGACGCTCGCCAGTGCGGCGTTCGCGCAGGCCGCGGTGCGCCTGCTGCGGTGGGCCGAGGTGCCGCCGGCGGCGGCCGCCTCCAACCTGACCCAACAGGGGCGCCGCGCGATCGAGCGCGGGCACCAACGCCTGGCCGCGGCGGCGCGCGATCTGGCCAAGCTGCCGCCGCAAGGCCGTCATCGGCTCCGCATCCTCACCAAGCGGCAGCGTTACGCTCTGGAACTGCTGGCTGCCCTGTTGGACGATGGCGCGCCGGCCCGCACGCTGAAGCAGCTCTCGCGCCTGCAGCAGCTGCTGGGGGAGATCAACGACGTGCATGTGGCGGTGTCCATGCTGCCGTCCCTCACCCGCTCGCGCGAGCTGGCGCGGCGCGCGCAGCGGTGGTCCGACAAGGTCGTGCAACGCAATCTGGGCAAGGCGCAGGCGAGGTTCGAGCGGCTGATCCGGCGCGGCAGCGGTGTGTAAAGCGCGCCGCAGGCAATGTCTTGCCGGGCGGGGTGACCGGGTGCGGTTCCGCTTAAATCGCTAGACGAACGGCGACAGCGTGGGCGGAGACGGCGGCTCGGGCGCGTCAGCGCGGCGCTTGCGCGTGTCGGGTGGTTCGAACGAGGGACGAACCGCATTGCCCTGACCGAACCGGATCCCGGCCTGCCGGGCCAGGTCGAGCTGCCGCTCGGATTCCAACCCCGCCACGATCAAAGCCTGCGGCGCGATGCCCGCGACGCGCGCTTCCGATACAAAATCCCTCCAGAATTCCTCGCGGTCCGATGCCGGCGCCAATACCTTGGCAAAATCGGGCTGGACCATGTCGAGCCCGAGGATCTCCATGGTGACGCGTGGCGCGCTGATCCGGTAGCCGACCGGGATTTGCCCGCTGCGCAGGTAGTCGACCAATGCCCGAATCCGGTACGGCGAGCGCACCCGCTCCTGCGAGCCGCGCAGGATCACCACCGCGCGATGCACCACCAGCGGGTAAAGCTGCAGGCGCTTGACGATGGCGTCCAGGTGCCGCTCGACGGTTCCGAACGACAGCGTGACAGCCACCGAGTCGGCCGACTCGCAGTCGAGCATTCGCAGGGCATGGTCGAGCGCCGCAAGTTGAATGCGAGCGCGCTGCGTGGTCGTCGCCTGAAAGCCTTCGGTCCACACGTACAGCTCGTCGAACCAGCGCTCGCGCTCGGCCAGCGTGCGGGTCGGCCACATGGTCGCGCACACGTTGCCGTCGGCCGGGTGGTCCCGGTCGCGAGCGAGCGGAGCGGCCGACCAGCGCTTGACCGCGGCGCTCGTCGGCCGTGCCGGTTGCTGCGCGAGTCCAACCGTCGCCTGGCCAAGCATGGAGCTCAATCGACTGTCTTTAATCGACGGTAATCGTCAGGAGTCGGTCCGATTCTGCCTGCAACCCGACGCGTCGCACAATAGGGTGTGCGCAGTGTGTACAAACTAGCGCTGACCGTACGACGTTCGGAATTTTTCCATCACGCTTTGCATCTGTGCGCGGGTCAGATGGGGAGGTTCCCCCAGTTGCCGCGCCAGCAGGTAGATGTGGGACAGGTGCTCGACTTCCTGCGCGATGGTCAGCGCGTCGGCCAGGTCGATCCCGCAAGCGACCGAACCATGGCTCTGGAGAAGGCAGGCCTTGCGGTCCGATAGCGCCATCAGCGCACCGTCCGACAGCTCTTGCGTGCCAAAGGTGGCGTAGGGGGCGCACCGTACATCCGGCCCGCCGCAAAGCGCGATCATGTAGTGAAAAGGGGGCAGATCAGCGCCGTGGCAGGACAGGGCGGTGGCGCAGGGTGAATGCGTGTGCACGATCGCACCGAACTCGCCGCGGGCGCGCAGGATGTCGAGGTGGATGCGCCATTCGCTGGAGGGGGCGCGCGGTCCGGAGCTTCGGCCGTCCTTCAGGTTCACGAACACGAGGTCCTGCTCGGTGAGGTCCTGGTAGGCGATTGCAGTGGGTGTGATCAGCAGGCCTTCGCTGTCGCCGCGCACGCATCGGGCCGACACGTTGCCCGACTTGTTCACGTTCAGCCCGCGAGCAAGCGTCGTTCGTGCCACATGCATCAGCTGCTGTCGCAGCGCCGGCCCATCGTCGACGCATGGGGTGGGCTGCCGAGCAGCGCTGGCCGCCGACGCGTTGGCGCGTTCGCTCATCGCTTCGACCCTCCATCGGGGAAAAGCGTTGCAAGCTGGGCCGGGGCCACGAGGCCCCGCTCGGTGATCAGCCCGGTGACCAGGTGAGCGGGCGTCACGTCGAATGCCGGGTTGGCGACCGGTGAGCCCGCAGGGGCCAGCTCGACGCTCGCGCGACGCCCGGCGGCATCCAGACCCTGCACCGTGCGCAGCTCGGAGGCGGCTCGCTCCTCGATCGGGGTCTCGCGCAACGCGTCGTGCAGCTGCCAGTCGATGGAGGGCGAGGGGACCGCGGCGTAGAACGGAACCGAGCTCTCGCGCGCCGCCAGCGCCTTCAGGTAGGTCCCGATCTTGTTGCAGACATCGCCGCGTCGGCTGACTCGATCCGCGCCGACCATCACGACATCCACGCGACCGTGCTGCATCAGATGTCCACCGGTGTTGTCCGCGATCAAGGTGTGAGGTACGCCGTGCGCGGCCAGCTCCCAGGCGGTCAGCAGCCCCTGATTGCGGGGACGCGTCTCGTCCACCCACACATGCACCGGCACGCCGGCGTCGTGCGCGAGATAGACGGAGGCCAGCGCCGTGCCGAAATCGACCGTCGCGATCCAGCCTGCATTGCAATGTGTTAACACATTGACGGGCTGGCCGGTGCGGGCATGGCACTGCGCCAGCAGTGCCGACCCGTACGACCCGATCGCGCGGTTGATGGCCACATCTTCCTGAGCGATCGCGTCCGCCTCGCGCCAGGCGGCGGCAGGCCGCTCTGCGGGCGGCAGTGCCGCCAGCCGCGCACGCATCCTTTGCACGGCCCAGCTCAGGTTCACGGCGGTTGGCCGGCTCGCCAGCAGCTCCCGACTGGCTCGATCGAGCGCCGTGTCGCCCGTGTCCTGATTCGCCGCCAGCGCCAGGCCGTACGCAGCGGCGACCCCGATCAGCGGCGCTCCACGCACCTGCATCGAGGCGATCGCGGTGGCGACGGCGCCAGAATCAGCCAGCTCGAGCGTGCAAAACTCGTAGGGCAGCCGGGTCTGGTCGATGATGCCCACTGCCCGCTGCTCGATCCGCCATATCGAGCGATACGCGATGCCGTTGACGTTCATCCACTGGATTGTGTCGCGCTAAAAACCACGAATTCCATGTCGTTGGCATGGGTTAATCCGTCAGACCGCGGTCAGCATATCGATTTAGAGTGTTTGCACCGCCGATCCGGGGGAACCGAGGGCCGGTCGATCCTGTAATGTTGCGATGCGCAATCCATCAATTGTCGACTGATGCGTTACTCGGCTGACGCCGGAAATGGTGCTTGGCAACATCCATGCTCTACGAACATTACCTGACTTCAGCTCTGGCGCCCCGTTCCGTGGCCGTTGTTGGCGCCACCGAACGCAGCGGCGCGCTCGGCCGCGACGTGCTGGCCAACCTGTTGGCCGGCGGATTCAAGGGTCGTATCGACGCCGTCAACCCGAAGTACAAGGTGGTGCAAGGGCAGCCGTGCTTTGGGTCGCTGCAGGCGCTGCCGCAGGCCCCGGACCTGGCGATCGTCGTCACGCCAGCCCGCACCCTGCCGGCACTGGCGGCGGATGCCGGCGCGCGCGGTGTCCCCAACATGCTCGTGCTGTCGGCGGGCTTTGCGGAGGTCGGCACCAGCGGCCAGCAGTTGCAGGACGAGATGCTGCAGGCGGCGCGCCGCCATCGGATACGGCTGATCGGCCCGAACTGTCTCGGTTTGATGCGGCCGTCGATCGGCCTGAATGCCACGTTTGCACGCACCTCGGCGCGCCCCGGCAGCGTGGCGCTGGTGTCGCAGTCGGGCGCGGTGGCCGCTGCGTTGCTCGACTATGCGTGGGCTGCGGGCTTCGGATTCTCCTCGGTCATTACGACCGGCGACGGGTCGGATGTGGAATTCGCCGAGCTGCTCGATTTTCTGGCGGTCGACCGCGAGACCCGCAGTATTGCGTTGTATGTGGAGGGCGTGCACAACCCGCGCTTGTTCCTGTCGGCGGTGCGGGCGGCGGCCAGCGTGAAGCCGGTGATCGTGTTGAAGGCCGGGCGCCATACGATCGGCTCCAAAGCCGCGTTGAGCCATACCGGCGCGCTGGCTGGCAACGATCGGGTCTGGGACAGCGTCTTGCGGCGCAGCGGTGCGATCCGGATCTGGGAATACGACCAGCTGTTTGCGGCGTCGGAGGCATTGTCGAGTCCGCGCATGCCCCGGGGCTCGCGTCTGGCGATCGTGACCAATGGCGGTGGCCCCGGCGTGCTGGCGGCCGACGCAGTGGCCGACAGGGACGTTGTGCTGGCGAAATTATCGGACGCTGCTCGTGCCAGCCTCGATGCAATCCTGCCGCCCACCTGGTCGCATGGCAATCCGGTCGACGTGATCGGCGACGCGGATCCGCAGCGCCTGGCGAGCGCCTTCGAAATCGTCGCGGCCGACCCGGACAACGACGGCGTGCTGGTGCTGTTCTGTCCGACGGTGCGCGCTGCAGCCGCGGACGCCGCACGCGCACTGCTCGATGCAATCAAGGCCACGACCAAGCCGGTCGTACTGGCCTGGCTGGGCCAGGAGGACGCCGTCAAGGGGCGCTCCGTGTTCAAGCAGGCCGGCCTGCCGACCGTTTACAGCCCCGAGCTTGGGGTGGAGGTGTTCTCGCTCCGGGCTCAGCACGTCCGCAACCGCAATCTGCGCCTGCAATTGCCGCCCCCGGTGGATCCGACTCCGTCCGGCGGCCGTCCGCTCGACATCGCGGCCGCGCGCCAGATCGTCGATGCGGTTCGCACGTCGGGGCGAACGGTGCTCAACGAGGACGAGGCCAAATCGATGCTGGCGGCGTGCGGCATCGAGGTGGCGCAGGGCAGGCTGGCGATCAGCGTCGAGCAGGCGCGCGAGCTCGCCGATCAGATCGGCTTCCCGGTGGTGCTGAAGGTGCGCGCGGAGGGCGTCACGCACAAGAGCGAGGTGGGGGGCGTGTTGCTGTCGCTGAAGACGGGCGACGAAGTCGCGCTCGGCTTCGAGCTGATCCGCGAGCGGGTCGCACAGCGAGCCCCGCAGGCGCGCTTCACCGGCGTATTGATACAGAAGATGATTTCGCGGCCCAACGGGCGCGAGCTGATCATCGGCGTCGCGCGCGATCCGTCCTTCGGGCCGGTGCTGACGTTCGGCATGGGCGGGATCGCGGTCGAGGTGGTGTCCGATTCGGCGCTGGCGTTGCCGCCGTTGAACCGGATGCTGGCGTCAGACCTGATCGATCGCACCCGCGTATCCCGGATGCTCGGATCCTTCCGCGGCATGCCCGCAGTCGACATGGACCGCGTGATCGACGCGCTGATCCGTGTATCGGAGCTGGCTTGCGAGTTGCCTTGCTTGCGCGAGCTGGACATCAATCCTGTCCTGGCCGATGAGCAGGGCGTGATCGCGCTGGACGCGCGCGTCGTGGTGGACCAGCGGCCGATCGCACCCGATGCGGCCTATTCGCACCTCGCGATCCACCCCTATCCGAAATCGCTCGAGCGGCCCATTCGGCTGACCGATGGCTCGAACCTTCTGCTGCGTCCGATCCGCCCTGAGGACGCCGAAGCCGAGCAGCGTTTCGTGGCCCGCCTGTCGAGCCAGACGCTGTATATGCGGTTTCACGCCCCGATGCGCGAGCTGCCGGTCGAGCAGCTGATCCGCTTCACCCAGATCGATTACGACCGCGAGATGGCCTTTGTGGCGGTCGATCAGGGCGGCGAGCCCGAAGAGATTCGCGCGATCGGCCGCTACGCGCGGCTGGCCGACGGCGAGCACGCCGAGTTCGCCATTACGGTGGAAGACTCGTGGCAGGGTCGTGGACTGGGCCGGTTGATGATGGAGGCACTCGAACGCTGCGCGCACGCTCGGGGCCTGGACGAGATGGTCGGCTATGTCCTGAAGGAGAACGAATCGATGCGCCGCTTGATGCTGGCGCGCGGCTACCTGGCCCAGCCCGAAGCGGATGACCGCCACGTGATTCGCTTCGCGCTGCCGCTGCGCGAGCAACCCGCGGCCGAGCAGGTTCACGCCGGCTAGGTCATCCGGCCATCGGCCGGAAAATGAACACGTCCATCCCGATGGCGCCGCCATCGACCCCCAGATCGATCCGCTCCACCCGAGGCCCGGAGCCGGCGGCGGCGTATGCGACGTGCAGCGGCAGGACGTGCTCTTCGGTCGGATGGGCGCGCTGCGCGTGCGGCGCGCGCTCCCGGTAATTGGCCAGGAATTCCTGATCGCCCGCGCGCAGCGCCGCTTCGACCGAGTCGCGGAATTCCTGAACGTAGGTCGGTGCCTCTGGATCAGGATGCGAACCGTGCTCGCCGCTCCACCCATTCCAATCGCGCAGGTTGTGGGTGATCGATCCCGACCCGATGATCAGCACGCCGTCGCTCGCGAGCGGCGCAAGCACCGAGCCCAACCTCAGATGGTGGGCCGCGCCGATGGAGGGCTGGATCGACACCTGGAACACCGGCACGTCAGCCTGGGGAAACATGTGCAGCAACGGCACCCAGGTGCCGTGGTCCAAACCGCGGCAGCCGTTGGCCGAAGCGGGCAGCCCGGCCGCGGCCAGCAGTCCCAAGGCGGCGCGAGCCATTTCGGGGGCCCCGGGAGCGGGATAGCGGATCCGCTCCAGCGCCGGTGGAAACCCGCCGAAGTCATGCAGCGTGGGTGGGCGCTCGGCGGTGGCGACCATGGGCAACTCGGTCTCCCAGTGCGCCGAGGCCACCAGGATCGCGTGTGGCCGCGGCAGTTCGCGCGCCAGCGCTGCCCAACGCTGCGCGAACGGGTTCGTGCGCAGCGCGCACATCGGTGACCCGTGCGACACGAACAGCGTGGGCAGCCGCATGGCTTGACCTTGACTACTTGAGCAAGCCCTCGGCCTTGAGCGCTTCGCGCACCGCGGGCCGCTGCTCCACGCGCGCCTTGTAGCTCGCCAGCGAGGGCCATTTGGCCAGGTCGATGCCGACGGGGCGGCACCAGTTCAGCAGCGTGTAGAAGTAAGCATCCGCGACCGAGAACGCGCTGCCCATCAGGTAGTCGCGGCTGCCGAGCTGCTTGGTAATCCAGTCGAAACGGCCGCCGATCTTCTCCACCAGGCGGGTCTTCGTCGAGCCCTCGCTCGCCGGATCGAACAGCGGTGAGAACTGCTTGTGCAACTCGCTCGATAGGAAGTTCAGCCACTCCTGCAACCGATAGCGCTCGATCGTTCCGGCGGCTGGCGCCAACCCCCGCGCCGGTGCCTGATCCGCGAGGTACTGGATGATGGCCGGCCCTTCGGTCAGGCGTTGCCCATCGGGCAGCTCCAGCGTGGGCACGTAACCTTTGCTGTTGATCGGTTTGAAATCGCCTCCCTCCTCGGTTTTCTTGGTCGCCAGGTCGACGCTGACCAGCTGCACCGGAATGCCGGCTTCACGCATCACGATGTGGGGTGACAGTGAGCAGGCGCCGGGCGCGTAGTAGAGCTTCATCGGATGGTCCTCCTTCGATCAAGTTACGACAGGGGAACTTTATTCCTTGTGGCCTTCGCAATTAACCTGGAGTTTTGAAACGGATTGTCCCGATATCCAGGACAATGAGGATAATGGCCGCATGGATCGAATCCTGGCAATCCAGGCTTTTGTGCGTGTGGTGGAGGCCGGCAGCTTCGCGCGGGCGGCTCAGCGATTGCGCTCGTCGACTTCGTCGATCTCAAGACAGATCGCCGCCTTGGAGCAGCATCTGGGCGCCCGGCTGCTGAACCGCACCACCCGCAAGCTGTCCCTGACCGAGGGTGGCCAGGCGTTTTACGAGCGCAGCGTCCAATTGCTGGCCGAGCTCGAGGAGGCCGAGCAGCTGGTCGGTGCGGTAGCCGCGACGCCGCGCGGAACGATCCGCCTGACCTGCCCGCGCAATCTGGCCGCGCGCCAGGTCGGACCCGTGATCGCCCGCTTCGCGGCACGCCATCCGAGCGTGCGCTTCGATGTGACCGTGTCAGACGCCCTGGTCGATCTGGTGGAAGAAGGGTTCGACCTGGCGATCCGGATCGGACGCGTCGGCGCCGAGGGTCTGGTGGCGCGGCGCCTGGGGCAGGTGAGGCTGACTCTGGCCGCGGCGCCGTCCTACCTTCGAGCCATGGGCACGCCGCGCGCGCCGTCCGACCTGGCGGGCCACCGCGCGCTGACGTATGCCTACGCCGCGACGCCCAATCTGTGGCGGCTGGTGGGACCGGACGGCACCTGGCATGACGTGCGGGTGAGCGGTCCGCTGATCGCCAACAACGACGAGCTGCTGATGGCATCGGCCACCGCCGGGCTGGGCCTGGTGATGGCGCCGCAGTTCATGCTCGAGACGGAACTGGCGGCCCACCACCTGGTGCGCGTGCTGCCCGGCTACGAGGGGCCGCTGCTCGACACGTGGGCGGTGTATCCGAGCCGGCGCCACCTGTCGGCCAAGGTGCGCCTGTTCGTCGATCACCTGGTCGAGTCGTTTTCGCGTGAGGAAGGGCAGGCGGCTGCGGTCCGCGGCGTAGCGCCAGGCGCAGGCCGCCCGCCCCGTTCTTTATCAACCCGCCCTGCAAGAGGCGCTCGTTAGCTCCTTTAGGGGAGTTGACAAGACCACTAAAAAGTACGAACGTTCGATTTTTTTTCGAGGACCTGCCGGGTGCCTGCGACGGAAAGCCGGCCTTTGTCGGCCCAAACCCTGAACCACGCGACCCCTGCGCGCCACGCGCGCAAGGGCGAGACGACGCGCGCCGCCATCATCGAGCAGGCGCTGTCGATGGCGCAACGCGAGGGCCTGGAAGGGTTGACCATCGGTGCGCTGGCCGAGCGGCTCGATATGAGCAAGAGCGGGGTGTTCGCCCACTTCGGCTCGCGCGAGGAGTTGCAGCTGGCGGTGCTGAAGCAGTACGCGACCCGCTTTGTCGACGCCGTGATGCGGCCGGCCCTGATCCGGGCCCGCGGGCTGCCCCGCTTGCGGGCGCTGCTGGAGAACTGGCAGGCACACCTGGCGGAGGAAATCGAGGCCGGCTGCATCCTGATCGGGGCGGCTTCGGAGTACGACGACCGCCCCGGACCATTGCACGACGCGGTGGTCGCCATCATCGAAGGCTGGAAGGGCGAGTTGCTGCAATCGATCCGTCAGGCGCAGCGCGAAGGCCACCTGGACCGGCGCGCCGACGCCCATCAGATGGTGTTCGAGATCTATGGCCTGATGCTGGCGATGCACCACGATGCGCGCCTGCTGCGATCCGACGGCAGCCTCAAGCGCGCCCGCCACGGCCTGGCGCGACTGATCGAGGCGGCGCGGCCGCGTGGCGACGGCGCGGCGGCCAAGGGCGCGCAGCGCCGCACCTCGCAATGAGTTTTGGAGAGGGCCGGATTCAGTCAGGATTCAGTCGGGATTCAATCAGGAGACCAAGATGCCCACGTACAAAGCCCCGTTGCGCGATCAACAGTTCGTTCTGCACGAGGTGTTGGGGGCGGTCGACTTCGCGCGGCGGATGCCGGCCTTCAAGGACCTGGACGCGGATACGGCCAACCAGGTGCTGGAGGAGGGCGGGCGCTTCTGCGCCGATGTGTTGCTGCCGTTGAACCTGAGCGGCGACGAGCAGGGTTGCCGGTTCGACGCGACCACGCATGAAGTCAGGACCCCGGACGGATTTCGCGCCGCCTTCGACCAGTTCCGTGATGGTGGCTGGCAGGGGCTGACCGCCGACGCCGACGACGGCGGCCAGGCGCTGCCCACGGTGCTGCAGGTCGCGTTCGACGAAATGCGTTGTGGGGCCAACCAGGCCTGGACGATGTATTCAGGCCTGACGCAGGGTGCGTACGAGTGCATGCGGGCGAACGGCACGCCGCAGCAGAAGGCGACCTACCTGTCGAAGCTCGCCTCGGCCGAATGGACCGGCACCATGTGCCTGACGGAGGCGCACTGCGGCACGGACCTGGGTCTGCTCCGCACTCGCGCCGAGCCGCAGTCGGACGGCAGCTACCAGCTCACGGGCCAGAAGATCTTCATTTCGGCCGGCGAGCACGACCTGGCCGAGAACATCGTGCACCTGGTGCTGGCGCGCCTGCCGCAGGCGCCCGCGGGCGTCAAGGGCATCACGCTGTTCGTGGTCCCGAAGTTCCTGCCGCAGGGCGAAGGCACTTCGGCGCGGCCCGGCGCGCGCAATTCGCTGTACTGCGGGGGCATCGAGCACAAGATGGGGATTCACGCCAACTCGACCTGCCAGATCGTGTTCGAGGGCGCCACCGGCTGGATGGTCGGTGAGCCGAACCGGGGCTTGAACGCGATGTTCGTGATGATGAACGGCGCCAGGCTGGCCGTGGGTGTGCAGGGTCTGGGGCTGACCGAGGCGGCGTATCAGAACGCCGTCGCTTACGCCAGAGAACGCGTACAGGGCCACAGCATGGCGCCCGGCCACAAATCGAGCGGGCCGGCCGACGCGATCATCGTGCACCCCGACATCCGGCGCGCGCTGCTGACCGCACGCGCCTGGGCGGAAGGAGGCCGGGCCTTCGCCTACTGGCTGGCGATGATGGCCGACCAACACCACCACCACCCCGATGCCGGCGAGCGCCAGTTCGGGGCCGACATGCTGGCCTTGATGACGCCGGTGGCCAAGGCCTTCCTGACCGACAACGCGTTCGACGGCGTCTCGCAATGCCTGCAAGTGTTCGGCGGACATGGCTATATCCGCGAGTCGGGCATGGAACAGATGCTGCGCGACGCGCGGATCAACATGATTTACGAGGGCACCAACGCGGTCCAGGCGCTCGACCTGATCGGCCGCAAAGTCCTGATGGACGCCGGAGCCAAGCTGCGCGCCTTCGGCAAACTGGTGCAGCAATTCGTCGAAGAGCACGGCACCTCGGTCGAGATGAGCGAATTCGTGACGCCGCTGGGGGACCTCGGCGACAAGGTGCAGAAGCTGACGATGGAAATCGGCATGAAAGCGATGAGCAACCCGGAGGAAGCGGGCGCCGCTGCGGTCAGCTACCTGCGCGTGATCGGGCACCTGGTGTACGCGTACTTCTGGGCCCGCATGGCGCGCGTCGCACTGGATCACGCCGGCGCTGCGGGAGCCGACCCGTTCTATCGCGCCAAGCTGGCGACGGCGCGCTTCTACTTCCAGCGCCTGCTGCCGGAGACCGCTTACCATATACGCGCGGCGCGCTCGGGGGCGAAGAATCTGATGGAACTCGAAGCGGATCTGTTCTGATACGAGCCGCCGGACGGGAGAAAAGACGATGAAGCAGCTTTCGATCAGGAAGGTCGCCGTGCTGGGCGCCGGCGTGATGGGTGCGCAGATCGCCGCCCACTGTGTGAATGCGCGTGTGCCGGTGATGCTGTTCGACCTGCCGGACGACAAATCGCCGGATCGCAACGGCATTGTGCTGCGCGCGATCGAGAACCTCGGTCGCCTCAACCCCGCGCCGCTGGGGCTGAAGGAGGATGCGCAATACATCGAGCCGGCCAACTACGATCAGCACCTGGCGCGGCTTTCCGAGTGCGACCTGGTGATCGAGGCGATCGCCGAGCGGCTCGATTGGAAACTCGACCTGTACCGCAAGATCGCGCCACACATCGCGCCGACCGCCATCCTGGCGTCGAACACCTCGGGCCTGTCCGTGAGCAGCCTGTCGGAACCGCTCGACGCGGCCCTGCGCAAGCGCTTCTGTGGCGTGCACTTTTTCAACCCGCCGCGCTACATGCATCTGGTCGAATTGATCCCGACCGCCGTCACCGAGTCCGACGTCGTGGACCAGCTCGAGACGTTCCTGACCAGCGCGTTGGGCAAGGGTGTCGTGCGTGCCAAGGACACGCCGAACTTCATCGCCAACCGGGTCGGCGTATTCGGGATGCTGGCCACGATCCACGAGGCGTCCAAATACGGGTTGCCATTCGACGTGGTCGACGACCTGACGGGCACGCGGCTGGGCAGGGCCAAGAGCGCGACCTTTCGCACCTCGGACGTGGTCGGCCTGGACACGATGGCGCACGTGATCCGCACGATGCAGCAGGCGCTGCCGCCGGCGCGCGATCCGTTCGCCGCGATGTATGCGGTGCCTGCCGTGGTGCAGGCGCTGGTCGACAAGGGTGCGCTCGGACAGAAGACCGGCGCGGGCTTCTATCGGAAGGACGGGCCGGTGATCAAGGTGCTCGACCCGCGCAGCGCCGAGTATGTGGAAAGCCGCGGCAAGGCCGACGACCTGGTGGTGCGCATCCTGAAAACCGAGGACGTCGGGCAGCGGCTGAAGCTGTTGCGCGAGACCGATCATCCCCAGGCGCGCTTCGTGTGGTCGATCTTTCGCGACATGTTCCACTACAGCGCCGTTCACCTGGGCGCGATCGCGCAAACCGCGCGCGACATCGATTTCGCCTTGCGCTGGGGTTTCGGCTGGGAAACGGGCCCGTTCGAGACCTGGCAGGCGGCCGGATGGCAGCGCGTGGCCGAATGGGTGAGCCAGGACATCGAGCGCGGCGAGGCCTTGTGCAAGGCGCCGCTTCCGGATTGGGTACTGAAGGGCCCGGTCGTCAAGGCCGCCGGCGTGCATACGCCGGAGGGATCGTGGAATCCGTCGCGTGCACGCTTCGAGCCGCGCATCGACCTGCCCGTGTACGCCCGCCAGCTGATGGGTGCTCCGCTCAAGGGCGAAGGCCGCCCGACGGGTCACGACGCCGGCAAGACCGTTTTCGCGGACGACTCCTGCCGCCTGTGGCGGCTGGAGCAGTCCTATGCCGGCGACGTGCTGATCTTCTCGATCCGCACCAGGATGCATGTGCTGGGACCGGGCGTGGTGGGAGGGTTGTTGCGCGCGATCGACCTGGCCGAGGCCGAAGGGCGTCCGCTGGTGATCTGGTCGCCCGACGAACCCTTTTCGGCCGGCGCCGACCTGAAGGCGATGTTGCCGGTGTTCATGAGCGGGGGCGCCAAGGCGATCGGAGCCGAGGAATCGAAGCTGCAACAGGCTTTCCTGCGCGTGAAGTACGCGCAGGTGCCGGTGGTGGCGGCCATACAAGGGCTGGCGCTGGGCGGAGGCTGCGAGCTGCTGCTGCACTGCGCGCGCCGCGTCGCATGCCTGGAAAGCTATATCGGACTGGTCGAGGTTGGCGTCGGCCTGATCCCGGGCGGCGGCGGCTTGAAGGAGGGGGCGCTGCGGGCCGCTGCGATGGCGCGCGCAAGCGGCGTCACCGACCTGCTGCCACTGCTGCGCACCTGGTTCCAGAACGCGGCCATGGCGGCCGTCTCGAAGTCCGCGCTGGAAGCGCGCGCGATGGGGTACCTGCTGGAGAGCGACACCATCGTGTTCAACCCGTATGAATTGCTATGGACGGCGGTCGGTGAAGCGTTCGCGACGCAGGCGGTGGGTTATCGCCCGCCGTTGCGTTCCAAGGGCTTCGCGGTGGCCGGGCGCAGCGGCGCTGCCACGATCAAGTCGCAACTGGTGAACCTGAAGGAAGGCGGATTCATCAGCGAGCACGATTTCCTGATTGGCGCTTCGATCGCGGATGTGATGACCGGCGGCGACGTCGAACCGGGCTCCCTGGTCGACGAGCAGTGGCTGCTGGACCTGGAACGGCAGCATTTCGTCAAGCTGGTCGGGCACCCGAAGTCGCAGGAGCGAATGATGGGAATGATGCAGACCGGCAAGCCCGTGCGTAACTGAGCGAGGAATCAAGATGTCGCGACAAGTGCAAGATGCATTCGTGGTGGCGGCCACGCGCATGCCGATCGGTAAGGCACCCAAAGGCGTATTTCGGACGGTTCGCCCCGACGACCTGCTGGTGGCCGCAATCCGGTCGGCGGTGGCCAAGGTTCCGTCGCTGGATCCGGCGGCGATCGAGGATGCGGTGGTCGGCTGCGCCTTCCCTGAGGCCGAGCAAGGAATGAACGTGGCGCGCATCGCCGCGCTGTTGGCCGGGCTGCCGGACACGGTAGGCGGCGCCACCATCAACCGCTTCTGCTCTTCGGGCTTGAACGCGGTCGCGGTCGCGGCGGATCGGATCCGGGTCGGCGAGGCCGACGTGATGCTGGCCGGCGGCGTCGAATCGATGAGCATGGTGCCGATGGTCGGCAACAAGCCATCCTTCAATCCGCACATCTTCGACAACGACCACAACGTTGCGATCGCCTTCGGGATGGGCATCACCGCGGAGAAGGTCGCGCAGCGCTGGAAGGTGTCGCGCGAGGCGCAGGACGAGTTCGCGCTCATCTCCCACCAGCGCGCCATCGCTGCGCAGAAAGCGGGCGAGTTCAACGACGAGATCACCCCTTACGAGGTGGTCGAGAAGGTCGCGAACCTGACCACACGCGACATCGAAACGAAGGGGCGCACCGTTGCCTTGGACGAGGGACCACGCGCCGATACCAACGCCCAGGCGCTGGCCAAGCTGAAACCGGCGTTCGCGGCGCGCGGCAGCGTCACCGCCGGCAACAGCTCCCAGACCTCGGACGGCGCCGGCGCGCTGATCCTGTGCAGCGAAGCGGCGCTGAAGCGCTTCAACCTGACGCCGCTGGCGCGCTTCGTCTCGTTCGCGGTGCGCGGCGTGCCCCCTGAAATCATGGGGATCGGACCGAAGGAAGCGATTCCGGCCGCGCTGCGCAGCGCGGGCCTGACGCTGGCGGACATCGGATGGATCGAGCTGAACGAGGCTTTCGCCGCGCAATCGCTGGCGGTGATCGGCGACGTCGGGCTGGATCGGGCCAAGGTCAATCCGATGGGTGGCGCAATCGCTCTGGGTCACCCACTCGGCGCGACGGGTGCGGTGCGCTCGGCCACGGTCGTTCATGCGCTGCGCCGCCACAACTTGAAGTACGGAATGGTCACGATGTGCGTCGGCACCGGTATGGGTGCCGCCGGCATCTTCGAGCGCGTGTAGCGGCGGCCCATGTCGATCCTGACCGAAACCGCGGACGGCATCGCCCGCATCCAGATCGCTCGCCCCGAGCGCAAGAACGCCATCACGGGGGCGATGTACACGGCGCTGGCCGATGCCTTGACCGCCGCCGAAGCCGACGCCTCGGTGCGCGTGATGCTGCTGCACGGGCAGCCGGACATCTTCAGCGCCGGCAACGACCTGGAGGATTTCCTGCGGTCACCTCCCCAGGGAGCCGATGCGCCGGTATTCCGCTTCATGGGCGTGCTCGCGGGAGCCGCCAAGCCGGTGGTGGCGGCGGTCAACGGGGCGGCGGTGGGCATCGGCACGACGCTGCTGCTTCACTGTGACCTGGCGTATTGCGCGGACGATTCGCGCTTTTCGCTGCCGTTCGTGAACCTTGCCCTCTGCCCTGAATTCGGATCCAGCCTGCTGCTGCCACTATCGGCCGGTTATCACCGTGCCGCCGAAAAGCTGATGCTGGGCGAGCCCGCCTCGGCCGAGGAAGCGCTCGAAATGGGCCTGGTCAATCGCGCCCTGCCGCCGGCCGAGGTGCTCGGTTACGCCCGCCGCCAGTGCGAGCGCCTGGCCAAACTGCCGCCCAACGCGCTGCGCGAGACGAAGCGGCTGCTGAAGGCCGGCTGGCGCGCGGCGATCGAGCGCGCCATCAGCGATGAAAGCGCGGCCTTCGCGCGCTTGCTGGTGAGCGATGAAGCGCGCCAGGCCTTCGGCGCGTTTCTCGAGCGGCGCACGCCGCGCTGAGATCGCCCGATGCCGCTGCGCTCCGACCTGACCCTCGACAACCTGCGCCAGAGGCTGGTCGGTCTGCCGGCCTTGCTGGGATTGCAGGTCCTCGACGTCGCCGAGGGCGAGCTGCGGATGCGCGTCCAGATCGCTCCGCAACTGCTGGCGCCCAACGGCTACCTGCATGCCGGCACCGTGGTTGCGCTGGCCGACACCGCGTGCGGCTTCGCGTGCATCGCGCACCTGCCGCCGGGGGCCGAGAACTTCACGACGATCGAGCTGAAGACCAACTTCCTGGGTACGGCGACCGCAGGATCGCTGATTGCGCGGGCGCATTCGCGGCACCTCGGGCGCACCACCCAAGTGTGGGATGCGAACGTGTCGCATGTCGAATCGGGCCGCACGATCGCCGAGTTCCGCTGCACACAGTTGGTCCTGTGGCCGAAAGCGGCCTGACAGATCTGCCTCTCCTACGAACTGGAAGAGGACGGCAACAAGTCTCGCCTCACCTACGAGTGGAAAAGGGACCATCATAAATCTCCCCTCTCCTACGAAGTGGAAGAGGGACGGTCACAAATCTCCCCTCTCCTACGCATGGAAGAGGGACGGACACAAATCTCCCCTCTCCCGCTTGCGGGAGAGGGGCCGGGGGTGAGGGCATGAGCTTGAAGGGAAAGACTCTTTTCATCAGCGGCGGCTCGCGCGGCATCGGCCTTGCGATCGCGCTGCGCGCTGCGGCTGATGGCGCCAACGTCGTGATCGCCGCCAAGACGGTCGAGCCCAATCCGAAACTGCCCGGAACGATCCACTCGGCCGCGCGCGAGATCGAACAGGCCGGCGGCAGCTGCCTGCCCGTGCAGGCCGACATTCGGGACGAGGCGCAGGTGCTGAAGGCGGTGCAGCTCGGGGTCGAGCGCTTCGGTGGCATCGACATCCTGGTAAACAACGCGAGCGCGATCAGCCTGACCGACACCGCCAGCACGCCGATCAAGCGGGTCGACCTGATGTTCGGAGTGAACGTGCGCGGCACGTACCTGTGCACGCAGGCGTGCCTGCCGCACCTGAAGCGCTCTGCGCAACAGGGCCGCAATCCGCACATCCTGACGCTGTCGCCTCCGCTGAACCTGAAGCCACATTGGTTCGGACCGCACGTCGCCTACTCGATCGCCAAGTACGGCATGAGCTTGTGCGTGCTGGGACACGCCGAAGAGCTGCGGGGCGACGGCATCGGCGTCAACGCACTATGGCCGCGCACGGTGATCCTGACCGCGGCCTTGCAGATGATTCCCGGCGTGCGTCCCGAGCACTGCCGCAAGCCGGAGATCGTGGCCGACGCCGCGCATGCGATCCTCACTTCCGACGGCAGGACCACCACCGGCAATTTCTTCATCGACGAGGACGTGCTGAGCGC
>DATBCI010000070.1:0-8237 GCA_036270555.1 Burkholderiaceae bacterium
GTCACGGAGTGAGAGTTCACCACTGGCGACCGCCTGAGTTCCGGTGTCGGTGGACAGCAGAAGGCGGCCGGTTCCGTCGACCCCGACCGGAACACCGCTCAGCGTAGGCAAACCCGCCTGCATCACGACGACCGTGCGCCCTGCGTAGGCGAACAGGCTCTCGAAGCGCGCCCGGAACGGGGCAAATCCTTCGCGTTCGAAGCCCTCGATCGCGTCCAGTACGGCGCGCGCCAGCTGCCCGATCCAGGCCTCTCGTTCCGACACGAGCCGTGTTTCCGGCACCCGTTCGTCCAGCGCGGCCGCAGGCTGATCGATCGCGACACGCGTTTCCGGATCCAGGCACAGGTTCACCCCCACGCCGACCACCAGGCTGGCGCGCCCGTGCGGATCGAAAGCCAGCTCGGTGAGGATGCCCCCGAGCTTGCGACCCGACAGCAGCAGGTCGTTGGGCCACTTCAGCTTCGTCTCGATGCCACGCTGCCTCAGCGCCTCCGCCACGGTGATGCCACACGCCAATGTCACCGCCGACGCAGCGGTCGGATCACTGGACCACGACGTCACCACCGAAAACAGCAGCGCCCGGCCCCGTGCGTCATGCCAGCGGAGGCCGTGCCGTCCGCGGCCGGCGAATTGGTGCATGGCCGCCCGCACCGTCGGCGCCGTGGGAGCGGCCAGCCGCGCGCGCTCGAGCAGGTCATCGTTGGTCGAACCGGTTTGCTCGACCACTTCGACTTGCGCCGAATCGGCCGACCCCAGGGCCTTCTCGATCGACTCGCGCGACAACGGGACGTCGAATCCCTGCAAGCCGGGAACTGCGGCCGGCTGGCGCGGCGTACGCCCTGTGGTTTTAGGACTGGACATGCGTGTTCCGGACCTGATCTGGCCCTTTTGTCGGTCTAATTGCGCGGCGACTTTACCACCGAAGTGCGTGCAGCCCGCTTGCAGCCAGACGCGCCGCCGCTTCGAGGCTGCCTAGGCGCGCCTTAAGGCCTGGCCCTGCGCATCGAACAGATGGCAGCGCTCAGCCGGCAGGTGCAATCGCAACGGATCGCCGGCGCGCAGGCTGCCATGCCGGGGCAGTTCGACCGTCAAAAGTCCGCCTTGCGGCCCGGCGATGGCCGGGCAAAGAACGTAGGAAAAACTCAGGTTGCCGTGCTCTTCCACGTAGTCGATGTGGCCCTGTAGTGCGTTCTGGCCGCCATCGACCCCCAGATCGCCCGGACGGATGCCGACCGTCAGTGCCGCGCCCGGCGCCAGATGCGACGCGTCCGCCGCGACCTCCACCAGGACGTCCGAGGCCAGGCGCACCCGCGCGCGTGTCGCCGAGGCCTCCTGCAGGGTCGCAGCCAGGAAGTTCATCCGTGGCGAGCCGATGAAGCCGGCGACAAACTGGTTCGCAGGGCGCTGGTACAGCTCCATCGGTTCGCCCACCTGCTCGATCTGCCCGGCCGACAACACGACGATACGGTCGGCCAGGGTCATCGCTTCGGACTGATCGTGAGTCACATAGATCATGGTCGCCTGCAGCTTGCGATGCAGGCTCGCAAATTCATAGCGCATGCGCACGCGCAGCTCGGCGTCGAGATTTGAGAGTGGTTCGTCGAACAGGAACACCTTGGGCTTACGGACGATCGCGCGTCCAATCGCGACCCGCTGGCGCTGGCCGCCCGACAGCGCGCGCGGCTTGCGGTCGAGCAGGTTCTCGATGTTCAGCGTGCGCGCTGCCGCACGCACATCGGCCTCGATCTGGTCACGCGGCACCCTGGCCAGGCGCAGCCCAAATGCCATGTTTTCGAACACGCTCATGTGCGGGTACAAGGCGTACGATTGAAACACCATTGCAACGCCGCGCTGCGCGGGTGGCAGGTGATTGACGCGCACGCCACCGATCTGCAGTTCGCCCTCGTTGATTTCTTCGAGGCCGGCGATGGCACGCAGCAACGTGGATTTGCCGCAGCCCGAAGGTCCGACGAATACGACGAACTCGCCGTCCGCGACATCCAGATTGATATCGCGCAGGATCGGCGATCCGCCGTAGGTTTTCGCCACCGCGCGCAGCTGCACTGCGGCCATCGTATCGGTCTCCCGTCGGGGCAGCCGTCACCACCTGGCGGTGGCGACAGGTTCCTTCAATTTTCGAAGCCAGTGGTATTCATGGTATTATATTGGTATCATACAGTGTCTTCGACAGCTCGAACGCTCCGGGTCGTGCGTGGAGCCTGCAACCGGGAGGAGCATGGCGGTGCCCTATCTTATCGGCATCGACGGCGGCGGTAGCGCAACGCGCGCTCGCCTGACGGACGGGGCGCGGCGCGTACTGGGCGACGCTGTCGCGGGCCCTTCCGGACTGAGTCTGGGCGTCAAGGCGGCCTGGGCGCAGATCGACCTGGCCATCGCCCGCTGCTTTGCCGCGGCCGGCTTGCCGGTCGCCGCCATGCACGAGTGCGCGCTCGGCGTGGGGCTTGCGGGCGTCAATTTCAAGGAGCAGGCAGAGCAATTCCTGCGAGGCGCCGGACGGTTCGCCCAGGTTGCCCTGGCGACCGATGGAGCCACCATGCTGTTGGGCGCCTTCAGCGGCAAGCCAGGAGTCGTCGTGGCGGCGGGTACTGGCAGCGTGGGCGAAGCGCTGCGCCGGGACGGCTCGCGCGCGAGCGTGGGCGGTTGGGGATTTCCGATCGGCGACGAAGGCAGCGGCGCCTGGCTCGGCCTGGGTGCCGTACGGGCGGCCCAGCGGGCTCTGGACGGGCGCGGCCCAGGCGGCGCGCTGTCCGAAGCGGTGTATCAGACCATCGGTACGCACGCCGAGGCGATTCTGGCCTGGTGCGCGCAGGCGGGTCAGGGTGCGTACGCTCAACTGGCGCCGCATGTGTTTGCGGCGGCCGACAGCGACCCGGTCGCTGCCGGTCTGCTGCGATCGGCTGCAGGTTCCATTTGCGAGATGGTCGACGCGCTGGACCCAAGCGGGGATCTTCCGGTTGCGCTGTGCGGCAGCATCGGCAGCCGGTTGGTGCCTTATCTGCCGGCGCTGAGCGCCCGGCTGCACGAGCCCGAGGGCGACGCCGTGGACGGCGCGCTGCTGCTGGTTCGAAACGCGGTGGCCGCCGGTGCGCTGCCGAGCACAGGAGTTGCTCATGGCAACTAGCGGATCACTGCAGGCGCGCATCCTCACACCGCACGGGTTCGTCGACGGTGTGTTGGAGTACGACCACGGCAGAGTGCAGGACGTGCGTGGTACGCCGATGCCGGCGGCACGCGTGCGCGACGGCGCGAGGCCGATCGCGCTGCCGGGATTCGTCGATCCGCACGTTCACGGCGGCGGTGGCGCCGACGTGATGGATGGCGGCCCCGCGGTCCACACCATCGCGCGCATGCACGTGCGCCACGGCACGACCTCGATGTTAGCGACGACGATGACAGCGCCGCTGGGCGAAATCCACGGTGCCCTGACCGCGCTGGGGGCCATGATGCGCGCGCCTCGCGCGGGAATCGCCCGTGTGCACGGCGTGCACCTGGAAGGGCCTTTCATCAATCCAGGCAAGCTCGGCGCTCAACCGAACTTCGCCGGTCCGGTGGATCGCGCCGAGGTCCATGCCTTGCACCAACTCGCTCCGATCCGGCTGATCACGCTGGCTCCCGAGGTTCCCGGCATGCTCGATGCGATCGCGTGGCTGCGTGTCGCCGGGTTTCGGGTGCAGATCGGTCATACGCTCGGCACGTACGAAGACGGTGTCGCCGCGCTGACGCGCGGCGCCTCCGGCTTCACGCACCTTTTCAACGCGATGAGCGGCATGCACCACCGCTCGCCCGGAATCGTCGGGGCCGCCCTGGCGCACGCCCATTACTCGGAGATCATTCCCGATCTGCTGCATGTGCACCCGGGTGCCATCCAGGCGGCGCTGCGCGCCATCCCCGGCCTGTACTGCGTGACCGACTCCACCTCCGCCACCGGTATGCCCGACGGCGAGTACCGCCTGGGCCGGCACACGGTGACCAAATGCCTGGGCGGCGTTCGATTGGCCGACGGCACGCTCGCCGGCAGCACGCTCACGATGGACCAGGCCTTGCGCAACCTGGTCGACCTCGGACTGGACCTGCAGGACGCGGCCAAGCGGGTCTCGACCCATGCCGCGGACTTTTTGGGACTGCACGACCGCGGGCGGCTGGCGGCGGGCGCGCACGCGGACGTCGTCGTGCTCGACCGCGATCTGCGCATCACTCAAGTGCTGGTCGAAGGGGAGGCCATTGCGCTCGAACATGCTTGAAGAGGCGCTCGAGGCCCCCGCGGTCGTCGAGCGCCAGCTTGGGGCTGACGCCGACGTGTATCGCGCCATCGGCGCCGACCTGCGTGCCCGGCCGCCGCAGTCGATGTTGACCGTGGCCCGTGGCAGTTCCGACCACGCCGCGCATTTCCTCGCCTATCTGGTGATGGCGCGACTGGGACGGCTGGTGACGTCCTTGCCGATGTCGCTGGTGACGCTGTACGCGACGCGCCTGCAATGCGAAGGCCTGGTCGCGATGGCCCTGTCTCAATCGGGCGCAAGCCCCGATCTGCTCGCCCCCATCGAGTTTGCCGCTGCGCACGGAGCGCGCACGATCGCCTGGGTCAATGAGATTGCCTCTCCCCTGGGGCGCGCGGCGCAATGGGCGCTGGATTTGCGCGCTGGGCACGAACGCAGCGTTGCCGCCACCAAGAGCTACATCGCGCAGCTGAGCGCCGGCGCTCGTCTGGTGGCAGCGTGGCAGGATGACGCGACATTGGGCGGCGCGTTGATGGCGCTGCCGGAGGCGCTGGCGCGCGCTGCGCGCGTCGACTGGTCGGCGCTGGTCGACACGCTGCAAGGCGTGCAACAGATGCTGGTGATCGGACGCGGGCTGGGACTGGCGATTGCGATGGAGGCCGCACTCAAGTTGAAGGAGACCTGCGGCATCCACGCGGAGGCCTTCTCGGGAGCCGAGGTGCGCCATGGCCCGATGGCGCTGATCGAGCCAGGCTACCCGGTGCTGGTCTTTGCGCCGCGCGGCCCGGCTCAGGCCGGCCTGCTCGCCCTGGCCGAGGACCTGCGCGATCGCGGTGCCCACGTGCTGCTGGCAGCCCCGGCCGGCACGCCCGCGAGCTCGCTCACTTTGCACCCGGCTCCCGACGAGGACCTCGAGCCGATCACCACGATCCAGAGCTTTTACGTGGCGGTCGAAGCGCTGGCGCGCGCGCGCGGGGCCGACCCGGACCGCCCGCCGCATCTGGCCAAAGTAACGACCACTCGATGAGCAGCAGCCCTGCCCGGCGCTGGACCATCGTGCTCGCGGGCGCACTGGCGCTGTGGCTTGCGGCAGCAGCGACTGCCTCGGAACCCGTCCAGGTCGAGTTCTGGACGATGAGCCTGAAGCCGAAGTTCACACCTTACTTCGAGGCGCTGGTGCGGCGTTACGAAGCGCAGAACCCGGGTGTGCGGCTGGAATGGGTCGACGTGCCCTGGGATGTGCTGCAGACCAAGCTCACGGCGGCCATCGCCGGCGGCTCCGCCCCCGCGCTGGCGCAGATGAACGTGCCCTGGGCCTACGACTACGCGCGCGACGGCGCGATCCGCCCGGTGGGCGACCTGATGGGCGATGGCCGCAGCATGTACACGGACGGTGCCCTGCAGGACGTGACGTTTCTCGGTCACGTGTATGGCTTTCCGCACTACAACTCGGTCAATGTGCTGACCTACAACCGGACGCTGTTTGCGCAGGCGGGCATCGAGCACGCGCCTGCGACGTTCCTCGATCAGCTCGAGGTCGCCAAACAGATCAAACAGCGCACCGGCCAGGCCGGCTTTTCGCCGGCGCTGGGCAAGATCGCCGGAATTTTCCTCGAAGAGGGCCTGCCGCTGGTCGAGGGTGGGCGCGCCGTCTTCAACTCGCCCCGCCATGTGGCGTTTCTGGCCCGGTTGGCCGATGCCTACAAGGCCGGCGGGCTGCTGAAGGACAAGCTGTTTTCCGAGGACAACTTTCCGGCCTCCATCGATGCGTACAAGGCCGGACGCCTGGCGATGATGGTGGCGCCGCCGGCGGCGCTGCTGCGCGTGCGCGACGATGCGCCGGACGTGTACGCGCTGTCGGACGTTGCGCCTGCTCCGGTCGGGGCAGCGGGGATCGTGGCGGGCGGGTGGTTGTTTCACTTTGCGATGCCGCGCGGGATTCAAGGACGCCAGGCGCAGGAGGCCGCGCGCTTCGCGCTGTATCTGACCGACGCCGAAAACCAGCTCGCCTTTTCCCGCCTGGCCGGAACGTTTCCTACCGCCAAAGCGGCCGTGCAGGATCCGTACTTTCAGAGTCTTCCGGTCGCCGACCCCTTTTCCAAAGCGGTGGCCACGGGCGCAAGTCGGATGGGGTCCGTGCGCACCCTGTACGTGGCCGGGATCCCGGGATTCGAGCAGCTCAACAAGCGCCTGCAGGACGCGGTCGAGGGCGCTGTGATCGGTCGGCGCAACATCCAGGAGGCGCTCGATGCGGCGGCCGCCTATTGGAACCGGCGGCTGGGAGCGCCGTGATGACGGTCAGCGCGCGATCGGGCGCAGTGGCCTGGTGTTTCCTGGCGCCGGCCCTCGTGCTGCTTGCGCTGTTCGCATTCTGGCCCGTGCTGTGGGGCGGCTACCTGGCGTTCACCGAGTACAAGATCATTACCCCACCCACCTGGGTCGGGCTGCGCAACTTCGAGGACCTGCTGGACGATCCCGTCTTCTTCATCAGCCTGCGCAATTCGGTCACCTACCTGCTGATCGTGCCGGCGATTCAGCTCGCGGCCATCGCCCTGGCGGTGCTGGTCAACAACCGCCTGCCGGGCATCCGCGTGTTCCGCGCCGTGTTCTACATGCCGGTGGTCACCTCGGTCTCGGTGGTCGGCATCATGTGGGGCTGGATGTACAGCGATCAGGGCCTGATCAACGCCGTGCTCCAATGGATGCGGCTGATCGAAGAGCCGATCGGCTGGTTGAGCGACGACCGCATCGCCCTGTTCGCGCTGATGTTCGTGACGTTCTGGCGGGGCCTGGGCTGGTACATGGTGATGTACCTGGCCGCGCTGCAGGCGATTCCTGCCGAGATCGAGGAGGCAGCGCGGCTCGATGGCGCCGGCCCGTGGCGCCGCTTCTGGAGAATCACGCTGCCCATGATCGTTCCGACCGTGCTGTTGTGCTCGGTGCTGTCGACGCTGGGGGCCATCAAGGTGCTGGAGGAAGTCCTGATCATGACCAAGGGCGGACCGATCAGCTCCACCTATACCGGGTTGTATTACGCCTACGATCAGGGGATCCGCGCATTCCATTTTCCGCGTGCGCTGGCGGCGAGCCTGGTTGTCAGCGCCATCTGCGTGCTGATCGCGGCGCTCAATTTTCGCCTGCTGCGGCCGCGTCAGCGATGAGCACCGCCTGGCGCGTCGCATGGGCAGATCCGGCGCGCTGGCGCCGGGCGGCCGCGACGGCCTCGCACTATGCGGCGCTGCTGGCCATGGCAGTCTTTTGCGCTTTTCCGCTGCTGTGGACGCTTTCGGCAGCGATCGGCAGCAAAGGCAACGTGTTCGCCTTCCCGGCCGCGCTGGTGCCGCACGCACCGACGCTCGAGAATTTCCGCGAAGTCTTTCGCGTGGTCGATCTGGCCAGCTACTACGGCAACTCGATCTGGATCACGTTCTGGACGGTGGTCTGGACCGTTCTGGTGTGCTCTGCCGCCGCCTATCCGCTTGCCTGCCTGCACTTTCGCGGGCGAAAGCTCGTGTTCGGCGCCATCCTCGCGACCCTGATGCTGCCCACCGAGGTGAATTTCCTGGTCAACTTCATCACCGTCACGCAACTGCATGTCGTCAACACGCACCTGGGCGTGATCCTGCCGACCATCGCGGGCGCGGTCGGAATCTTCCTGATGAAGAACGCCTTCGAGGAGATCCCGCCGGAGCTGATCGACGCGGCGCGCGTGGAAGGTGCCTCGGAGCTGCGCATCTTTGCCCAGATCATGCTGCCCATGGCCCGCCCCCAGATTGCAGCGCTGGTCATCCTGACCACGGTGACCAGCTGGAACAATTTTCTCTGGCCGGGCGTCGTGCTGACCAAGAGCCGGCTGATGCCTCTGGCGGTCGGCATACTGGAGCTGTCGGGCACCTTTGGCAGCTCGACCCGCGTCATCGCGGCCGGCGCGATCCTGACGGTGCTGCCGGTGCTGGTGGTTTTCTTTTTCGCCCAGCGCTTCTTCATGCGCGGCATGGA
>DATBCI010000071.1:0-18860 GCA_036270555.1 Burkholderiaceae bacterium
GGCATTGCAGGCCTGGCAAGACAACTGGAGGAAGCGGCGGGGGGCGACGCGCCTCAGGCACGCCTGCTCGAACTGGCGACGGCGCTTGAGGCCGGTCACGCCGCGTTGAGCCGGCATCTGGCCCAGGCGTGCGTCCCCAAGGCGGCCGATCAGCGCCGCTGACCCGCGATGCTTGAGCGAACCGCCGATCCGGGACGCAGCGCGTGAAGGTGTTCGATCTGTGCTGCGACGCCGAGCACCTGTTCGAAGGGTGGTTTGCATCCCAAGGGGACTTCGACGCTCAACTGCTCGAGCGCAAGATCGGCTGCCCTCTGTGCGGATCGGTGCTGATCAACCGCCGGCCGTCGGCGGCACGGCTGAACCTCGGGTCGCCGACTGCGCCGGTTGCCGCCGCGATGCCGCCGCCCCAGATGCAGGCGGCGCTGGTGCGCGCTGCACTGCAGATCATCGAGAGCACCGAGGATGTCGGGGAGCGATTCGCCGAAGAGGCGCGTCGCATTCATTACCAGGAAACGCCGGAGCGAGGCATCCGCGGCGTGGCGACGCACGCCGAAGCGCAGGCCCTGGAGCAGGAGGGCGTACGAATCCTGGCCTTTCCGTTCGCCGAACTCGCCAAGGGAACGATCCAATAGATCGCTCGGTGCCGCTGCTCACGGCCCGTGCGGCCTCAGTGCTGTGTGGTCTGCGTCGCTCCGAACAGGTTTTCCCGGCTGCGGGCATCGAGCAGGCTTCTGCGCCGTTCCTTCAGAACCTCCAGCCCGCGCTGTAGCGCCGGACGCTCGGCGAGCGATTGCTGCCAGCGCTGCACATGGGGAAACTGCGCCAGGTTCACTCCCTGGTTCTCGTACGAGCGCGTCCAGGGGTAAATCGCGATGTCTGCGATCGAGTAGGAGCCGGCGAAGTAGGGCACATCGGCCAGGCGCCGATCCATCACGCGGTACAGGCGCGCGGCCTCTCGCGTATATCGATCCACCGCATATTCGATCGGCTCCGGCGCGTACTGGCGGAAGTGATGCGCCTGACCGAGCATCGGCCCGATGTGTCCCACCTGGAACATCAACCACTGCAGTGCGACATAGCGATCGCGAACCCCGTCCGGAAGAAAGCGCCCCGTCTTGGCGGCCAGATAGATCAGTATCGCGCCCGATTCGAACATGGAAAGCGGCTGGCCGTCCGGTCCGTCGGAGTCGGTGATCGCGGGGATCTTATTGTTGGGACTGACCGACAGGAATTCCGGCGAGAATTGATCGCCGGCTCCGATGTCGACCGGGTGCACGCGGTAGGGCAACGCGCACTCTTCCAGCATGATGTGCACCTTGTGTCCGTTTGGCGTGGGCCAGGAGTACAGATCGATCATGGCGTAGGGCCCGGCGATGAGGTTGGTTGGAACGCGCGACATTACGCCGAACCCCGGTCCGCTGGGATCGGGACCCGTACGGGCAACGGTGGTGCGTCCCGCGCGGTGTCGAGCGGCAGGCCGGGAGCCGGCACGCCGATCTGCCACTGATTAACGGTGCGGGTTGGACCTAAGCAAACGTCCTTAAATCTTCAAATTTAGGGAGGGTCCTACCTGCGTAAACACGCTAGATGCAGGCGATAATGACCGGGTCCTGAAAACTCTGCAGGGTGTTCGGCATGAATGTTCAAAGGATGCAGGCCACTGGCATGGCATGGCGCGCGTTGCGGGTCGCCGCGTGTCTGTTCGCGGCCGGCTTTGGCACACACACTTTCGCGCTGGGACTGGGTGAGCCGAGTGTGACCAGTGTCCTCGGCCAGCCTTTGCAAATGACGGTTCCTCTGGTCATCAGCCGCGACACCGAGCTCACTCAGGACTGTGTGCAGATCGTTCCAGGCAGCCGGGACGGCGAGCCGACGCCGACGTTGAGCGCTGCGCGCCTGACGATCGATGCGGTCAACCGCAAACTGAGGATCGAAAGCGCGCTGCCCATCACGGAACCGACGCTGCGAGTTGTCGTCGAGCTCGGATGCAACGAGCGCATCCGGCGCGAATTCGTGGTATTGCTGGATCCGCCATCGATGGTGGCGCCGGATGTGAAGACCGGTGCACTGGCCGAGGCGGGGCCGCTCGGGCTCGGGATGGCGCAGATCTCAGCGGTTCTTGGCCAGCGCCTCTCGATCAAGGTGCCGGTGGTCGGCAGCGAGGCCAGCAGCCTGACCGGCAGTTGCGTCCACCTGACGGATCCAGCTTCGACCGAGGGTGCCCCGGTCTTGCGCCAGGCCGACATCCGGGTCGTACCCAAAGACGCCGGCGCACTGATCGAACTGGTGACGCCGGATGCCGTGACCCAGCCGACGGTGCGGCTGGCGCTCGACGTCGGCTGCCACGATCCGTTGCGGCGCGAGTACGCCATCATGCTCGGGATGCCGACCTTAGCCGCTAGCAATGCGGACACCACGGTGGGCGCTGGCGAACCGTCTACGCCCCCGCCCGTGCCCAGACCCGCGCCGAAGCGTCCGGCCCATAAGGCCGTGCCCCCCGCGCCGGCCGCGCCGCAGCAGCGGGCAAGCTCGGAGGCTGCGCTTGCGCCCGAAGCCCCTGCGAAAGCGCCACCGGCGGCTGCCTCCAATGCCGACCGCTTTGTTCTGGGGTCTTCATCGCAGGACAGCATCGGGCCCGTAGCCAGCGGTGCGGATATCCGCGCCATTGCACCCGATGCGAGTGCCGAGTTGCTCAAGCGGATGGACGTCATGTCCAGGCAGATCGAGGCACTTCAAGCTCAACTTGCGGCGTCGCGCCAACGAGAGCAGGAGTTGGAGCGAAAGACTTATGAGACCCGCGCGCCATGGGCCTGGTCGGCGGGCGCGTTGGGAGGACTGCTGTTGGGAGGCGCCCTCGTGATGGTGTGGCGCCAGCGGCGTCCAGCGGCGCAAGCGACCTGGGAGCCCCTGGTGACCCGCCCGGCGCAAACCAGGCCTCCTCGCTCGATCATGGCCCGCTCGACCGGCTCCCGCGAATCGCCTGAGATTGGGGGACGGGCGACGATGCCGCCATCGTCAAGCATGGGAGGGTTGCCCACAGAGCCCTCGTTGACCGATGAAAAACATACCCAGATCACGGTGACCGAGCTGCACGACACGGTCCAGGTGATCAAGGAGTTGTACGCGACGGTGCTGGAGCGCAATACGGCGGCCGGCTCGTCAACGACCGGCAAGCCGCATGCTCCCCTCGAGTTGGATTTGCGCACGCCGACCCGGATGAACCCTCCGGTGGCTTCGCCTGCGGCGCGGGCAGGCCAGGACCACGCTCGTGAAGCCGATCAGCGGGCGCTCGACGAGCGATTTACAGAGCTGCCAACCGAGGTCGGACTGGATCTGGACCTCAATACTTCTGCGGCGCCCGCGCCAGAGCTGACCGATCTGCTGGTGCCGGGCAACACCGGTCGCGCGCCCGCGCGGACCGAAGCTCCTGCTGCGGCTACGGCATCCCCGGCGCCGGCTGTTGCGCCCGCGGGCGCCGTACGCGCGCAGGAGGCGAATATGCCGGCTGCCGATCTTATGCGGCCAGACGCAGGGGGCCGGCGTGATCTCTCGGACGACCAGCTGACTCAGACTCCAACCGAATTGTCGATCGACATCGATGTCTGAACGGCGACCGACTTTGCCAGCACGATCAGCCGGTCCGGACCGCGGAGCAAGCCCTCGATGGACCCGATCGATCTGCAACTGGACCTGAGCCAGCCGCTGACTCGCTCCAAACGGCGCAGCGCATAACGTGCCAAGGCGGGGCGACGCCGCTGAGGTCGCCCGCTAAGTGATGGCGTCGAGCTGGGATTGCAGCTCGAGCCACTGCGCCTCGAGCGTTTGAACCGTGTGGTCCAGGTGCGCGCGCCGTTTCAGTGCCTGGCCGACGGCTTCGGGATCGCCTGAGTAGAAAGCCTCGCTCGCCAGCCGAGTATCGAGGTCCTTCATCTCCTCGCTCGCCGCTTGAAGGCGCTGCTCGACGTCATCCACACGCCTCTGCAGCGGACGCCGCGCTTTCGTCAGGCGTTCGCGCTCTCCCGCCGCCTGGCGGCGTTGCTCGGTGCGCCGGCGCGGCTCGCTGGCGCCGGCGTCGGATCGAGACTCCACGCGGCGCCGCTCGATGACCCAGGTCGCATAGTCGTCCAGGTCGCCGTCGAACGCTTGCAGGTTCGCCTCGTGCACCAGCCACAACTGGTCGGTGGTGGCGCGCAGCAGATGGCGGTCGTGCGAAACGACGACCAGGGCACCCTCGAAGGAGGAAAGCGCGACGGTCAGCGCTTCGCGAGTCGGCATGTCCAGGTGATTGGTGGGCTCGTCCATCACCAACAGATTGGGACGGCGCCACGCGATGAGTGCCAGCGCGCAGCGCGCACGTTCCCCGCCCGACAGGCGGCCGACCGGCGCGCCCGCCAGGTCTTGCCCGAACCGGAAGCTGCCCAGAAAGTCGCGCAGCTCCTGTTCGCGCGCATCCGGCGCGATCCGGCGCAGCAGTTGCAGCGGACTCTCGGCCGGATCCAGATCGTCCAGCTGGTGCTGTGCGAAGTAACCGATCGCGGTGCCGGGCGATCGCCTGAGCTCGCCCGCCTTGGCCGTCAGGTCCCCGACCAGGGCCTTCACCAGGGTTGACTTGCCGGCGCCGTTGACCCCGAGCACGCCGATGCGATCGCCGGCGCGTATCGAAAACCGCACGCCGTCCAGCACAACCTTCTCCGGATAACCGAGCTGCAGGTGCTCGCCTTCGACCAGGTGGGTCGGCAGCCGCAACGGATCGAAGAAGTGGAACCTCCACTCGCGCTGCGCGCGAATCGGCTCCAGGTGCTCCAGCCGTTCCAGCATCTTCAAACGGCTCTGCGCCTGGCGTGCCTTGGTGGCCTTGGCTCGGAAACGCTCGATGAACCGGTTCAAGTGAGCGATGGTGCGCTGTTGGCGGCGCGCCTGGGCGTCGGCCTGTCGCAGCCGGTCGAGCCAGGCGGATTCGAACGCGCTGTAGTTGCCGGCATAGCGGCTGATCGACTGGTCGGCGATATGCCAGATCGTGTCGGTGCAGCGATCCAGGAATTCACGGTCGTGCGAAACGACGATGACCGTGGCTTGCTGCCGCCGCAGCCAATTCTCCAGCCAGACGATCGAATCCAGGTCCAAGTGGTTGGTCGGCTCGTCCAACAGCATCAGTTCGGACGGCTGCAGCAGCACGCGCGCCAGCGCGAGGCGGTTGCGCTGTCCGCCCGAAAGCTCCGACACCCGGCCCTGCGCCTGTGCCTGCGACAGGCCGAGCCCGTTCAGGATCGCCATCGCCTCGGCTGCGATGGCACCCTCGTTCAGCTCGGCCAGGTGTGCGTGAGCCTGTGCGAGCCGCAGATCCTGATCGTCATGCGCGCCCGACCGCAGGGCCGACTCCAACTCGGCGCGCGCTTGCGCCAGGGGAGCGTGCCCCGACATCACGAAGTCGATGGCGCGCTCGCCGGTTGCCTCGATATCCTGGTCGATCCACGCGATCCGATCCAGCGGAGGCGCCTCGATCGAGCCGGCATCGATCGCGACGCGCCCGAGAATCGCTGCCAGCAACGACGACTTGCCAGATCCGTTGGAGCCGACCAGCCCGACGCGTTCGCCGGGCGAGGCGGTCGCACTGACGTCGCGGTACAGCGTGCGTGGTCCGCGATCGAGGCGCAGTCCGGACAGGCGAAGCATGGGCTGGCGAACTCAAAGAGCGCGACTTTACGCGATCCGATCCCGCTGGCGCGGCGCCGGTGCCGGCGCTTTCAGTCCCGCAGCTCGGCGCTAGCTGGCCGGGTCAAAATCCCGGGTGCGTGCCCTGGTGCGCACCCGGAAGTTCGCGAGCCAGACCAGGTCGCGCGGCGCGTTCAGGAAGCCATGGACGTAGATCTTGCCTTGTGGCTGGGCGGAAATCAGCAATTCGAGCCGCCGCGCCGAATTCTGGTTCACCGCGCTCGTCAAGGGCTCGGACCGGCGGATCGGCAGGTTGACGAAGCGCAAGCCGGCCCGGGGCGCGTCGGACTGCTCGCGCTCGATCAGGCTCTTTTCATAGACCACCGATGGATCCAGCAGGGACACCACCGTCGACACCCCCCGTCCCTTCAGGTTCGCCAGATCGGCGGGATCTGCGTACGGTCCTACGACCACATGTTCATTCATGGCTTCTGGCGGTGCCTTCACGTACTGCAAGGGCAGCAGGTACGGTTCGAACATCGCGAAGTTGGCCGCGATCAGGTATCCCGGCACCGACATGCACACGATCAGCATTGCTGCCCGGATCAGGAAGGCCACGAGCTGCTCCTCTCAAGACTCGAGGGCCGTCAGGCCGCCGACTCCACCTTGTGCCGCCGGATCGCGCCCCAGCGATGGTGCGACATCTGGAATGTCCCGATCAACCGCTCGACGGCCACCAGCTGCCGGAATCCGATGAACTCAAGTGAGCCCAGCAGAGCGACCCTGAGGGCGTCGCGAACACGCGTGTAACGGTGCAGGACGAGATTGTCGATCAGCACGCCGGCCGCGTTCAGCCACATCCCCCACAGGACCGCGATCACGAAGAACAGCAGCGCGATGTTCGGGTCGACCCAGCCCACCATCGCGAACACGATGAATCCGACGTAGCCGAGGAACTCGACCAGCGGACCGATAAGCTCGAACGCGAAGAAGTAGGGGAACCCGAGCATGCCGACCTTGCCGTAGTTCGGGTTCAGGAACATGTTCCGGTTGTGCCAGAGGCAGTCGGCGAGTCCGCGCTGCCATCGATTGCGCTGCTGTAACAGCGAACCGATGTCGGTCGGCACCTGGGTCCAGCACACGGGCTCGGGTACGAAGGCGAGCTCGTACGGGATGCCGTGGTCGAAGCAATGCCGATGCAACCGGATCACGATGTCCATGTCCTCGCCGACCGTCTTGCGATAGCCGCCGATTGCTTCCAGCAGGTCCTTGCGGAAGACACCGAAGGCTCCGGAGATGATCAGCAGGCTGCGGGCGCTGTGCCACGCAACGCGCCCGGTGAAGAAGCCGCGCATGTACTCGGCGACCTGAACGCACTCGATCAGCCGCGACGGTGCCCGGATCTCGCGTACCTCGGAGTTCTCGACGCGACAGCCGTTCAGGACGCGCACCGCACCTCCGGCCGCGACCAGGCGCTTGTCCAGCACGAATTGCTGTCCGAGCCGAAGCAGGGCGTCGCGTTCCAGGATCGAGTCGGCGTCGATGGCGCACAGCAGCGGAAAACGCGCGTACTCGATGCCGGTGTTCAACGCATCCGCCTTGCCGCCATTTTCCTTCGCAACGATCCACAGATTCGGATGGATGCTCGACAGATAGACTGTTGAGACCGGCTGGTGGTCGAACAGCCGCTTGACCGGCCGTTCGATGGGAAACGCCTTGTACACGTCGAGCAACGTCGCCAGCGTGGCATCGGTGGAGCCGTCGTCCACGACGATCACCTCGTGCTCCGGATAGTCCGCCTTCAGCACCGAGGTGATGGTGGAGACAATGGTCGCCTGTTCGTTGAAGGCGGGTACAACCACCGAGATCGGGCGGGCATTGGCATCGGAGATGCGATGGTGCACGACGCTGAGGTCTCCGGTTGCGGACATGCCGGACTGGATGTGCCGGAATGCGTACGACGTCACCAGCGTGTAGCCGAGGTTCAGCGCGATGAAGTAGATGAACACCAGCAGCTGGAAGGACAGCAGGAAAATGGCGATCGCGTCAGGCATGAGCGCGCTCCAGAAGGCGCGGCGCATCGTCGCTGTCGGAAGGGCGCAACGCATCGAAACCGTCCAGAACGCTCAGCGCATAGCGACTGATTTCGCGCGCAAACGCGTCGCAGGACATCAGAGTCTCTTCAAGGACCGCCCGCCCGTCCTCGCCCAGAGACGCGAGCGTGGTCGCCGCGTTGAGGCGCACGTAGAACCCAGGCGACCTCAGGCAGTCGGAAAGTCCCGCGATCACCGCGGGGGTCGTGCCGCGCAGGTACTTGGCGCCGCTCGCCTGAACCTCCCAATCGCGATCGGACAGCGCACTCAGCAGCAACGGATGCTCGGGCTGCAGCATTCCGACCGCGCGTACGCAAGCGATCCGCAGTGATTTGGACGCTTCGGGTGCGCGCCACAGCGCCACCAGCTGAGGCGCCAGCGACACGAGTCCGGATTTGCCGATGGCACGGATTGCGTCGAGCGCCAGGGCGTCGTGCGGATTGGCGCCGGCCAGGAGCCTTTGCAAGACCTCCGCGGCGGCTTGCCGGGAACTGCGCCGGCTCAACGCCTCGATCGCGACCTGGAACAACCCTTCGTTGAAACTGCCCGACAGCGCGGGCTTGGCTTGCAGCTGATTCCACAGGGCCGTAAGACCTGCAGCCTGGTCGGAAAACTTCGCCAGGCAAACGAGGCAGGCGGCATAGGCCTGCGGGTGGGTTTCTCGTTGCGCGGCCTGCTCGAGGAATGGACGCAGTTCGGCCGCTCCGAGCTCTCCGAGCATCTCGAATGCCGCGACGCGTTCGCCCCAGGCCTTGCGCCTGGCATCCCTTTGCAGGCGGCGAACCAGTTCGCCGTACCATGGGGCGCCGTGCAGTTGCCCTGGTGCGACGTCGGTGCCACGGTTACACAGCGCCCGAGCCAGCGCCCTGCGCTCGCTCAGCCGTCGTGCGTCGACGGCCAGATGCTCCACTCGCGTGCCGTGGGCCAATGCACTGGCATGGCGATCCGCGGCTTCCCGTTCCTCCCGATAGCGGCGCTCCAGCACGACCTTTTGCACAACCAACAGCAGGATCAGGGCAAGCAGGATCAAGGCCATTGCGAGCGCAACGGCCTGCAGGACCGGCACCAGCGGGGCGGGGTCGAAAAGGCGGCTTAAAGGATTCACCGTTGACGGTCGATTCACATTGCGTTGGCAGGTGGTTGCAAGCCCGATCCGGCTGCTCCTGGCGGGATGTCCGGAGGTCGCTTTCACGCCTGTCACCCGAGCCTTACTACCGGGCGCCTTGCTAGACCTTCGGACGGCGGTGGGATTTCTTAAGTGAAGCCCAGCTATTCAGTCCTTTCTCATCGAGTCGGAACACCCCGGAAGTCGAGGCTCCTGGATCGGGACTGCGCGCCAAACTTTGGGCGCGAAGGTCCTTTTTTTGCGATGCCCTTTCAGGAGTCGGTGCGTGCGTCTTTATGTGTATGCCCGTGGCGTTGCGACGTTGCTTTATGCCGTCGTTGCGAGCGGCTGGACCGTCGCGGTGGCCGCGGCGCCTGAAGGCTTCGACCAGAAATTCCTCGAGGCGCGCGAGCTCGCGTTGAAAGGCCAGCGCGATGCGGCGATCGCTGCCTACAGCCAATTGCTTGCGCGGTCTCCGGGCAACGCCGACGTGCTGCTGGGTCGCGGGCGGGTCTATGCCTGGATGGGGAACTATCTGGCTGCTGAGGCCGACCTCACGGCGGCGACCGCTGCGGCGCCCACCTATGCGGACGCGTGGTCGGCCCTGGGCGATATGTATCTCTGGTCTGATCGGCCGCAAAAGGCGGCGCAGGCCTACAGCCGGTGGAGCGCGTTGGCGCCCGACGATCCCGCACCGTGGGTGGCTCGAGGGCGGGCGCAGCGCAACGCCGGGAACATCGCAGCAGCGCGCGCCGATTTCGAGGCAGCATCGCAAAAGGGCGCCGATCCGGCTCAGGTGAAGGACTATCTGGCTTCTCAGGAACGGGTTGGCGTGAAGCCGCCCGACGCCGTGCGCGGCAGCGGCTATCTGTGGTCCGGCAGCCTTGGGGTCGACTACACGGACTTTCCCTCCGGCGGCTTGCATTGGATCGATACGGTGGCGTCCGTTCGCCGGCAGTTCGACGCCGGCTCGGTGGCCTTTGAAGGCCTGACCTCACACCGCTTCGGCACGTCGGACACCGCGTGGGCGATCGACGGCTATGCGGACCTTTGGAGGCGCGCCTACGTCAACCTGCGCTTCCAGGAGGGGACCGATGCGGTTTTGTTTCCCCGCACGCGCTGGCGGGCCGAGTTGTTCCAAGGCGTGGGTCGCGGCTGGGAGTTGTCAGCGAGCTACGACCGGCTCCAGTTTTCGACTCCGGTCGAGCTCTACGGGTTGGGCCTCGGCCGCTATGTGGGCAACTGGTACGTGCGTTGGCGCCATCTCTACGTGCCCGCCACGACCAACAATCCGTCATGGAGCAACAGCGACCGACTGACCGTGCGGAACTATTTCGCGGGCGACGCCGACAACTACGTCGAAGTGGCAGCAGGCGTCGGTCGCACCGACGAGCCGACGGGCTTTTTCCTTGGACCGGGGTCCGCCAGCCATAGTTGGTCGGCGAGCGCGGCCTTGGTCAAGTTCCTGACGCCGCGCTTCGGATTCAAGGTCGGTGTCGACGCAGGCTACGGTGTGGAAGGCGAACCGTACTCGAGCGGTGGAGCCTTCGGGACCTTGTATTACCGATGGTAATTCGCGGGACCACACAGGCCGGCACCGAGGCCAGCGCGGATCCAGGACGGATGATCCGCATCCTCGAGGTGGCGAGGCGATTCCTGGCGGCACTGCCGCCGTTCGCCTTGGGCCTGGTCTTGCTTCGGCTGGCAGAACTCGTCGAAGGCTGGCCGCCCGGCGCAAGCGCGGCTGCTGCATCATCGACCGTCGCCGCAGCGTTCGCGCAGGATCTGTTGACGCTCGGACGCTACCTTCCTGCGTTGTTCCTGTTGTCTTCGCCCCTGTTGGCGTTGCCCACGGCGCGGGCCCGACTCTGGGGCATCGGCGCCCTGTGGTCCGCGCTGTTGCTGGCTCAACTCGCGCTGGTCACCTATTTCCTGAACACGCGAGTGCCGCTCGGCGCGGATCTGTTCAGCTATTCGTGGAGCGAGATCAGGACCTCTGCGGCGGGCTCCCGTCCGGATCTGGCGGTGGTGATCGCCGGGGTCATGGCGATCGCGGTGCTGTGGCTGATGCTCTGGCGGCAAAGCAGGCGCGTCGATCACGCCCCGTCTTCCCGCGCTAGCGTGCTGCTGTTCGCGACCTGCCTGGGCCTGCTGGTGGCCGCACCGCAGGAATTGCCACCGCCCGGACGCTCGGAAACCGAATACGCGCACAGCCTGCGCCTGAGCAAGCTGGCAACCTTCATTGGCAGCAATCTCGAGGCGATGGCGGAACATCGCTTGCGCGGCGTGCCGCTGCAGGCGGCCGTCGTGGACGCCCACGCGCAGGCGGTCGTTTCTGAAAACCCCATATCGGGCTTTCGCTACCTGGACCCTCGCTATCCGTTTCTGCACGCGGACGAAACCCCTGACGTGCTCGGACCACTGGTTTCGGACGATCAACGGACGCCTCCGAATCTCGTCTTCGTGATCGTCGAGGGGCTCGGACGCTCCTTTTCGGGGCCGGGCGCGGATCTGGGCAGCTTTACGCCCTTTCTGGACGACCTCGCTGGTCGCAGCCTGTACTTCGAGAACTTCCTCTCGGATCAAGGCCGAACCTTTGCGGTTCTGCCCTCGGTGTTCGGCTCCTTGCCGTTCGGCGATGAGGGATTCCTCGCTTTGGGCGCCCGCATGCCGGAACACGCCAGCCTGTTGAGCATTCTGCACGGGCAGGGGTATCGGACCCGCTTCTTCTCCGGAACTGATCCGGCCTTCGACAATGAAGAGGCGTTCCTTCAACGCCAGGGACTCGATGAAATCTACGGGAGCAAGGATTTCGGCAACGAAGTCCCGCGCATCAACGAGTGGGGGTTCGACGACAAGGAGCTCGTGACGTTCGCCTTGGCCCACCAGGCGCAACCCATATCCCAGCCTTTCGTGGACGTGCTTCAGACGATCACGATGCACGACCCGTATCGATTCCTGGGCGAGGAGCGCTACGCGTCGCGTTTCGAGGAACGCCTGAACCAGCTCGGTCTTTCGGAAGCCCAGAAGGGCCGCTACCGCTCACAGCGTGCGATCTACGCATCGATCCTTTACACCGACGACGCGCTGCGGCGCTACTTCGATGCCGCCAAGGCGCAACCGTGGTTCAGCCATACGATCTTCATCATCACGGGCGATCATCGCCTGCCCGAGATACCGGTCGGCGAGTGGATCGATCGCTACCACGTGCCGCTGATCATCCATTCGGCGTTGCTGAAGGGGCCGCAGCGCTTCAAGGCGGTCTCGTCCCAATTCGACATCGCGCCGACCCTGCTGGCCTTTCTGGCGCACGACTACGGTCTGCGCAGCCCCGCGAGCGTCACGTGGCTCGGATCCGGCCTCGATCTGGAGTCCGGCTTTCGGAACACGCACGAGATGCCGCTGAAGCAGACCAAGCCGGCGTTGGACACCTTCGTGCAAGGCCAGTGGGCCTTGAACCGGGACTCGCTGTACCGACTGCTCGACGGACTGCACGCCGAGCCGGTGCAGGATGAGAAGATGCTGGCTCGGCTGCAAGGCCGTTTCAGCGCATTGCGGGCTGCCAACGCCGCATTCCAGCGCAGTGGCGCATTGATGCCCGCAGGGGCCTCCCAACAATGGATCGCTTATGACGCGAGCCAGCGTCATGGCACCGCATCGGGGCCGCAGCAGGATGGCCCCGGCCTGGCCATCGGCGACGTCCAGGCGCCGGCCCACGCAAGGGAAGGGTCGCTGGCCATCGACCTCGTCCTGACGAACTCCAACCCTGTTGATAGCGCGCTGACGGTCCCGTTGGCGGTGCTGCAGACGGCGGATGGATTGGAACTGAGCGAGTCCTATGGCACGGCGTTACGCGTTGCGGGGCATGGGGATGCGCGCCAGCACCTCGCGATCAAGACCGATGGCGTGCCACCGGGCCAGTACTACCTTTCGGTTTTCCCGTCCGATCCGGACAAAGGAAGCAGGATGGGCGATGGGCGCTTCCACGTGCCGGTGGTGATCGATCGATGAGAGCCGAATCAGGCGGCCGCGGACCGCGCAGCGGGAGCCTGGACTGACAGGTCCTCCGCCCGCGCCACGAATACCATGTCGTCGCCGGCGCTGGTGGTTGCCCACACCACGGGCACGCGAGGATATTCACGTTCGAACGCCGGCCGGCCGTCTCCGACCTCCATCACCAGCAGGCCTTGCGGGTTCAGATGAGCGCGGGCCTCGCCCATCACGCGCCGCACGATATCGAGGCCGTCGGGGCCACCGGCCAGCGCAAGCGTCGGCTCATGCGAGTACTCGCGCGGCAGCTTCGCGAGCGCCTCGTCGGTGACGTAAGGCGGGTTGCACAGGATCAGGTCGTAGCGCGAGGACTTCAAATCCTGGAACAGATCCGATTCGACCAGGCGCACCCGGTCGCCCAGGCTGTAGTCCTCGACATTGCGCGCGGCCACCGCCAGCGCGTCGACCGAAATGTCGACCGCGTCGACCTTGGCATTGGGGAACAGGTCGGCCGCGATCACCGCCAGGCAACCCGAGCCGGTGCACATGTCCAGCACCGATCGCACCGAGGCGGGATCCCCGATCCAGGGCGCCAGCTGGTCCTTCAGCAATTCGGCGATGAACGAGCGCGGAATGATCACCCGGGCGTCGACCAGGAACCGGTAGCCCTGCAGCCACCCCTCGCCGAGCAGATAGGCCACCGGCACGCGCTTCTTGACGCGCCGCTCGATCAGCTCGAGCAGCGTATTGATCTCGGCGTGCGTCAGGAAGGCATCCAGGAAGATGTCCATTCTTTCGAGCGGCAACTTCAGGGCGCGGGTCACCAGCAGCGCCGCCTCGTCGAATGCATCGAGCTGGCCGTGTCCGAAAAAGATCGGCCGGTCATTGAAGCGGGTCACGGCATAGCGCAGTACGTCGCGCATGGACCGCAGATTGGCTTGGGCGTCGATCGTCATCGTGTTGCCGTTTCCGTTACGTCGCCCGCGACAGCAGCAGCTCGAGCGTGCGCTGGTAGATCCGCGTCAGCGGTTCGACATCCTGCACCTGCACCCGCTCGTCTGCTTGATGAATCGACGCGTTGACCGGGCCAAACTCAACCACCTGCGGGCAGATCTTCGCGAGAAACCGGCCGTCCGACGTCCCACCGGTGGTCGACAGCTGCGCGCGCTGGCCGGTGGTCTCGAAGATGGCTTGCGACAGGCCATCGACCAACGTGCCGGCGGGGGTGAGAAAAGGTTCGGCTCCCAGAGTCCATGTCAGAGCATAGCTAAGGCCATGCCCGTCCAGTATCTGTTCAACCCGTCCCCGTAGCTGCGCAGGCGTGCTGGCGGGCGAGAAGCGCAGATTGAAGTGCATCTCGCAGACTCCGGGAATCACGTTGCCGGCGCCGGTCCCGCCATGCAGATTCGACACCTGAAACGTGGTGGCAGGAAAGTAACGATCTCCGCGGTCCCACTCGACGCCCGCCAGCTGCGCCAGCGCCGGAGCCAGCTGGTGAATCGGATTGCGAGCCAACTGCGGATAGGCCACGTGGCCCTGTACCCCGCGCACCACCAGGTGCCCGGACAGCGATCCACGTCTTCCGTTCTTGATCGTGTCACCCAGATGTCGGCTCGAGGTCGGCTCTCCTACCAGCCCGAAATCAACCACCTCGCCTCGTGCCTGCAGCGACTCGATCACGGCAACCGTACCGTCGGTTGCAGGGCCTTCCTCGTCGGAAGTCAGCAACAGCGCGATCGTGCCGGCGTGATCCGGATGAGCTTGTGTGAATCGTTCGACCGCCACCACGAAGGCGGCGATCGATGTCTTCATGTCGGCGCTGCCGCGTCCATAAAGCCAGCCGTCGCGTTCGGTCGGCATGAAAGGATCGGAGCCCCACGGTTCGCGCGGACCCGGCGGAACCACGTCGGTGTGCCCCAGGAAGGCGAACACGGGGCGGCCGGCGCCGCGCCGCAGCCACAGGTTGCAGATGCCGTTGCGATCGAATCGTTCGGGGTGAAAGCCTGAGGCGGCCAGACGCCCGGCCACCAGCGGTTGGCATCCCCCGTCGTCCGGCGTTACCGACGGGTGCGCGATCAGCAGCTTGGCGAGTTCAAGCGCGGCCGTGGCCACCGATCAGATGTTCAGCGTGAATTCGGTGAACGACGCTGCGTCGGGCGCAGGCTTCTGAGCGGCTTGCGGCTTGACGACCGGTTTGCCTGCGTTGTTGATCAGCCACAGCAGGTTGTTCTTCGAATCGGCTGCCGCCAGCGCATCCTCGCGTGTCACGGTGTCTTTCTGCAGCAACTCGTACAGGCTCTGCTCGAACGAGCGGCTTTCGGGATCCAGGCTCTGCTCCATCGATTCCTTGATGGCCGCCACGTCCCCGCTTGCGATCAGGTCGTGCGTGTGTCCCGCGTTCATCAGGATTTCGACCGCCGGCACGCGGCGTCCCTGCCTGGAGCGCACCAGCCGCTGCGAAACGATCGCCCGCACGGCGGTGGCCATGTCCTGGAACAGCGCGAGACGCGCTTCGGTGGGGTAGAAGCTGATGACACGGTTCAGCGCATGGGCGCTGTTGGTCGCATGCAAGGTGGCCACCACCATATGACCGGACATCGCGTAGGCCAGCGCGGCCGTCATCGTGTCGCGATCGCGTATCTCGCCGATGAACAGCACGTCCGGCGCCTGGCGCATTGCGTTGCGCAGCGCCTCCTGCAAGGAGTGCGTGTCGTGTCCGAGCTCGCGCTGATTGACGATCGATTTCTTGCTGCGAAACAGGAACTCGATCGGATCTTCGAACGTCAGGACGTGTCCGGTCGCCAGCTCGTTGCGGTGGTCGAGCATCGAGGCGATCGTGGTGGACTTGCCCGAGCCCGCGGCGCCGACCACCAGCAGCAGCCCGCGGCGCTCCATCGCAAGATCCTTCAGCGCATCGGGCAGCGACAGCTCTTCGAGGCGCGGGATTTCATGCGGGATGTAGCGCACCACCGCCGACACCGAACCGCGTTGCAGGAACGCACTGAGGCGGAAGCTGCCGACACCGGAAACCGGCAGCGCGGCCTGCAACTCCCGATTGCGCTCGAGGTCGCGGAACTGGGTATCGGACAGCCGCTCGGTCAGCAGCGAGATCACGGCCTGCTGCTGCATGCGCTCCTGGTTGATCGGTACGCACACGCCGTTGATCTTGATCGTGATGGGCGAACCCGCCGACAGGAAAAGGTCCGAGGCGTTCTTCTCCGCCATCAATTGAAACAAGCGTTCCAGCGTCATCGCGTCGTCCTCGATGAATGGTCCTCAGGTCAATCGTTCGCGGCGGCCCGCAGCAGCTCGTTGATGCCCGTCTTGGCCCGCGTTTGCGCGTCCACGCGCTTGACGATCACCGCGCAATACAGGCTGTGCGACCCATCCCTGGCCGGCAGCGAGCCCGGCACGACCACCGCGCCGCGAGGCACTTTGCCGAACACGATCTGGCCGCTTTCGCGGTCGTAAATGCGCGTGCTGGCGCCGATGTAGACGCCCATCGAGATCACGGCGTCCTGCTCGACGACCACGCCCTCGACCACCTCGGAGCGGGCGCCGATAAAGCAGTTGTCCTCGATGATGGTCGGCGCAGCTTGCACGGGCTCCAGCACGCCGCCGATTCCGACGCCGCCCGACAGGTGCACGTTGCGTCCGATCTGGGCGCAGGAGCCGACCGTGGCCCAGGTGTCGACCATCGTGCCCTCGTCGACGTAGGCGCCGATGTTGACGAAGGACGGCATCAGGACCACGTTGCGTGCGATGTACGCTCCACGCCGCGCCGCGGCGGGCGGCACGACGCGGATCCCGCTCAGCCGGAACTGCTCGGCGTCGAAGCGCGCGAACTTGCTGTCGACCTTGTCGTAGAAGCGGAGCGGATCGCGTTCGCCCCCGCCCATCACGACGTTGTCGCGCAGCCGAAACGACAGCAGGACGGCCTTCTTCAGCCACTGGTGCACGACCCAGGTGCCACCGATCTTCTCGGCCACCCTTCGGCGGCCGTTGTCCAGCTCGTCGAGCACGGCCTCGACCGCCTCGCGCAGGGCGGCCGACCCAGACGACGCGCTGAGTGACGCACGCTCCTGCCAGGCTTGCTCGATAACGCTTTCGAGTGACATGCTACGAAGCCCTGATCGCAGACACGGCGGATTGTCCCTCAAACCGCCCCGATTGAAAGCCCGAGAAGCGGCTCGCCGGGCTTGGTTGCGGACGCACGCGGCGCCGATGGGCCGATGGCCGATCCGAATTCGACGATGCGCCGCGCGGCTTCGTGCACCTGGCCTTCTTCGGCCACCAGCGCAATGCGTACGTAGCCGGACCCGGGGTTGAAGCCGTCGACGTCGCGCCCGAGGAAGGAGCCGGGCAGCACGCTCACGTTGCAGCGCTCGTAAAGGCGCTGCGCGAACTGCTGGTCGTCACCCGGTGTGCAAGCCCACAGGAAAAAACCCCCATCCGGCACCGTCACCGGAAGCACCGGCGCGATCGCCGGCGTCACCTGCGCGAACTTGGCCGCGTAGCGCCGCCGGTTTTCGAGCACGTGCGCCTCGTCATTCCACGCCGCGATGCTGGCCGCTTGCACCGCCGGATTCATCGCACAGCCGTGGTAGGTCCTGTAGCGCAGGAATGGCGCGATCAGGCGGGCATCGCCGGCGACGAAGCCGGATCGCAGACCGGGAGCATTTGATCGCTTCGACAGGCTGCTGAAGATCACCAGGCGGTCGAATCGATCGCGCCCGAGCTCGGCGGCCGCCTGCAGCCCTCCGAGCGGCGGGAGCGCCGCCTCCGGATAGATCTCCGAATAGCATTCGTCGCAAGCGATCACGAAGCCATGGCGGTCGGCCAGCGCGAACAGATCGCGCCACTCCGAAAGCGACATCACAGCCCCAGCCGGATTGCCGGGCGAACAGGTGTAAACCAGACGGACCTGATTCCATTGTTCGGGGCGCAGGCGCTCGAATGGCATGCGGAAGGCCGTCTCGGCCGTGACCGGCAGGTAGATCGGCTCCGCGCCGGCCAGCAGCGCCGCACCCTCGTAGATCTGGTAGCCCGGATTGGGCAGCACGACACGCTGCGCGCCACGGGCGTCGAGCGCCGCCTGGGCAAACGCGAACAGCGCCTCGCGCGAGCCTGTTACCGGAAGGACCTGGGCCGTGGGATCCAGGCTGGGCAATCGATAACGCCGCATCAGCCACTGGCCGATCGAAATCCTGAGCGCGTCGGAGCCGGCTGTCTTCGGGTAGGTGGAAATCGATGGCAGCGCGCCGACCAGCGCGTCCAGCAGCAGTTGCGGTGGCGCGTGCTTGGGCTCTCCGATCGACAGGTCGATCGGCGCCAGATGCGCGGGCGCAGCGCACCCGGCCAGCAGGGCGCGCAGGCGCTCGAACGGATACGGCCGAAGCCGTTCAATCAACGGATTCATGCAATCGGCTCAAGTCGGTTGTTCGCTTTTGGGGAAGCCCCAGCTCCACGGTGGGGGCCGGCTTCCAGCCGCGCTTTCTGTGTTCGGCCACCACGGTGGTCGTGATGCCGCCGCGCACATTCCATCGGGACGTGAGACGCATGAAGCGCGGCTGCAGCGCAGTCTTCAGGTCGTCGAGCACCTGATTGGTTACCGCCTCGTGAAAGGCACCGCGCTCACGGTACGACCAGATGTACAGCTTCAGGCTCTTCAGCTCGACATTGCGTTGGTCTGGAACGTACTGCAGCAGCAGTGTCGCGAAATCCGGTTGCCCTGTCAGCGGACACAGGCAGGTGAACTCGGGCAATTCGATTTGGACCAGATAGTCGCGTTTCGGATTCGGATTGGGGAAAGTCTCGAGTTGGCGACCCGGGCGCGTGCTCATCTGACACGGTTAGCCGAAGTGAATTCGATATCATGCCACCCTTTTCGAAGCGCAAGTCAAAAGGCACCTTTCCGAGAAGAGCAACGTGCAGCTGCGACAGATCAAGCTGGCCGGGTTCAAGTCGTTTGTCGACCCGACCCAAATCGACGTCCCGGGGCGCCTGGTCGGCGTGGTCGG
>DATBCI010000072.1:0-3333 GCA_036270555.1 Burkholderiaceae bacterium
TCTGGGGCCGGCTGCGCCGAGCGACCGAAGCCGCGCGCGCCCAGCTCCTGGCGAGCGATGAAGCCCGCCGCACGGTCCTGCTGACCCTGGTGACGGATGTCGCCGACGCTTATATCCAGTTGCTGGCACTGGACGATGAGCTGGCGATTGCGCAGCGCACGGTCGAATCGCGCCGCGAAGTTCTGCGGCTGCAGAAGGCTCGCTTCGATGGGGGCTTGGCGCCAGAAAGCGACATGCGGCAGGCCGAATCGCAGCTTCAGATCGCGGCGGCGGAGGTGCCAGCGCTGCAGCGGCAGATCGCCCAACAGGAAAACCTGATCAGTGTGCTGGCGGGCCGTCAGCCGGGACCGGTCAATCGTGGTCGCACCTTCAGTCAGCTGCCTTTCCCGCCGATACCGTCCGGCCTGCCTTCGGATCTGCTGCAGCGGCGCCCCGACGTCCTGCAGGCCGAACAGAACTTGATCGCCGCCAATGCGAACATCGGCGTGGCCCGCGCCGCCTACTTTCCCCGGATCAGCCTGACCGGTTTGCTGGGGCTGCAAAGCGACCAGCTGTCGCAGCTGTTCAAGGGCGCATCGTTCGCGTGGAGCGGGGGCGCTGGCCTGACCCAGTCGTTGTTCAGCGGCGGCGCGCTGCAAAGCCAGGTCGAATTCGCACAAGCCCGCCAGCGCGAGCTCACGGCGTCGTATCAAAGCGCGGTGATTTCGGCGTTGCGCGACGTGAACGACGCCCTGATCGCGCGAGCCACGCTGGAGCAGCAGCGCACTGAGGAGGAGAAGAACGTCGCGGCGCTCGAGCGTCTGCTGAAGCTGGCGCAACGGCGTTACCAGGAAGGCGCTACGATCTTCCTGGAAGTGGCAACCGCCGAGCAGTCGCTGTTCGATGCGGAGATTGCGCTCGACACGGTGCGCGCCCAGCTGTTCCAGAGCTATGCGGACCTGTACCGCGCGTTCGGCGGCGGTTGGATCCGGACCGCCGAGCAGCTGGCGCCGCAGGCGTCCGTGCATTGAACGGGCGTCACCGCGTGGGTGGATTGCGCACGCGCTGCGTGATCCACCACAGGTGACCCTCCGGATCGAGCGCGCCGTAGCTGCGATCGGCCCAGTAGTCCTCCCCGTAGTCGTGGGTGGCCGGCTCATCGACGATGCGCGCACCGCGGGAGCGCGCATGATCGCAGTGAGCGTCGGCATCGTCGACGTACAACATGATGCTTTGCGTGCCCGCACCGTCCAGCGATTGCGGGCTGCGCATGACGCGCTTCCAGCGCTGCGAGGCCGGGTCCTCCTGGGCCACCATCACGACGCCTTCGGCGTAAGTGAGCTCGCTGTGCTCGACCCGCCCGCCTTCGCCTTCAACCTTGATCCTGACTTCGAACCCGAATGCATCGCATAGCCAGTCGATCGCGGCCGCGGCGTCCTGATAGAAGACCGCGCTGGTGAATCTCGGCCAGTCACTGGGGCTCGGTTTCACGATAGTCTCCTGTCGCCTCGGGGGTCGAGACGATCGATGGCCTGGCTCGCTGGGTGTTCCCGCTATTTCTGCTGCGACTCCGCCTCGACGTCGTGGCGCTGCGCAGCGTCCTGCATCACCTTCTCGGTGGCTTTTGCCTTTTCCATGGCCTCGCGCTGAGCCTTCAGGATGTCGGGCGGTGGCTCCGAATTGGAACGGCCGCAACCCTGAAGCAGCAAGCACGCACTCAAGCAGGCCGCGGGCGTGAACCGAGCGACCGCACGGGTCGGTCGAGGCTTGGCTTTCGTCATGGCGCCTTCTTTCCGGCGTTGGTGGGCAGTGGCGCGAGCAGCTCGGTCAGCGGACGAAAGATCTGGTTGAACTGATAGTCCGCGATCTGGAAGTCGAAGGCCTGCACGCGTGCGTTGATCGCGGCCGCTTCGGCCGCTGCGTCGGGGCTTGGCGCGGCCGGGGTCTTGGCCTCGGCGCCGGCCGCGCCGGAACTCTTGGCCTCGGCGCCAGCCGCAGGGGAACTCTTGGCCTCGGCGCCAGCCGCAGGGGAACCTTTGGCCTCCACACCCTTGGCTGCCGCAGCCTGGCTGGCGGCAAAACGCTTCGCCGTGTCCGGGTCCACGCTGGCGCGGATCCTGACCCAGGTTGCGCCGCCGTCGCGATAGCCGTCCAAATCGAGCTGCAACCCCTCGAACGTCCGGAAGGTGGCCTGGCTCGGGTGGTCCAACGGCGTCGCCGCGCGTTCCTTCACGTCGGTCGCGTTCAGCCGGGCCAGCACGCCAGCGACGCCGTCGACCGTGGCCGGGCTGGCCGGCTTGCGGCCCGCCGGCACGCCATGCAGGGTGAGGTCGGCCGCTGCGCGTGTTTCGCGGGCCAACGAGTAGGCCGATGTGCCGGCCGGGTGGATCGCAATGTGCTGAACGCGATCGGCCGCCACATCGAGCACCTGGGGCAGGATCCAGTGGGACGGCTGAGAATCAGCGTCGAGGTGCGGCTCGACCAAAAGCGCCGCCCGAGCCCCGGAGATTCGCACGTAACTGCCTTTCGGCTCGGCCGCCTTGCCCAACAGCAGGGACCAGGTATGCGCGCCGGCCACGACCTCGATGCGGACGCTGCGCGATTCCGCGCCGGTGGCATCCTCGACTCCCAGGGCGGCATAGCGCGCCGGATCGCTCGTCTTGGTCTCGATCGTATGCAGGCCGGACAGGTTGATCAGCAGCGAGCGCAGCTTGGCCGGGTCGGCGGGATAGTTGCGCTGCGCGATCAACCAGCCATTGTCCCGGCGCTGCAGCGTCGTCGCGGCACCGTCACCGCGCAACAGGCGCACTTCGCTGACACCATCGAGCGAATCCGCCAGCGACGCCAGCACCCGCTGATCGGCCGGCGTCGACCGTTCGGGGCCGCTGCGCTTTGACACGTAAACGGCCGCCAGGACGACCAGCAAGGCCGACGAGCCCAGTGCCAGCAATGTGCGCGGGTTCATCCTTCCTGGGCCGGCAGCGGTGAGGTCGAAGGGGTGGATGGTGCGGACGGCGCCGAAGCGACCCGGCGGCGACGCCGTCGTGCCGTGATGGAGATCAGCAGGGCCACCACCGCGAAGGCGGCTGGCGCCAGCACGATATCGATCAGCTTGAGCCGGTTGCCCAGGGCACGGATATCGCGATCCAGGCCCAGCTTCACATCGCGCAGTTCCTTGCGGATCCGAAGCCTCTCCTTTTGGAACCGCTGCAGCTCACGCTCCTGGTCGGCGGTCAGGATCGTTTGCGACGGCGCCGCATGCGCACCCGCTGCCGAGTCGCCGCGGTTGGCCTGCAATGCGTCCAGCTTCTGTTCGGTCTGCGCCAGTTGTGCTTCGAGCTCCTTCTGCTCGGC
>DATBCI010000073.1:0-9079 GCA_036270555.1 Burkholderiaceae bacterium
CCACCACCAGGCGCGGGTCGGCGCGCATCAGCACGATGCCCGCCGCATCCAGCGCGACATCGGCTCCGGTTCCCATCGCGATGCCGACGTCGGCTGCGGCCAGCGCCGGCGCATCGTTGATGCCGTCGCCGACCATCGCGATCACGCGCCCGTCGCGCTTCAGGCCATGCACGCGCGCCACCTTTTGCGCGGGACTGACCTGCGCCTCGAACTGATCGACCCCCAGTTCGCGGGCAACTCGCGCGACCGCGCCCTGGCCATCGCCGGAAAGCAGGATCGTCTGTACGCCCATCGCCCGCAGCGCGTCGATTGCCTCACGCGCGCCGGGGCGCGGCTCGTCGCTGAATGCCAGCGCGGCCAGCACGATCGGGACGCCGCCATCGCGTCGCTCGGCCAGCCACGATACCGAGTGGCCCACGGCTTCGAGCGCATCGACCTCTGCGCGCAGCTGCCGCAGGTCTGCGCCGAGGTCGGCTAGCCAACGCTCGTGACCGAATAGGACCTGTCGGCCGTCCACGCTGCACGAAACACCCTGTCCGGCGTGGACCACCGCCAGTCCGGCTGGCTGTGATGCAAGCGTGGCTCCGCCCGCGGCCAATGCTTCACGCACCGCCTGCGCAAATGGATGGGTGCTGGCCGAGTTCACGGCGCCTGCCAATGCCATGGCCCGATCCGGCTCGATTCCAACGGTGAGCACCCGAACCACGCGCAGCTTGCCGAGCGTCATGGTTCCGGTCTTATCCAACGCGACGACCCGAATCCGGCGTGCGCGCTCGATCGTTTCGGGATCGCGCAGCAGAATGCCCAAACGTGCCGCCGACCCGGTACCCGCGATGATCGCGGTCGGCGTGGCCAAACCCAGGGAGCAAGGGCAGGCAATGACCAGCACGCTGACAGCGCACAGCACGGCGTCCGCCGCGTCCGATCCGGCCAGCAGCCACCCGGCCAGCGTCAATGCGGCCAGCACGAGCACGATCGGAACGAACACCGCGGCCACGCGGTCCACCATCCTCTGGATCGGCGCTTTCGCAGCCTGCGCCTGCTCGACCAGCCGGATCATCGACGCCAGCACCGTGGCTTCACCGGTCGCGGTCACCTGCACCTGCAGCGCGCCCGACGCCTCGCCCGCCGCGGCGCCGCCAGGCGCGAAGGCGGGTCCGCTCAAGGTCGAACCGCAGATGACCTTGTCGCCGGGGCGACGCTGCACCGGCAGACTCTCCCCGGTCAGCATCGATTCGTCGACCCAGGCTTCGCCGGATAGAACCAGCCCATCGACCGGGATCCGCTCGCCGGGGCGCACCAGCACGACGTTGGCCATCCTCACTTCGTCCAGCGGCACCTCGCGCACCTGGCCGTCGTGAAGCACGCGCGCCGTGTCCGGGCGCAGCTGCGCCAGCAGGCGGACCGCAACCGCGGTTTTGCGGCGCGCCCCGGCCTCCAGCGCGCGTCCCAGCAACACCAGCGCAATCAGCACCGCCCCTGACTCGAAGTACAGGTGCTGCGGGTGGCCACGCGTCAGCCACAGGAACACGGACAGACCGTACGCGGCCAGCGAGCCCAGCAGCACCAGGGTATCCATGTTGCCGGTCAACGCGCGGATCGCATGAAACGCCGAGCGATACATCGCGCGCGCACAGTAGAACTGCACGAACGTTGCGAGCAGGCACTGCAACCAGGCCGGCCATTCGAAGGTCGTACCGAATACGCCGGGCAGCATCGCGGCGGCCAGCGGACTGGCCGCAGCCAGCGCCAGTGCCGCATTGCGCCGTGCAGTCCGGCTCTCCCGTGCCGCGCCGGTGTCCGCCGCCGGCACCTGTTCCAGGTGCGCGCGGTAGCCGGCGGCCTCGGCCGCCTTGAGCAACTGCCCGGGGCTGACGACGCCATCGACGATCCGCACGCTGGCGTGCTCGTTGGCCAGGTTGGCCTCGGCCCTGAGCACTCCCGGTATCGACAGCAGCGCCGACTCCACGCGCCCGACGCAGCTTGCGCAGCTCATGCCATCGATGCGCAGCTGCAGCACACGGGCGGGCACGTGGTAGCCCGCCCGCTCGACGGCATCGATCAACGGCGTCAACGCCAGCGTGCCGCCGTCGGACCTGACACTGGCAGACTCGGTGGCCAGATTGACGGCGACCTGCGCAACGCCAGGCACGCCAGCCAGGGCGCGCTCGACATGGGCAACGCAGGAGGCGCAACTCATGCCCCGTACCGGCAGCATCAACGTGCCGGGAGTGACGCGGGACCCGCTCGGGGCCTGCACGGCGATCGCGCTATCGAGCTTCATCCGAATCAATACCGGCTCAGTCGCCTCCCTGTTCTGCGACGCAATGAAGGGAGCTCGTCCGCCCTCGGGCCAGTTTGAAAGCAGTGGCTGGGTCAGGTCCGACCCAGGAAATCTTCCTTGCCGATCGGCAAGCCGTTGTGGCGCAGGATCGCGTAGGCCGCCGTCGCATGAAAGTAGAAGTTCGGCAGGCAGAACTCGGTGAGGAACTGCAGCCCCGAAAACCGCAGAGTCCGGTTCGGAGTCTTGATCTCGATCTCGCGCTCCTCGGAACCGTCGATCCTGGCGGGACCAAAGCTGTCCAGAAACGCGATGGTGCGGGCGATGCGCTCCTTCAATTGATCGAATCCCACCTCGACATCGTCGAATTTGGGCGGGGCCTCGCCGGCCAGCCGGGCCGCTGCACCCTTGGCGAAATCGCTGGCGAGCTGGACCTGCCGGGTCAACGTGAACATGTCCGGATACAGGCGAGCGTCCAGCAGCGCAGCCGGATCGATCTTGCGCTCCTGCGCATACGCCGCTGCCCTGTCGAGGATCGCCGACAAGCAGGTCAGGTGTTTCCTGAACAGGGGGATCGACACCGAATACATTTTGACAGCCATCAGCCCGCTCCGTTGCGTTTCTTCAGTGCAAGCATCGTACCTCGACAGTGTGTACTGCCGCAGCGGCACAGGTACTGACGCTTCAGGGTCGGCGTCACCCGCTCGTCGACCACCAGGCAGTAGTCGTATGAGAGCTCTTCGCCGCGGCGAATGCGCCGCAGTGCCTGGATGTACACGCGCCCATCGTCGGTTTCTTCCGTTTCGCAATTGGGCTCGCAGGAATGATTGATCCAGCGTGCCGAATTGCCGCCGACATTGGCGTCGATCACATGACGGCCGTCGTCGAGCGAGAAGAAGAAGGTGTGATGTGGATCGGCCGGATCGGAGGGCGGTCGACGGTCCGCCTCCCGCCAGGTGATGCGCTCGCCCCGGTACTCGATGATGCGCTCGCCTTCCTGGATCAAGCGCGCGGCGTAGACGCCTCGACCGTGAATGCGCGAATCTCGCAGGAGAATCTTGCGGCGGCGGGCGTTCGTCTTGCCGTTCGACAGGAGCTTGCCGTTGGACTTGGTTTTGATCACGTAAGGACCTGCTGCTGGGCCGGAACAGTATCGCAGAAGATTCGGCCTGCCGACCGCTTTCAATCTTCAATCGGACCACAGATCCTGCAGCGCGCGGGCCGGCCTGCCCTTCAGGATGCCCAACAGGTTATTGAACTGGTCGGTCCACACCCCGACGCGCGGATCGGGCTTCAAGGCTTCGACCCGGTCGGCCAGGGGGGGGCCCACGAAAGCGGCGGCCTGTGTCGAGATCAGGACCCAGTCGGAGCTGGAGGCGCGGCTGCCCTCATCGGGGTCGTCGCGCACAAGTCGGGCACTCAGACCCAGATCCGCGACCAGATTCGCCAGGACCGGTTTCAGATCGAGAAAACGGTTCGAAATATGCACCGCGATGATGCCTCCGTCGCCCACGCAGCGGGTGTAGATCTGGAGCGCCTGCCTCGTCAGCAGGTGCACCGGAATCGAATCGCTCGAAAACGCGTCCACCGCCAGCACGTCGAAGCGCGGAGACTGACCCTGGTCGAGTTCACGCTGCAACGAAAGCCGGGCATCTCCGATCGCCATTTGAACGGTAGCGGGTGTCGATGTCAGATAAGTGAATTCCTGCCGCGCGATGGTGACCACATCGGGGTCGATTTCGTAGAAGCGCACGACGTCGCCTGCCCGCCCGTAAGCCGACAGAGTTCCAGCGCCCAGCCCGATCACTCCCAGCCGGATGGCCGCGTGGCGCTGCTGCGCCGCCTGAATGGCCAGGCCGACCCCGGAGGACCGCGCGTAGTACGTACCGGGTTCCTGCCGATCGACCGCGCGGGTGTATTGCTCCCCGTGCAGGATCACGCCGTGCAGCAGGCGCCGCACCTGGTACTGACCCTGGCCCACCTCCCGCACACGCAGCGTCCCGTAGAAATTCCTCTTCATCAGGATGACGTCGGAGCGCAGGAAACCGATGAACGAGATGTCCCAGTATGCGGTCGCCAGAGCCGACAGCGCAGCCAGCGAGCACAACCCGTGGCGCAGGCCGCCCAGAACGGAGCTGGTCCAGGCGGCCAGCAATGCGGCCACACAGACGCCGAACAGCGCGAGCGGGAACTCGTACACACTGTCGAACACGCGCGGCGCGATCAGGCCGGCGAAGATTCCTCCAAGAGCGCCGCCCAGCGAAATCATCAGATAAAAGCGCGTCAGGCTGCCGGCTTCGGGTCGCCGGGCGGCCAGTTCGCCGTGGCAGAACAGGCACGTGAGCAGAACGCCGAGGCAGTACAGCGGTACGGCCAACCAGACGTTGAGCACGCCACCGGAAGCGGAAAGGCCCGAGGCCATCAGCATCGCCGCCACCAGTGCCGCCGGGATGCCCCAGCCGGGGCTGTACCAGCCCCGGCCTGAGCGCCCTTCGAAAGCGATCACAAAGCTGAGCAGATACAGGATCAAGGGCGCCAGCCAAAGGAACGGCACCGATGCCACGTTCTGCGACATGTGGGCGGTGGCTCCGAGCAGGATCACAACGCCGAGCGCCGACAGTGCCAGCCAGGTCCATGAACCCGCCTCCGCGCCTGGCGGCGCTGCGGCGGGCAAGCCCGCGTCCGCTCCCCAGGCTTCGGCGGACGAGACGTCAGCGGGGGCCGAGGCGCGGGCGGGCCGGTGGCGCGTAACCCAGGCGGCGCCGGCGCAGGTCATCGCAAAGGCCGTGTAGGCCGCGCTCCAGCCAAACGCCTGCACACGCGATCCGTAGTGGGGCTCGATCAGCAAGGGGAACGCCATCAGGCCCGCCAGCGACCCTGCATTGGACAGAGCGAACAGGCGGTAGACCGAACGGGCAGGCCAGCGGCGCGCCAGCCACGATTGCAACAATGGCCCAGTCGATGCCAGCAGAAAGTAGGGCAACCCGATAGTCGCGGCCAGCAGCACGAGAATCGCAACGGCGGCGTCCTCCCCGCCAGCCGGCCGGAAACGGTCCGCAGCCACGATGGGCAGGCACACCAGACTGGCCGCGAGCAACCCGGTGTGCAGCACCCACTGTCCACGAGGCGGCAGGCGGTTGGCCAACCAGTGCGCGTACGCGTATCCGCCCAGCAGCAGCGTCTGGAAGAACACCAGACAAGTGGTCCACACGCCGGCGCTGCCCCCGAACCACGGCAGGATTTGCTTGGCGATGATGGGCTGAACCAGGAACAGCAGCAGCGCAGACAGCGCGATTGAAATGGTGTGCAGCAGCAGCATCAAGCGCGCAATTCTCGCACCGATCGCTGTAACTGGGGCGCGGTTGCCGCGCTTAATCCGCGGTTCGAGCCACACCGTGCGTTCTAAGGTACGAAGCGTGGCGCGACGTGGGATCGCGTTTCAGACAGTGTGCTGATCGCCGAGGTGCGATTGTTCGAACTTACCGATCGTAGCGAAACCCGGGATGCCGATCCCGATCCGGCCGCGCTCGCGGGCGTCAGCCCGGGATGGCGCGTTCTGGTCGGCCGCGACCGGCGTCCGATCGGCGTGCGCTTGACATTGAATCGAACCGGCGCTGCAGGGCCCGCGATGAGCGATCTGCTCGACAGCGTGCTGACGGGCTTTACCTCCGAGTCCGATGGGCGCTCCGTATTTCCGCAGGGTTTGATCGTGCTGTCGCCCCGCAACCTCGAGGCGGATCAGGCGATGTCCGGCTGGCGCGCTCCGCGCAACGTGTTGCTGGAGTTCGGCCAGGGTGATCTGGACGATGAACGCTGGCTGCGCCAGATGTTCGAGATACAGAAACAGGGCGTGCGCATCGCGCTGCGCCTGGATCAGCCGGCGCCTCCGCCGTCCGAGCGCTTGCCGTACTTCCAGTACCTGGTCGCGTCGTCACGCCGTGCCGTCGGGCCGGGCGTCGATCCGGCCAACGTTTCGATCCTGACGCTGGACGACTCGACCCATCAGCAGATCGATGCCGACTTCGCCGCCGGTGTTCATGCGACAGCCGGCTGGCCGCTGCAAGCGATCAAGCGGGCCGAGCCCAGGGGGCTGACGCCCGCGCAGACGGCGGTGTTCGAATTGATCCGCCTGGTTCAGGCCAACGCCGATGTACGCATGCTGGAGCAGGTGTTCCGCGGCGAGCCGCTGCTCGCCTATCTGCTGCTGACACTGGCCAACAGCGCGGCGTTGCGGCGGTCGGCACCGGTGTCGTCGCTGAGCCATGCGATCTCGGTGCTCGGATACCAGAGGCTGACCAAATGGCTGGTGCTGTTGCTGGCGATTGCCGGCAAGGAACCGGGCATCGCGCCGCTCGTCTATGTGGCGGTGGTACGTGGACATCTGCTTGAAAACCTCCTGACCTCGGCCAGACGTTCACGCATGGAGCGCGACGAAGGCTTCATCGTCGGAACGTTCTCGCTGCTGGACGCGATCACGGGGCAGCCGTTGAGCGATCTGCTGCGGGACATGCGACTGTCAACGACGATCACCGACGCGCTGCTCGCAGGCACCGGGCCGCTGGCACCCCTGATGGCCATCGCGCGCGGCTTCGAAGCGGCCGATCCGTTGAATCTGGTCAGGATCAGGGCCGAGTTGAGCGTGGATTCGGCCGACGCCAATCGCGCGTTGCTGCAAGCGCTGGCTGCCGCCGATTCACTGCAATCCCTGATTCGTTAAGCGGCCTTTCCTTCGCTGCCGGAAAAAAGCAGGTCGGGCTTGGCATAATCACGAGGACAGCCTCCACGTGATGAAGACCCGATGAAGACCCAGTCGTCTCAAAGCTCCGCTCCGATCTGGCGCCAGACAGATGGCGCGCCGGTATCGTGCCTCGAAAAGATCAAGGTTCTGAACGAGAACTACGCGGAGCTGCGCGAGATCGCGCAGAACGCGCTGGAAGACGCCTTGCTGATGGGCTGCAGCGAAGAGCAGGTGCGCGATGCTTTGCACCAACTCGTCGACGAGCTGACCAACCCTTACCCCCCGCGCTGAATCAGGCGTTGCGGATCAAGCGTCCCGCATCAAGCATCACGCGGTTTGCGCGGTGGGCCGGTGCGCCGCCGCGGCATCGGTGTGGCCATCGCGGGCGGCGCCTCGAACTTGCGGGTCGGACGGCGCGGCGGAAACTGGGACGGCGCCAGCAGGTAACGCTCGGCGTGCGCAGCCCACAACTGGTCGACCGACTGGAACGCCCCTGGCAGAGCGACGAAAAGATGCAAACCGAACTGCTCACACACGCGCGCCACGTTGCGCAACAGGCCGCGACCCCGCTCGACCGAAGTGACCGTGTCGATCGATACGCCGATCTGATGGGCCAGCGCCGCCATGCTCAGGCTGCGCGCGCGCCGGCAGTCCTGCAGTGACGCCTGCTTGGAAGGAGCCAGCAGCGGCCCGGAGTCGTCTTGAGCCGCGCCGATCAGCACGCGCGCAACCGACGGATCGTCGGAGGCAACGTCCTCGCGGCAAGCGGCCGCGACCAGACTGACGCCCAGACTTCGCAGCAGGCGCAGCCACGTATCCAGTCGCACGGCCAGTGGCTGCTCAAACGCATGCTTGACGTTGTTGAACTCGACGCCGCTGTCCAGGCTCAAACGGTACGCACAGGGCGGTTGCACCTGGGGCATCCGTTGCACGAATTCCTCGAACGTCATCATGTGAAGCCCGGGGTGCAGCGTGGCGGTGCTTTCGCCGCGCTCGCCGTCGGTTGGCGACGGCCTCGTGGGCGTGAGGACTTCCGATCGTTGCATTGTCTTGGACTATTTTTCGCCGCTCTAGCCTGTGCGCCGAGCCGGACAATTCATTCCGCGCGGCGCTCCCTCTTGCACGCGCGCTAGCCGATTCGGATGATCCGCCGAGTAGATCGGGTCATGCAAGGGCATCGCGCGTGTGCGTCCCTCAAATCTTACGCGCGACACCTAAACACGCAATGGGCTTTTACCCGCGATTCACACGTGGGTCAGGCATTACGTCTTGCGGGCTTTTTTTTGTCGTCTTTTGCCGCGGTTTTACGTCTGTCCCCTTTTGCGACTGCCTTTTTTGGTGAAGGGGAAGCCTTCTCTGAAGGGCGTGCAGGCGATTTGGCCGCCTTCTTGGTCGGGCGGACCGGCTTGACGGGTGCCTCGGCTTCGGCTTCTTCAGTTTGAGCCGGTTTGCCCTCCGAAGCGCGTTCACCCTTCGAAGCGCGCAGCGCGGAGGAGGGTGCAGCTTGCGTTGCCGTGCTTTGCTTGGCGGCGCGCGGCGCTCTGGGCTCGAACTCGAATCCCGTCGTGCCGTCGGGCTTGCGGACCAGACGCGCCGCGAACTTGCGACGCGTGCGGTTCGAAACGAAGTCGCGCAGCAGGTCCGTTCGCCCTTCGGCCAGCAGCTTGCGCATCTGTTCGGGGGTAACCGTCTGCTGCAGGATCACGCGGCCGGAACGAAAATCGCACGTCTTGGATGGGCCGACCGCGTTTTCGCACACGTACGCCATCGGCAGCTCGAACACGCGGGCGCTGCACTTGGGGCAGGTCCCCAGCGGCGTCTGCTCGCTGAAGTCGGGCGCTTGAGAATCGTCGCCGGTCCCGTCGGCGTTGCCGAAATCGAACTCGATTTTGAATTCGGCCGAGATCTTCAACACCGCCGCGAACGGCCGGCCCATCTTGCTGCGGAATCCGGTCAGAGGCCCGATCTGCCGATCGCGCAGCAACTGCTCGACTTCCTCGTATTCGAAGGTCCGGCTGGCCGGGTGCTTGGGCAGCGAGAAATCGCACTTGGTGCAGGCG
>DATBCI010000074.1:0-3661 GCA_036270555.1 Burkholderiaceae bacterium
GCGGGTGGCGGCGATGGGCGGCTCGTTCGGCGGCTACATGGTGAACTGGATTGGAACCCAGACCGAGCGGTTCCGCTGCCTGGTCTCGCATGCCAGCGTCGTCAACATGGCCGCGTTCACGGGCGTGACGGACCACCCGCCAGAATGGTATTTGGAGATGGGCGGCGAGAATCCTTATCGGGAGGCGCAGCACTTCGACCGCTTCGCGCCGATGCGCTACATCCACCAATGGCGCACTCCCACCCTGATTACGCATGGCGAGCGCGACTACCGTTGCCCCATCGGAGAGGCCCTGTCGCTGTTCGAAGCGTTGCAGTATCACGGGGTCCCGAGCGAGCTCCTGGTTTTCCCGGATGAGAACCACTGGATCCTGAAGCCGCGCAATATCGTGGCCTGGTATCAAGCGGTACTGGACTTCACCCAGCGTCACCTGGCGCAGCGATGAGCACCGAGACGGTAGAACCGCCGCGCGTACGCGAGTATCTGCTCGGGCTGCAGCAACGCATCGTGGCCGAGCTCGAGCGGCACGACGGAGGTCGCTTCGGCGAAGACCGCTGGGATAAAGAGACGAACGACGCAACCGCCGCGGCGGGCCTGGCCGGTTCCGGCATCACCCGCATTCTGGAGAACGGCGAGCTGTTCGAGCGCGCGGGCGTGGGTTTCTCGCACGTCACGGGCACGAGGCTCCCCCCCTCGGCCAGCGCCAACCGGCCGCAGCTGGCCGGACGCGGCTTCGAGGTGATGGGTGTGTCGCTGGTGCTGCATCCGCGCAATCCGTACGTGCCGACGGTCCACATGAACGTGCGCTTTTTCGTGGCGCGCGCCACCCACGCGGTCGACATCTGGTGGTTCGGCGGCGGCATGGACCTCACTCCGTACTACGGCATCGAGGACGACGCGCGCCACTTCCACGCCTGCTGCCGCGATGCGCTGGCCCCGTTTGGCGACGGCCTGTACGGACGCTTCAAACGCTGGTGCGACGAGTATTTCTTCCTGAAGCACCGCAACGAGGCGCGCGGCATCGGCGGCGTGTTCTTCGACGACTTCTCGGAGCTCGGCTTCGAGCGCTGCTTCGCGATGATGCGCTCGGTGGGCGACGCTTTTCTCGCCGCGTATGTGCCGATCGTCGAGCGGCGTCGCGCGACCGCCTACGGCGAGCGCGAGCGCGAATTCCAGGCCTGGCGGCGCGGCCGCTACGTCGAATTCAATCTGGTGTACGACCGCGGCACCTTGTTCGGACTGCAATCCGGCGGGCGCGCCGAGTCGATCCTGATGTCGCTGCCGCCACGGGTGAGCTGGCGCTACAACTGGCAACCGCAGCCGGGCTCCGACGAGGCCCGGCTGGCCGAATTTCTGCGGGCGCGCGACTGGCTGACGCCGTCGCCCGGCGCATGACAGCCAGCGAACCCAGACCCATCGGTCTGCTGGGCGGCAGCTTCGATCCGATTCACGTCGGACATGTGCAGTTCGCGCGCGAGGCGATGCGCGAGCTCGACCTGGCCCAGGTGCTGTTCGTACCGGCCGGGCTTGCGTGGCAGAAGGGTCCGGCGGCCGACGCGATCCATCGCGCCCGCATGGTCGAGCTCGCCATTGCGGGCGAGCCCCGCTTTGTGCTGGACCGGCGCGAGCTCGACCGGCCTGGACCGAGCTTCACGGTTGACACGCTGCGCCAGCTGCGCGGTCAGTTGGGCGAGGCGCGGCCGCTGGTGCTGCTGATCGGCGCCGATCAGCTCGAAAGGCTCGATACCTGGAACAACTGGGAAGAGCTGATCGAGTTCGCGCACGTGGGCGTGGCCGCCCGTCCAGGCCATGCAGCGCAACTCAACCCCACCCTGACCCGGTGGCTCGCGCAGCACCTTGGCCATGCCGCCGATGTGGCAAGGCGGCCGGCCGGCGTCGTCGTGACGATCGGCATGCAGCCGGTCGACTGCTCATCCACCGAGCTGCGGGCGGCGCTGGGGCGCGCGGCGCACGGAACCGGCGCAGGTCCGCCGGCCGCGATGCTGGCCCCGGCCGTGCTCGACTACATTCGCCAGCACGGGCTGTACCCATGAACCCACTTTCGATCACTTCCAGCAACGGAGCTTGCAACCGAGCATGCAACTGAGCCGACTGCAGCGCATCGTGATCGACGCGCTCGAGGATATCAAGGGCCAGGATATCCGCGTGTACAACACCACCCACCTGTCGGACCTGTTCGATCGCGTCGTGCTGGTGACGGCGACGTCGAATCGCCAGACGCGCGCGCTCGCGTCCAACCTGGCGGAGAAAGCCAAGAAGGCCGGTGCCACCGTGCTGAGCGTCGAAGGCGCGGAAGCCGGCGAATGGGTGCTGGTCGACCTCGGTGATGTGGTCGTGCACATCATGCAGCCGGCCATCCGGGCCTACTACGCGCTGGAGGAGCTCTGGGGCGGCAAGGCGGTGCGGGTGCGGCTCGCCCCGGAAAGCCGCCCCGGTCACCGGGCGGCCGGTGGACGGTGAGGATCACGATCGCCGCCGTTGGAACGCGGATGCCGGCCTGGGCCGATCAGGCGGTGCAGGACTACCTGGACCGGTTTCCGCGCGACTTCGAGGTCACGCTGAAACAGGTTCGTCCCGAGGCGCGCCGCCAGCAGCCGGTGCAGCACAGCCTGCGGGGCGAGCAGGCGCGCCTGTCAGCGGCGATCGCCGGGTGCGACCGCGTGGTCGCGCTGGACGAGCGCGGCTCCGACTGGACTACGGCTCACCTGGCGCAGCAGATCGGCCGTTGGCGCGATGCATCAGAGCACGCCGCGTTCCTGATCGGGGGACCGGATGGCCTTTCGGAGCAGCTCAAGACGCGCGCGCAGCTCAAGCTTCGTCTGTCCGGCCTAACATTGCCGCATGCGCTGGCCCGGGTTGTCCTGGTCGAGCAGCTATACCGGGCCTGGAGCATTCTCGCCAATCACCCTTACCATAGAGCCTGACCGCCTGCCGCCAACCGAACGGCTGTCAACGACAAGTCAGCGACAACATGGCCGACATCTACCTCGCATCGCGCAGCTCGCGCCGCCGCGAATTGCTGCACCAGATCGGGGTGCGGTTCGAGACGCTGCTGCTGCGCGTTGAGCCGCGCCGGCCCGCCGACGTCGACGAAAGCCAGCACCAGACCGAAAGCGCGGACAGTTACGTCGAGCGCATCGCTCGTGACAAGGCGGTGTGTGGGGCGCGCGTGCTGCTGGCGCGCAGCCAGGTGTTCCGCCCCGTGCTGGCGGCCGACACCGTGGTCGTGGTCGACGGCGAGGTGCTCGGAAAGCCGACCAGCCGGACGCAGGCCGCGCAGTTCCTCCGGCGCCTGGCGGGTCGCACGCACCAGGTGCGTACCGCGGTCGCCTTGATGGCTTCGTCGGCCCCGAACACCGATCCGCTGGTGGCCACCTCCGTGTCGCACGTCAAGATGCGGTCGATCAGCGACGAGGAGATCGAAAGCTACTGTGCCAGCAATGAGCCCATGGACAAGGCCGGGGGCTATGCAATCCAGGGCAAGGCCGCCATTTTTGTAGAACGGATCGAGGGCAGCTATTCGGGTGTCGTCGGACTGCCGCTGGCCGAAACCGCATTGCTCCTGGTGCGGGCCGGCGTTCGCGTCCTCTGACTGGTGTCCACCGAAGATATCCTGCTCAACATCACGCCGCAGGAGACG
>DATBCI010000075.1:0-4412 GCA_036270555.1 Burkholderiaceae bacterium
CTGATCGGGCAGGGCGTGAACGTGGTGAGCGGCGACTATTCCCGTGGCGCAACCGGTTTCTGGGTCGAGCACGGGCAGATCCGCTACCCGGTCGAAGAGATCACCGTCGCAAGCAACCTGCGCGAGATGTTCCGCGGCATCCGCGCCGTCGGAGCCGACCAGGTGATCCGCGGCGGCCGCATCAGCGGATCCGTGCTGATCGAAAAGATGACGGTCGGCGGAAGTTGACGACCCTCACCCCCGGCCCCTCTCCCACTGCGTGGGCGAGGGGAGAAGTTCCTCCCCTCTCCCGCGTGCGGGAGAGGGGCCGGGGGTGAGGGTCGTCAACTGCTGCGCTGCTTCAGCGTTTCGCGCCACTGCCTGACCTGCGCCGCCACTTGCAGCGGCGCGGTGCCGCCGATGTGATCACGCGCTGCCGCCGACCCTTCCAGCGTCAGTACCTCGAACACGTCGGCGCCGATCTGCGGGGCGAGCGCCCGCAGCTCGGCCAGCGGCAGCTGCGGCAGCCTTGCCCACACCCCTTACGGATTCGTTACGATGCGGAACAGCGAGGTAGAAACGCCATGTCGCAATTCGATCGCATCACGCAGAGCCCCGAGGTCATGGGCGGTAAGGCCTGCATCCGCGGCATGCGCGTCACCGTCGGGATGGTAGTTGCGCAAATCGGAGCGGGACGCTCGGTGGAAGGGGTATTGGCAGACTATCCGTACCTGGAGCAAGAGGACGTCATGCAGGCGCTGCGCTATGCCGCTTGGCGCGCCGACGAACGGGAGGTTCGCCTGGCGGGTACATGAAGCTGTTGGTCGACATGAATTTGTCGCCGCGCTGGGTCGACATGTTGACCGATGCCGGTATCCAGGCCGTTCACTGGACCGTTGTGGGTGCGAAAAATGCGAGCGACGCTGAGATCATGGCGTACGCACTCGCGAACGTCGATAGGCAACTGGTGGGCGCAGTGCCCTTTCCAGGCGGTGTAAGAGGTGAGTCTCCCGTTTAGTCCGAGGGGCCGGGGGAGGGGTGAGGGCCTTCAGCTACTCCCGCTGCTTCAGCGTCTTACGCCACTGCCTGACCTGCGCCGCCACTTGCAGCGGCGCGGTGCCGCCGATGTGATCACGCGCTGCCACCGACCCTTCCAGCGTCAGCACGTCGAACACGTCGGCGCCGATCTGCGGGGCGAGCGCCCGCAGCTCGGCCAGCGGCAGCTGCGGTAGCGAGAAGCCGAGCTGCTCGGCGAGGCGCACCGCGCGCGCCGCGGCCTCGTGGGCGTCGCGGAAGGCCAGGCCACGCCGCACCAGGTAATCGGCCAGGTCCGTCGCCGTCGAGTGCCCCTGCAGCGCCGCTCGGCGCATCGCGTCGCGGTTGACCTGGATGCCGGGCACCATCTCGGCAAAGGCCCGCAGCGTCGCATGCAGCGTGTCGACCGTGTCGAATACCGGCTCCTTGTCCTCCTGGTTGTCCTTGTTGTACGCCAGAGGCTGGCCCTTGATCAGCGTCAGCAGCGCCACCAGGTGGCCCGTCACGCGGCCGCTCTTGCCGCGCGCCAGCTCCGCCACATCGGGGTTGCGCTTCTGCGGCATGATCGAAGAGCCGGTCGTGAAGCGGTCCGGCAGCGCGATGAACCCGAAGCCGGGACTGAGCCACAGCACCAGCTCCTCGGCCAGCCGCGACAGGTGTGCCATCAGCAGCGCGCCGGCCGCGCACAGCTCGATCGCAAAGTCGCGGTCCGACACCGCGTCGATCGAGTTGCGGCACACCGCCTCGAACTTCAGGTCGCGCGCGACGCGCTCGCGGTCGATCGGAAACGTGGTGCCCGCCAAGGCCGCCGCCCCCAGCGGCAGGCGGTTGATACGCCGGCGCGCATCGGTCAGGCGCTCGCGATCGCGCTCCAGCATCTCGACATAGGCCAGCAGGTGGTGCCCGAAGGTCACGGGCTGGGCCACCTGCAGATGGGTGTAGCCCGGCATCACCGTATCGGTGTGCGCCGCCGCCAGTTCCACCAGCGATCGCTGCACGGCATCGACGCCCTCGCGCAGGCGATCGACTTCGCCACGCAGATAAAGCCGCAGGTCGGTCGCCACCTGGTCGTTGCGCGAGCGTGCGGTGTGCAGGCGTTTGCCGGCCTCGCCCACGAGCTCGGTCAGACGCGCCTCCACGTTCAGGTGAACGTCCTCCAGCACCACCTGCCATCGGAACGTGCCAGCTTCGATTTCGGTCAGGATCTGCTGCAGCCCTTGCGTGATGCTCGCCAGGTCCTGCGCGCTGATCACGCCGACGCCCGCCAGCATCGAGGCATGTGCCAGCGAAGCCTGGATGTCGGCCTGCGCCAGCCTTTGGTCGAAGCCGACGCTGGCCGTGTAATTCAACACGAACTGCGCAACCGGCTCGGCAAAGCGCCCCGACCAGGCGCGGTCCTTGGCATGCAGCGGCGAATCGTCGCGCGGTGGGTCGCCCTCCCCCTTGACATCACGCATCGGCTCCCCCGATGGGTCACTCATTGGCAGGCTCGTTGGCGGGCTCGCTGGCCGGAAATGTCCCGCAGGCCGGTCGCGTTTGCTGTCTGTCATTTCGGCGCGGGCTATGCAAGACTTCCCGCTCGCTGGCCGGCCGGCTGGCGAGGCCGGGAACAGGTCGAAGTGTAACGATGGCGGCAACGACCAGCACGCCCAAGCCGGCATCGCCGTTAGGCGCTGCCGAGGCGGCGCGTGCGCGTGCGCCGGTTCAGGCGCCTGCGACGCTGATACCCGACGGCTGCAACCTCGGCACGGTGCTGCGGGTGAGCGCCGCCGTCAACCTCGCGGCCGTGGTCGGCACACTGGCAGCGACCTCCGAATCCGGGCAGTTCAGCGCCGCGTTCCTGTCCACCGCGGCTGTACTGGAGCCGGTCACGCTGATGACATTGCTCGCCTGGTGCGCGCTGCGCCGGCTGCTCCTGAGACTACCGTTGAAGCCGTCGGCCGTCGTGCAGCGGGCGCTCACCTGGGTGATGCCGGCGGCGATTGCGTACGGCGTGTTGCGCCTGCTGCTGGGGCCGATTGAGCCGGTCGGTCGCCCGGAGTGGGCCGGCTCGCTGATTGCCCTGGTGGGCGGCATGGCGGTGCAGCACTACCTGGAGCTGCGGGCACGCGCTTTTTCGCCAGCAGTGGCCGAGGCCAAGCTGCAGGCGCTGCAGTCGCGGATTCGGCCGCACTTCCTGTTCAATAGCCTGAACGCGGTGCTGGCTGTCGTCCAGTCGGATCCCGCGCGCGCCGAGCGCATGCTGGAGAATCTGGCCGAACTGTTCCGCGCTGTCATGGGCGACGTGCGCCAGCTCGTTTCGCTGGAGCACGAGTTGGATTTGTGCCGCAAGTACGTCGAAATCGAACAGACCCGGTTGGGGGAGCGACTGCAAGTGAACTGGCAGATCACGCCGGTTCACCCGCGCGCACGCGTGCCGCAACTGCTGCTGCAGCCGATCATCGAAAACGCCGTGCGCTATGGCGCCGAGCGCGTGGCCGGCACCTGCGAGATCGACGTGAAGGTGCGCCAGCGCGGCTTTACGCTGGAGATCGCCGTCAGCAACCCGATTGCGCAGGAACCGATCCAGCGCGAAGGCAACCAGATCGGGCTGAACAACATCCGCGGCCGCCTGGCCCTGATTTACGATCTGGAGGCGCACCTGGAAACCCGCGTGCGCCGCGGACGCTTCGAGCTGACGATGACGATTCCCGTGGAAAACAAGGCGGCCTGAGCAGATGTTGAACGTCCTTATCGTCGACGACGAGCCGCTGGCGCGTTCCCGGCTGACCCAGCAGCTGACCGAATGCGCGCGCCAGATCGACTTGACGTTGATTGGAACGGTGGAGAGTGGCCTGGCGGCGCTGGAGGCGGTCGATCAGCTGCAGCCGGACGCGGTGCTGCTGGACATCATGATGCCGGACATGAGCGGCATCGAGGTCGCGCGCCACCTGGTGGCGCGCGAAGCGCCTCCCGCGATCATCTTCGTGACCGCGTTCGACGAGCACGCGCTGCCGGCGTTCGAGGTGCAGGCGCTGGACTATCTGCTCAAGCCGGTGCGTACCGAGCGGCTGCTCGAGGCGCTGAAGCGGGTGCATCGCCTGAAGCGCAACGAGCCGCGCATCGAGGAACTGGCCCGCACGCTCGGCGCCACCCGCAGCCACCTGACGGTCTCGGAGCGCGGCCGCCTGGTGCTGGTGCCGATCGACGAGATCGTCTACCTGCGGGCTGAATTGAAATACGTGACGATCCGCACCGGGCAAAAGGAGCATCTGACTGAGGAATCGCTGACCACGCTGGAGCAGGAGTTCGGCGAGCGCTTCGTGCGGATCCACCGCAATGCGCTGGTGGCTCGGGCGGCGATCCAGGGCTTTCAGCGTGTGAAGCCGCGCCCCGACGGTGACACCGACGGCGGCGAG
>DATBCI010000076.1:0-13031 GCA_036270555.1 Burkholderiaceae bacterium
ACGCGCCTTGAACCTTCGTCTGTTCTTCGAACTGTTCAAGCTGCGCATCGGACTTGTCATCGGTTTCACGGCAATCACGGGGCTGGCCGTCGCATCGGGCCGTTCGCTGGCGGTGTGGCAGGTGTGCGCGCTGGGGCTGGCCGTCACGATGGCCTCGGCCGCGGCCGGCGCCTTCAACCAGATCGTGGAGCGAGCGCTCGATGCGCGAATGCGGCGCACCCGCAATCGCCCGTTTGTCACTGGCCAGTTGGCAGCGGGGGTGACCTGGCATGCCGCGATCGCGGCCATCGGCGCGGCGGGCGTCGGGCTGGCCGCGATTGCGCTGAACGCCACCACGGCTCTGTACACGTTTCTCGGCGCGTTCACCTACGCGGTGGTCTATACGGTCTGGTTGAAGCGGCGCACCTGGTGGAACATCGTGGTCGGCGGGCTGGCAGGCAGCTTCGCGGTGCTCGCCGGCGCGGCCGCGGTATCGCCGCAGACGCTCGAACCGCTGCCGCTGCTGTTCGCGATCGTGCTGTTCCTGTGGACTCCGCCGCACTTCTGGAGCCTGGCCATTGCGTTTCACGACGACTACGCCGCCGCCAAGGTGCCCATGCTGCCGGTGGTCGTGGGCGATGCGCGCGCCGCGCGCGCGGTGTTGGCCGGCTCCGTGCTGCTGGTGCTCGCGTCGCTCGTGCCGGCGCTGTTCGGCATGGGGCTTCTTTACCGGGTGGTCGCGATCGGTGCCGGCGCCTACCTGCTGGTGAAAAGCGCACAACTCGCGCGAGCGCCGAGCCAGCGCACGGCACTCGCCAACTTCCACGCGTCGCTCGCTTACCTCGCATTGCTGCTCGGTATCGCGATCATCGACACCATCGTCAAGCTATGAGGCCATCGCGCGCCGCCGCGCCGCAAGATCCGTCAGCCATGGTCTTGTCCTGGCTTGACCCAAGCGATGCGCAGACGGTAGAGTCTGCCGGCCAAAAAAAGGGACCGATTTCGACTCTGAGGGGAGACGCGAGTGACGTTCGACGCAATCGAGTATCGGCGTGAGGGGCGGCGGACATGGTCCTAGCAATCGTACTGGTGATCCTGGTGCTCGGCTCCGTGCTGTTTCATTTCCTGAGCCCGTGGTACTACCTGCCGCTCGCTTCCAACTGGAGCGTGGTCGACGACATTTCGCACACGACGATCGTGGTCACCGGCGCCTTCTTCGTCGTGGTCACGCTGTTCATGGCCTATTGCGTGGTGCGATTCCGGCATCGTGAGGGATCGCAAGCAGCCTACGAGCCGGAGAGCAAGAAACTCGAGATCTGGTTGAGCATCCTGACGGCGGTCGGGATCGCCGCCCTGCTCGCCCCCGGACTGGTCGCATGGGCGAAGATCGTCGATATCCCGAAGGACGCCCAGGTGGTCGAAGCCTATGGCCGCCAGTGGAATTGGATGTTCCGTTTCCCCGGCAAGGATGGAGTGCTGGGGGCAACCGACGCGCGCTTCGTGAGCGACACCAATCCGTTCGGCATCGATCCGAACGATCCAAACGGTCAGGACGACGTCCTGGTTTCGAGCTCCGACCTGCATCTGCCGATCGGGGTTGCGCGCAAGGTGGAGCTGCGCTCGCTCGATGTGCTGCACGACTTCTCCGTGCCGCAGTTCCGGATCAAGATGGACCTGGTACCCGGTCTGGTCACTCGCTACTGGTTTACTCCAACGGCCGCCGGAACGTTTGATCTGAACTGCCAGGAGCTGTGCGGCGTCGGACACTTCACGATGCACGGTCAGATCGTGGTCGAGGATGACGCGGCGTTTCAGTCCTGGTTGAACGGCTGGCCGACCTTTGCGCAAACCCTGGCCCACCCGGCGGGAGACGCCGCGGCGGGCGCCTCTCTGTACGCGGTGTGCTCCGCCTGTCACGGGCAGCAGGCCGAGGGCAATCCTGCGCTGCATGCGCCGAAGTTGAGCGGCCAGGCCGACTGGTACCTGGTTCGCCAGTTGAAAGACTTCAAGGCCGGAGCGCGCGGTGCAGACGAGCACGACGTCAACGGCCACACGATGGCGCCGATGGCCGCGACGCTGGCCGACGATGATGCCATCGCCAACGTGGTGGCCTACATCAAGACGCTGCCGGATCAGCCGGCCCAGTCGACGGTGACGGCAAACCTCGACCACGGTCGGTCGCTGTACGCCAACTGCTCGATGTGCCATGGCGATGAGGGGCACGGCATCCACGCCACCAACGCTCCGCGGCTGGCGGGCATGAGCGACTGGTACCTGGCCACTCAACTGGACAATTTCAGGCACGGCTACCGCGGGCGGAACCTGAAGGACCCGTATGGCCCGCAGATGTCCTCGATGGCCGCAATGCTGACCGGCGAGCACGACGAAGTCGACCTGGCCGGATACGTCAATTCCCTCCGATAGGACTCACCATGGCTGCGGTCACGCATGACGAATCGGCCTATGCACCACCCGCCGAAGTCGAGGAAGTCGAGCTTCACCACGCGCATACGTTCATCGGCAAATATGTCTTCAGCCAGGACGCCAAGTGGATCGGGATCCAATATGGTGTCACCGCGCTGGCGATCGGGTTCGTCGGCCTGATCCTGTCGGACCTGATCCGGCTGCAGCTCGGATTCCCGAACACGTTTTCGTTCATCACGCCGAGCAACTACCTGCAGTTCGTCACAATGCACGGACTGATCATGGTGGTCTATCTGCTGACGGCCCTGTTCCTGGGAGGCTTTGGCAACTACCTGATCCCGCTGATGATCGGGGCCCGGGACATGGTCTTTCCGATCATGAACATGCTGAGCTACTGGCTGTTCCTGCTGGCGGTGCTGATCCTGGTGGCGAGCTTCTTGGTCGCCGGCGGCCCGACCGGCTCCGGCTGGACGCTGTACCCGCCAACAGCGATTCTGCCCGGCACCCCGGGATCGAACTGGGGAATCATCCTGACGCTCATTTCGCTGGCCGTGTTCATCATCGGTTTCACGATGGGCGGCTTGAACTATGTGGTAACGGTGCTGCAGGCGCGCACCCGGGGCATGACACTGATGCGGCTGCCGCTGACGGTGTGGGGCATCTTTACCGCCACGCTGCTGGCGTTGCTGGCATTTCCAGCGCTCTTCGTGAGCGCCCTGATGATGCTGCTGGACCGTACGCTCGACACCAGCTTCTTCATGCCCGCGCTGGTCCTGAAGGGGGAGCACCTGCAGTACGGCGGCGGCAACCCGATCCTGTTTCAGCATCTGTTCTGGTACTTCGGCCACCCCGAGGTCTACATCGTCGCCCTGCCCGCCTTCGGCATTGCTTCAGACCTGATCGCCACGAACGCGCGCAAGAACATCTTCGGCTACCGGATGATGGTGTGGGCCATTCTGATCATCGGCGGCCTGAGCTTCGTCGTGTGGGCGCACCACATGTTTGTGAGCGGGATGAATGTGTACTTCGGTTTCTTTTTCGCGACCACCACGCTGATCATCGCCATCCCGACGGCACTGAAGGTGTACAACTGGGTGTTGACCCTGTGGCGGGGCAACATCCATTTCACGGTGCCGATGCTGTTTGCGATCGCCTTCGTCTTCACGTTTGTCAACGGCGGCCTGTCGGGACTGTATCTGGGCAACGTGCCGGTCGACGTGCCGCTGTCGCACACCCTGTTCGTCGTGGCGCACTTCCACATGGTGATGGCGGTATCGCCCGTGCTGGTTTTTTTCGGCGCCATCTACCACTGGTACCCGAAGATCACGGGCAAGATGCTCGACGAGACGATGGGCCGGATCCACTTCTGGATCACGTTCGTCGGCGCCTACTGCGTCTTCTTCCCGATGCACTACCTGGGCTTCCTGGGGGTGCCGCGCCGCTATTACGCGATGGACTCGCTGCGGACCATCCCCGAGTCGGCTCAGGGCCTGAACGCCGAAATCAGCATTGCGGCATTGACCGTGGCGACGGTCCAGCTGCTGTTCATCTTCAATGTGATCTGGAGCTACTTCAAAGGCAAGCCGGCCGGAAGCAATCCGTGGCGCGCCACCACGCTGGAATGGCAGACGGCTCATACGCCGCCGGAGCATGGCAATTTCGGCGAACAGCTGCCGGTGGTGTACCGCTGGGCCTATGACTACAGCGTGCCGGGAGCCAAGGAAGATTTCATTCCGCAGAATCAACCGCCGGCCGGCGCGGCTGCCGCCAGCCACGGGTAACGGCCGATGCTGAGTCCGCTTTACCTGCTGTTCGTCATCGTGGCGGTTGCGTTTATCTGGCTGCTGCGCCAGACGGTCCACGTGAAACCTTGGGTCGAACAGCGCTCGGTCGAAAGCGTGGCCTCCGGCGCCTCGTTCCAGGTGCCGGCGGCCAAGGTGGGCCTGGGCGTGTTTCTCGCGGTGGCCACCTCCCTGTTCGCGCTGACGGTCTGCGCCTACTTCATGCGGATGATGGCCGGCGACTGGCGCACGTTCGTGTTTCCGAGCGTGCTCTGGCTGAACACCGGCATGCTGATCCTGAGCGACCTTGCGATGCGGTCGGCGCGCGGCGCCGCCCGTCGCTCCGACATCGAGCGCGTTCGGCTCGGCCTGGCGGCCGCCGGGTTGTGCAGCTTCGCCTTTCTGGTGGGACAGATCTGGGCCTGGCAGCAGCTGAACGCGTCGGGATACTTCGGCGGCGCCAGTGCGGGGGGTGCCATCGCGGCCACGCCTGCCAATTCGTTCTTCTATCTTTTCACAGCGCTGCACGGAGCCCATGTGCTCGGCGGCCTCGGGTTCTGGGCCACCACCACCAGCCGCGCGTGGCGCTCCAAGGACACCGCCCGGATTCGCACGAGCGTTGAGCTGTGCACGGTCTACTGGCGTTATCTGCTGCTGGTTTGGCTGGTGCTGCTCGCACTCATTGTTCCAGCGGTCGCCGAGTTGTGCCGCGGCCGCTTCCTGGCGTGAGCTTCGTCGACACAACGAAGGGAGATCAAACAAGATGACGCAGTCCATGCCGACCAGCAGCGCAGCATCGGTCGCCGCGCCACAAAGCCTGGAAACCCTGATCACCGACATCTCCTCCGATCAGCGGCTGTTCAAGAACGTGCCGTGGGCGAAGGTGATGATGTGGGTGTTCCTGCTGGGCGACGTGTTCGTGTTCGGCAGTTTCCTGATCGCCTACATGAACGTACGCCTGTCGACCCAGGTGCCCTGGCCGCATCCGGCGGAGGTGTTCTCGTTGACCGTCGGGGGCAGGGAGATTCCGCTGCTGCTGGTCGCCGTGATGACGTTCGTACTGACGACCAGCTGCGGCACGATGTCGCTCGCGGTCGGCTACGGGTACCAGAGGAATCGCCAGAAGGCGCTGCTGTGGTTGCTCGTGACTGCGCTGCTGGGCGCCTCGTTCGTCGCGATGCAGGCCTTCGAGTGGACCCACCTGATCGTCAACGACGGGGTGCGCCCCTGGGCCAATCCGCTCGGCGCGGCCCAGTTCGGGGCGAGCTTCTTCATGATCACCGGGTTTCACGGCACCCACGTGACCATCGGCGTGATCTTCCTGATCATCGTGTCGATCAAGGTGGCGCGGGGCGATCTGGAAAACATGCGGCCAGGCTTCATGACCGGTCGCAAGGGCGGTTACGAGATCGTCGAAATCCTCAGCCTGTACTGGCACTTCGTCGATCTGGTGTGGGTGTTTATCTTCGCAGTCTTCTACCTCTGGTAAAGAGAGAACCATGGCACAAGAACACGGACAGCAGCCGCCGATCGCGACCTATGTGAAGGTCTGGGCAATGCTGTTTGTACTGGCCGCGATGTCCTACAGCGTCGGCTATTTCAATGTGCAGGGGCATCTGCGCTGGATCCTGCTGGTCGTGCTGATGCTGCTGCAGGCCGGCTTGATCGTTTCAATGCTGATGCATCTGGTGTGGGAGCGGCTGGCGCTCGTGTTCGCGATTATTCTGCCGCCTACGTTGCTGGTCGCTCTGATCGGCATCGGTGCCATCGACGGCTTATCCACCGTGACGACCCGCAACATGTTTTTCGGCGCCGCGGCAACGCCGGCGCCCGCGGCAGAGCACCAATAGCGCTGCTCTGCCTCTCTGGGATCTCGGAGGAATATCGGAAGGAAGGCGCGAGCGGCCCGGTCGGCCGCTCGCGGGTACGGCGAATCGCTGCCCGGCTACTCGCCGGACGAGCCGGCCTTGGCCTGCTGCCCGGAGGCGTTCCCATGGCTGGCGCCTGCAGCGCCCAACGTCGCGAGGAACGCCACGACGTGCTCACGATCCTGCTCGTCGGACAGGCCCGGGAACATCATTTTGACGCCGGGGATGTATTTGCGCGGCGCCTTCAAATAGGCCAACAGGCGATCGGCGGTCCAGGTGATGCCGCTGCCCTTCATCGCCGAGGAGTACGAAAAGTCCGTGATGCTGCCGGCGGCGCGTCCGACCACCGAGAACAGCGACGGACCGACCAGGTTCTGCCCGGGCTCCGGGCTGTGACACATCGAGCAGTTCTGCTTGAAGATGTCGGCACCGCGCGTGGCATCACCCGCGGCCTGCGCGGTGGCGGTCAGCGTCGGAATCAGAACCAGCGCCATCGTTCGCAAAAGTGCAGTCCACCTCATTAGAGCCTCCCGTCACTAAATCGCCGCCCATAGGAAGAAGAACAGCGTGTTGTTGTCGCTGGCGTTGCGGCCGTTGCCGTCGTAATTGCTGCTCGCACCGTCGAACTTGTCATAGATCGTGTACTGCAGGCCGACCCGGACATTCGCGAACGGGCGTCCCCAGGACTTTTCCTTGCCCCATGGCGTCCAGTCGACCTGCAGGATGGTTCCGGCCGTGTCGGGGCTGCCGGTTGCCGAGAACGCCGAGTACAAGGTTGCGTCCTGGGTGCCGTGGGTCGAAAAGCGCGACAGCGTCAATCCATAGGTCTGCTGGTAGTAGTACGAAGCGTTAAAGCGGAGCTCGTACAAGCGGTCGTTCAGATTGTCCGATCCTGCGTTCGCCAGATCGAAGGTGTGGGTCTGGTCCTCGCGAATGAAGCTGCCGTAGGCGCTGAAGTTGTGCACTCCGTTGCCCAGCCACAGGTATGAAGCGTCCACGCCGATATCACGGTACCGGTTGACAGGGCCGCCATCCATCCGGGTCGGGTTGAGGCTGAAGTTGAATCCGACCAATCCCGCCGAAAAAGCCTGCGTGTTCATGTCCTGGATATAGTTGAGCCGCCAGTAGACCGAGTCATCGACGCGCCCGATGTCGGCGCCAGCCCCTTCCCCGAACTTGATCTGCATCGCGGGCGACAAGGAGCGATACGTTCCAACTTCGGCGTAGATTGAGTCGTCGACGAATGCGTAGGCGGACACTCCGGTAACCGCGGTTGCCAGGGCGCCGTTGATTTGAGTTGCCGCGTCGCCGGTGCCCGACACCAGCGCCGTGCCGATATACGGGAAGTACCACGCCGGCTGCGTGTTGCCCGGATCCGAGACGGTGGGGTTGTTGTTCACGTCCAGACCGAGAATGGCGTCGGTCTTGGCGATCACAAAGTCGTGCGCCACTCGAATATCAACGTTGTCGATCGCAGTGCCTTTGCCGACACCGTCGTAAGTGATCTGCGAAAAGATCCCGGCATCGTCGGTAATGCGGCCCGCCAGGAAGCCGGAGATCTGGTTGATGTCGAAGTTGTTGTTGGCGTTGTCATGCGGAGTCGGCGGCGGTATCTGATCGGTTTCGGTGTGCGTGAAGCCCGCCATGATCATCGCGGCCACCGGAATCTTCAGACCCTTGTGGTCGGTCTCGGTGTACGCGTTGATCTTGAATTTGATGCCGTAGGGCGTCAGCTGCGGACCGTATCCGCCGACGTGACACTTCGAACAGGGATGTCCCGTTTGGCGCGCGTAGCTCGGAACAGCCGACGCCTGGTTCGTCCAGAGCATTGTGCAAAGCAATGCCAAGCTGAAGAACAGCGACTTCAGGCCTCTGCGGGTGCTCAATTGGGGGTCATTACCCAAGTACCGACCCTCTTTTTTGATAACTTGCATTTGGTACTAAACCTCTCTGTATGTGGTATACCGGATATGTCGGGGTTCACTGACTTCGCAAAGCAGTCCAGTCAGTGAAGTCGCGTAATATCAACGACTTACCGATATACCTCTGCACTACCGTACTTGTGTCATGGCATGCTAAGTCATCCCAATAGGGGATGTCAATGAAAATCACTTGCCGTTCGTCGGGCTTACCTTACCTCTCTCATATATTATATTGCAGCGCACCAAAAGCGGGCAAACTCAAGCGTCCGCCGTCGTTTTTCGACGACGGAAACCCGGCCACGTAAGCCGTCAGGACGTCTTGTGGCGTGCACTACGCGAGCTGCGGGGCTGACTTCGGCGATGCCACGGATCCCCGCCTGCTTGCGCGGTGTGGGCGCGTCGCTCCTGAGCCGCTTCGAGCACAACCGATCCGTTAATCCCGCCTCAAAAAGGAAAGGTTCACGCGATCGATGCCACGTTGCGGCGTCGGGCGGGATTTGAGCGCCGTCCTCGCAGGTGAATCTGATGCGGCGGGTAGTACTTCCCCCCCGGTTGCGGGCACGCGCGGGTAGGACATCACCCCACGCCCGGTAAGAAATGCAAGCGTGCAGAATTCTTGCACGACGCACGCGGCGACGCTCCTTTGCGCCCACTCGGTGCGCCCCGAGTCCTGGCACGCATGCGCGTGCCACGCGCTGGCGCGGGGGTCGGCCTCGCCTTTCAGCGAGCTTCGCTTTTCAGCTTGAGTCGTCCGCGCGACCACTCAACTGCGACTCCCCGGCGGAGATACCCAGCGAGCGGGCCGTCCACAGACAGGCTGTGTAGAGCAGCACCGCACCGGCTTGATGCGCAGCTGCCAATGGCAATGCGACGACCGACAGCAGCGTCGAGATGCCAAGCGTCACCTGAAGTGCCAGCGCTGCCAGCATCCAATTGGACGCCCGGCGCACCTCAGGCGCGGGCGCCGAGCGGCGCACCCACCACCACAGCGCCGGCACTGACGCAATCAGAGTCCACGCGATCATCCGATGGACAAATTGAACCGTGGTCGGGTTGTAGACGAAATTCAGGTACCACGGGCTGAATCGCATCAAGTCCGGTGGAACGAACGCCCCACCCATCAGCGGAAATGTGTTGTAGGCGAAGCCGGCGCGGGTTCCGGCGACCAGCCCGCCGCTCATCGCCATCACGAACACCAGTGCGACGGTGCCCGTGGCCATCCAGGGAACCGCGTGGCGGTTGAAGCGCGCCGACAGCTGCCCCCATGCAGCCCACAGGATGGCGCCAATGATCAGCAACGCCAGCGCCAGGTGTGCGGTCAGTCGAAACGGACTGACACGCGGGTCGTCGACCAGGCCGCTGGCCACCATGTACCAGCCGAGGGCGCCCTGCAGTCCTCCGAGCGCGAAGATCCCCGCCAGGCGCCACGCCAGCGCGCGAGAAATCGCGCGCGACGCCATGAACCAGAGCAAGGGCAGCAGAAAAACCAGACCCACCAGGCGCCCCATCAAACGGTGCGCGTACTCCCACCAGAAAATCTGCTTGAAGCCTTCGAGTGTCAGGTCGAAGTTCACCAGCCGGAACTCGGGCGTCGCGCGATATTGGTCGAACAGGCGCGTCCACGCCGCATCCGACAGAGGCGGCAAGGCGCCCACCAGCGGCTGCCATTCGACGATTGACAGCCCGGAGTGTGTCAGCCGCGTGATGCCGCCCACCACCAGCACCCCGTACACGAGTGCCGCGCAAGCGAACAGCCAAATGGCGACGCTGCGCCGTGCTTCCATCCGGCCACTCACCCCAAGTTGCGCGTTGCAGCCGGCTACTTAACGTCGCGCCAGAAGACGGAATTAAGCCACCGCCCTACGCCGATGAAGACGACCAGGAATCCGATCGCCCACACCCCGATCCGGCGCCGGGTTTGCGCGGTCGGCTCGGACATCCAGTTCAGGTACGCCACCAGATCGGCAACCTCCGAATCGACCGCCTGCGCCGCGGCCGGATCGGCCGGCTTGAAGCCGTACGAAATGCCCGGCGCACCCTGGTCGAGCTCGGTCCGATTCAAGGCGACGTTACCGCTGGCGTCGAAGTGGCTGATGGTCTGCACCAGGCGCTCGCGCGCCGGACCTTTGCCGTCGGCAGGCGCCACGTCCTGGTACTCGACGCGGGTCAGGGTGGCTTCGCGCGGGCCCTGCTGCTCCCAGAAGATATTGGGCATCGCGATGTTCGGATAGACCACGTTGTTCCAACCTGTCAGCGTGGACCGGTCGCGGTAAAAGCCGCGCAGCAACGTATAGAGGTAGTCGGTCCCGGCGTGCTCAACCGTATTGCGCGCCCGCACGATCACGGACAGATCGGGCGGTGCCTTGCCGAACCACGTCTTGGCATCGTGCGAAGTCATCGACACGGTCATCGTGTCGGTAACCCGCTGAGTGCCGAAAATCAGGCCGGTCTTGATCTGCTTTTCGTCCAGGCCGATGTCCTGCAATCGATTCCAGCGCATCAGGCTCGCGGCGTGGCAGTTCAAGCAATAGTTGGCAAACGTCCGTGCGCCCCTTTGCAAAGCCGCCAGATCGGTGGCACCGGCGGTCGGCCACTCGTCCAGCCTCACTTCCTGCGCACGTGCGCCGAGCGAGCCCACCATCAGCACGATCGCCATGGCGGTCCGACCAAAAGGAATTGCGGTCATCGTCGGCTCCCGTCAATGGCCTTTGAACTTCACCCGATCGGGAACCGGCTTGAAGGTTCCCATCCGACTCCACCACGGCATCAGGAAGAAAAAGCCGAAGTAAAGGCCCGCACACACCTGGGCCACCAGGGTGCGGGTGGGCGTGGGCGGATTGATGCCCAGGTAGCCGAGAATGACGAAGGCGACCACGAAAACACCGATGACGATCCTGTGCCAGAAGGGCCGGTAGCGAATCGATTTGACGGGCGACTGATCCAGCCATGGCAGCGCCGCGAACACCGTCACCGACAGCCCCATCATGATCACACCCCACAACTTCGGGTCTTGCTTGACGTTGGGAACGATCATCAACACGATCGCAAGAGCGGCCACCAAGGCCACCGCCAGCCACGCCCATATTCCGCGCAATCGCAGGCAGATCAGCGCGGCCAGCACGGCGGTGCCGCCGGCCAGCCAGATCATGAACTCCGCCGTGGTGGCGCGCAGGATCGAGTAATAGGGCGTGAAGTACCACAGCGGGGCGATGTGCTGCGGGGTCTGGAACGGATCGGCCGGGATGAAGTTGTTACCTTCCAGGAACACGCCTCCCAGCTCGGGCGCGAAGAACAAGACCGCGCAGTAAGCCATGAAGAGAAATCCTATCCCGTACAGGTCGTGCACCGTGTAGTACGGGTGAAAAGGGATGCTGTCCAGCGGCCGACCCTTGGCATCGGTGTGGTCCTTGATCTCGACGCCGTCGGGATTGTTGGAGCCCACGTCGTGCAGGGCGAACACGTGCGCCACCACCAGCGCCAGCAGGGCCAACGGCACCGCAATGATGTGCAGTGAAAAGAAGCGGTTCAGGGTGGCGTCGCCCACGACGAAATCGCCGCGAATCCAGGTCGAAAGCCAGTCTCCGATGTACGGAATCGAGCTGAACAGGTTGATGATGACCTGCGCGCCCCAGAAGCTCATCTGGCCCCAGGGGAGCAGGTACCCGAAGAAAGATTCGGCCATCAACGCCAGGAAAATCAGGGTGCCGATCACCCACACCAGCTCGCGCGGCTTGCGATAGCTGCCATACAGCAGGCCGCGGAACATATGCAGGTACACCACGATGAAGAAGAACGACGCTCCGGTCGAATGCATGTAGCGGATGAACCAGCCGCCCTGTACCTCGCGCATGATGAACTCGACCGACCAGAAGGCCAGCGTCGAGTCCGGCTTGTAGTGCATCGCCAGCAGGATGCCGCTGACGAACTGGATCACCAGAACCATCAGAGCGAACGAGCCGAAGAAGTACCAGACGTTGAAATTCTTGGGCGCGTAGTACTCCGACATGTGGGTGCGGTACGCGGTCATCAGCGACGGCATCCGCGCGTCGATCCATCCGAGCAAGCCCTTGTATTGCGTCGCGTGTAGACCCATGTCCCTCTCCTGATCCGCTGTGGGTCGGTCGGCCGGCCGCAAACGCCGCGCCGTCACCCGGCCCGCGCCGTGTCCAATTACGCGCTCTTCTTGTCGTCGCCTATCACGAGAACGCTGTCGGACGCGTACTTGTATGGGGGAACCTGCAAGTTGTCCGAAGCCGGCTTGTTCTTGAACACGCGGCCCGCCAGATCGCCGGCGAGCAGCGCCTTCTCCAGCCGGTAGCGCAGGATGACATGCGCCGGATAGGTGACCTCGTCGGCATCGACGCGAATGAGGCTGCGCGCGACCCGCGTGCCGAGGCGATAGAGATTCTCGGCTTCCCAAGCCGGACCGCTCGCACCGAACACCGCACGCAGAATCGGCGCGGCGAAAGCCTGAAACTCGCGCGAGCGGCAGACCTGCATCTCGATGAGCAGCGATTGGCTTTCGTGGAGGCTCATGCCGCGCGCCCGGCCGACCGGCTGGCGGCGCCAGGCTTCGGGCAGGCCGCGCTCATACATGGCATGACCCGTCTCATGCAGCACGCCCTGCAGCGCGCGATGGAAATCCTCTTCCTCGTAGCGCGTGGTGATGCGCACATCGTCGGGCGTGCCGCCGGAAAACGGATGCGCGCTGACATCGAGCCGGCCGTGATTGAAATCGAAGCCGATATATTCCATCAGCTTCACACCGGCTGCGCGCTGCTTGGCGATCGGGAACGGGCCTTGCGGCGCGAGCGGCGCCGGATGTTTCGCCTGCGCGGCGAGCGCTTCTTCAATCAGGCTCGTCAGACGTGCAGCGAACGGCTCAAAGACGCGATCGATCGCCGCGCTGCTGCCGCCCGGCTCGTATTGATCGAGCAGCGCGTCATAAGGGTTGACGCCGAGCTTCGCCGCTTTCGCCGCCGCGACCTCGCGCGTCAGATCGAGCACCTTCTGCAGCGACGGCAGCACGCGCGCGAAATCACTTGCCGGCCGCGCCT
>DATBCI010000077.1:0-3848 GCA_036270555.1 Burkholderiaceae bacterium
CTGCGCCGTGTCTTGATAGCGTCGGGTCTGAGCTCGCACGAAGCCGAGACGGACCTGTTGGTATTGGCGCTCGGCGTCGAGTACCTGCAGCACGCCCACATTGCCGACCGCGTAGCTTTCGCGCGTCAGAGCCAGGTTGGCCGAGGCGGAGTCCAGCGCGTTTTTCTGTGCGGACAGTAGTTCTGCATCGTGATCCAGGGCGGTGAGCACATCGGCCACCTGCCCGAGGGCCTGCAAAACAGTTTGCTCGTAATTGGCCAATGCAGCTCGCATTTCATCCTGTGCTGCGCGGCGCTCCGCGCGCAGAGTGCCCCCGTCGAACAGGGGTGCTGTCAAACCGGCCGCGAACCCCCACGCTGTGCTGGATTGGTCGAAAACGTGCGACAGCCGGGTCGATTGCTGACCGGCCGAGGCGCTCAGGGTGATCTGCGGGTAGAGAGCGGATGTGGCCACGCCGACCGCGGCGGTTGCAGCATGGAGCTGCGATTCAGCTGCCAGGATGTCGGGGCGGCGGTGCGCCAGTTCGGACGGCAGACTCAGCGGCAAGGCACCCGGCAATTGAAGCTGCGCCAGCGTGAAATCCGGTGGCTCCCACTGCGCGGGTGAGTGCCCCACCAGGACGGAGAGTGCATGGCGGGCCGTGCTCAGCTGCTGGCGTAGCGGCGGAAGCAGGGTCTGATCGCTGGCCAGCTGACTCTGCGCGCTGAGCACGTCGACGCGGGTGACAGAGCCTGCGTCGAAGGCGGTTTGCACCAGCCTTACGTTCTCCCGATCCTCCTGCAATAGCGTCTCCAACGCATCGAGCTGTGCGCGCGCCGATGCCATTGCGAGCGCCTGCTCGACCACGTTGCCAGCCAGACTCAAATAAGTGGCCTGCAGCTGGTACTCCTGATAATCGGCTTGAGCCCGCTTCTGTTCCACCGTACGACGCTGGCCGCCGGTGAAGTCGAAGAGGTATCGGATGCTGGGGCCAGCCGTGTAATAAGTGAAGGTTGGGAATTGCAACGAGCCGGCAAACTGCGCGCCGTACTTTTCCCGGCCCGTGCCCGCGTCTGCGCTCACCTGCGGATAGAGGGCGCCCGTGCTGGCGTTTACGACTTCCCATGCCTGCGCCAGCGAGGCCTGCGCCGCCGCCAGGGTGCGGTTGCCAGCCAGCGCCTGTCGAACAGTGTCGTTCAGCGCATCGGATTCAAATGCACCCCACCATTCCGGCGCAGGGCTCTGGCCGGAGACGAGCCGCTGGCCCCCGACGGCAAGGTTGTCCAGCGGTTCGCGAGTGTAGGCATCGGTCGTGGGAGCGTCGGGTCGCCTGAAATCGGGACCGACCGTGCAAGCGGCAAGGAGCGAGGCCAGTCCCAGGAATCGGCCGATGCAAACTGCGCGTAGCAAGACAGCGCGAGCCGTCATGAAGGCATCTCACTCGAAGGCCATAGGTGGGGCATCCTCGCTCTTCCTTTTTACGGCAGGACGCACCAGCAGCAGTAGCGGGAGAGTGAGCAGGGTGAGAATCAGCATGAGCTGGAAGTCATCGATATAGGCGATCATCGAGGCCTGCGCGGTCAGTCCGGCATTGAGTGTGGCCATGCCGTCATGAGAGCTCAATTGCGCTGCCAGTTGCGGGTTTCGGGCGGCCAGGTTGTAAGGCGTGATGTGATCGGCCAGGGATGAGTGCAGGATCTGGGTGTTGCTGATGAGTAGAGCCTGCACGACCGAGATGCCGACGCTGCTGCCGAGATTGCGCGCCAGATTGAAAAGCGCCGTGCCCTCGTTTCGCAGCTCGCCGGGCAGGCTGGCGAAGGCCAGGGTCGCCATCGGCACGTAAGCGATGCCAGTGCCGAGCCCTTGCACGGCACCGGACCAAAGTATCAGCGTGCTGCTCATCTGCAGATCGAAGCCGGTCATCTGCCATAGCGACAGCGCAGTGAGCAGGAAGCCGGAGGCGATGATCAGGCGCGGGTCCAGGCGGCCGACCAGCCATCCCACGGTCAGCATCGCCACCAGGCTGCCGACGCCGCGCGGCGCGGTGACCAGGCCGGCGGTATAGACCGGGTAGTTCATCAGATCCTGTAGCAGCGGCGGCAACAGCGCCAGCGTGGCGAACAGAACGATGCCGACCACGAAGATGAAGACGTTCCCCGTGACGAAGTTGCGATCCCTGAACAGCGAGAGCGGGATGAATGGATGCGAGCGGGTGGCGCTATGCACCACGAACAGGTAGAAGGCCAGCCCTGCCGTGACGGCCTCGATCCAGATCTCGTGCGAGCCGAACCAATCCTTGATCGGGCCTCGGTCCAGCACGAGCTGCAGCGCGGCGACTGCGATGCTGAGCAAGGCGAAGCCGAAGAAGTCGAAGCGCGAGCTGCGTGTTTGGCCGCGCGGCAGATAAGCGGCCACCCCGGCGAAGGCCAGGATGCCCAGCGGCACGTTGATGTAGAACACCCAGCGCCAGCTGTAGTTGTCGGTGAGCCAGCCGCCGAGAATCGGCCCCAACATCGGCCCCAGCACCACGGCCTGGCCCCAGGCTGCCATGGCCTTGCCGTGGCGCTCGGGCGGATTGATGTCGAACAGCACGGCTTGCGACATCGGCACCAGCGCCGCGCCGGCCACGCCCTGCAGGAAGCGGAACAGAACGATCTGCGGCAGCGACTGCGCAAGGCCGCACAGCATCGAGGTGAGAGTGAAGCCGGCCACCGACACCAGGAACAGCCGTTTGCGGCCGAAGCGCCCGGCCAGCCAGCCGGTGAGCGGTGTCATGATGGCCGCCGCCACGATGTAAGAGGTAAGCACCCAGCTCATCTGATCCTGGGTGGCCGAGAGCGAGCCCTGCATGCGGGGCAGGGCGACGTTGGCAATGGTGTTGTCCAGCGCCTGCAGGATCGACGCCAGCATCACCGTGAGGGTGATCATGCTCCGGTGCAGAACCGGCTCGCGGCCGGCCGGCGTCTGGCTGCTCATCGATTGCTGTGCGATCCGAACACGCTGCGACGGTGGCCGGTGTCCACTTCGACGGTGGCGCTCAGGCCGGAGTGCAGCGGCAGGGCGGGGAAGGCCTCCTCCAGCTCCAAGCGAACGGGCAGGCGCTGCACCACCTTGACCCAGTTGCCAGTGGCGTTCTCCGGCGGCAGCGCCGAGAACTGCGAGCCGGTTCCTGGCGCGACGCTGGCGATACGCGCCTTGAAAGTCTTGTCCGGATAGGTGTCGATATCGACCGTCGCCGGCTGCCCGGCCCGCATGTCGGTCAGCTGGTTTTCCTTGAAGTTGGCTTCGATCCACACGTCGCGGCTGGAGATCAGCACAAACACCGGGCTGGCGGCGCTGATGTAATCGCCCACCTGTAGCCGTTCCACCTTGGTGACGATGCCGTCGTCCGGTGCAGAGATGCTGGTGTAGGACAGATTGAGCTGGGCGCGGTCCAGTTCGGCTTGCGCTTGCAACACGCTCGGGTGCCGGCTCGCATCGATGTCGGGATTTCCGTCGAGCAAGGCCAGTGCGCTGGCCGCCTGCTGCTCCGCCGAAGCGACCTGCTGGCGGGCGTTGTCGAGCGCGCGCAGCGCCTGGTCGAACTGCGCCTGCGAGGCGATGCCAGTGGTCAGCAGTCGCCTCTGCCGCTCGTATTCCTTCTCCTGATAGGCCAGCGTGTCCTGTGCCGAGCCCACGTTGGCGAGCTGTTGGCGGTAGGTGGCCTTGGCGGCGATCACAGCCAGGCGCGCCGAGCCCAGCTTGGCTTGAGCCGCCTCCACCGCGATGCGGTAGGGCTGGTCGTCGAGCTTGAACAGCGCCTCGCCGCGCCGCACGCGCTCGTTGTCATGCACCAGGATCGAGGCGACCTGACCGGCGACATTGCTGCT
>DATBCI010000078.1:0-2517 GCA_036270555.1 Burkholderiaceae bacterium
GAAGGTCTACTACCGTGGCACCGATCGCAGGCTGCGGACGGTTGCCTCCGACCTGCATTCGCCCAACGGGCTGGTGTTGTCGCCGGACGGCAAGCTGCTGTACGTGGCCGAGTCGTTCGCCTCGCGCATCCTGTTGTTCGACGTCGCGCCCGATGGATCACTCGGCGGCCGGCGCGAATTCCTGAAGATTTCCGAAGTGCTGCCGACGACAGGCGGCCGCGTTTACACGCCCGATGGCCTGCGCATGGACCACAGCGGCAACCTGTTCGTCGGCTTCTGGGATGGTGCCTGCTTCGCGGTGATCGGCGCGGACGGCAAGCTGATCAAGCAGGTCGACCTGCCCGCGCCGCATGACCCGAACCTGGCGATCACACCGGACGGTTCGCATGTGATCCTGACCGGGGTATTCGACACGCCGAACGGCGGCTCGCGCGGCGAGCTGTATCGCGTCCCCAACCCGGTGCCGCCGAAATAGCTTCAGCGCCGAGGCTGCGCGAGGCACCGCAGGCTGGAGGCGAGCCTCAGGCGTATTGCATTTCTCCGTTGCCGAACGACCAGTTCTCCTTGGCCACTTCGATCAGGTTGATGACGATGTCCTGCTTGCGCAGCCCGAGCTTCGTGTGCAGATCATCCGCGACCCGACGGTAAAACGCCTTCTTCAGTTCCACCGACCGTCCCTGGTTCAGCGTGATCTGGATGAACACGATGCCCTGCGAATACTCGATGCCCAGGTAGCTCTTCGGGAAGATCAGCTCGTGCCAGCCATGCCAGGTGACGATCTGGAATCGGTCGTCGCGCGGCACATTGATCACGTCCACCATCGCCTCGTAGATCACGTCGCCGATGTCGTGGCCCAACGTCTCTGCGGCGTCCTGGGATAGATCGATCCGAACGAGCGGCATGCTGTGTCCTTTCAGGTTGCATTGCGCGACGAGGTTGAAGAGTGCACATTTTCCGATGAGCTGCCCATCCTCTATGCGATCGATTCCACGTTGAAGGTATTGATTAGACGCGCTTCGTCATCGCGGCGAATCCGCCTAGAAACAAAGCGACCGTGCCGCGCACCCACCCATCGAGCTCCTCGGGCGTCATCGGCGCGCCCAGTCCAATCGCGCGCAATTGAGGCAGCGACACGATCATCTGCAGGAACTGATTGGCTGCGAAGCCGGCATCGGCGGGCGTGACAAAAGCATGCTGCGCGTGCCGCATCAGCAGCGCGCTGATCAGCGCCACGGCTTCCTGCCGACCGCCCGACTTTGCAACCGCCGAGGCCAGGTCCGGAAATCGCTTCGACTCGGCGACGATCAGCCGCTGCAACTGGAGCACGCGCGGCGTCAGCGCTGCGTGCAGGATCAACGAACCCAGGTGGACCAGGATCTGCTCCAGTCCTTCACCTTCGATCAGCGGAACGTCGGCGCGCGGGCGCAGGCTGTCGATCAGCCGCACGACCACGGCGCCCATCAGCGCCGGCTTGTCGGCGAATCGCTGGTAGAAAGTCCGCTTCGAAATGCGCGCACGGCGTGCGATGGCCTCGATGCTGGTTGCGCCGTAGCCGTGGCTGAACAACAGCTCGGTCGCGACGTCGAGGATGCGGTCGCGTAGCTGTCCGGAGGCGTCACGCGTCGGACGTCCGGCCCGGGGTCGCGCGGGATGTGAATCGGGTCCTGGGCTGTGGTTCGTTGTGCTCGATGTCATGCACCCGGCCAGGCCTCACCCTAGTACCCCGGCTGCGGCGGGTAGTACGAAGGCGGTGGCGGCGGTGGATAGTAGTAGCTGGCAGGCGGCCCGTAGTACGCCGGCGGTGGGGCGTAAGCCGGTGGGTAGGCCGGCGCGTAGTACGCCGGCGGCGCATACGTGACCCGCGGCGGCGCAGCGTAGTAAGCCGGCGGAGGCGAATAAGCGGGTGCCGCGGCGTAATACCCCGGCTGCGCTCCGGACTCCGCGGCGGCCGCGATCAGTGCGAACGGCGCCGTGACGATCGCGGCAGCCAGGCCGACCACGGCTCCAACCGGTCCGCCGCCGTGACCGAAATGACGTCCGCGCCCGAAGTCGTGCCCGTGCGCCTGGGCGGCGCCCATCGGCACGAGGCTTAACGCAGCCGCTGACAACAGCGCGATCGTTGCGATTCTGATTCTCGGCATGGCTCGGACCTCCTAAGTCGCGTCCAATCTCCTGCGGTGAAAATCAGCATAAGCCGACGAATAATGAAACGCAACGGTGCCGTTGCATTAATTTGTAACGCGCTGCGTCGGAGAACCGCCCTGCTACTTATTTAGGGACGCAATCAAGACGCACGCCCCGGGCGGGCCGCCCCCAGGGCAACCAGCGCCGCAAGCGCGGCGCTCTTCTGATCCTTCCCCCAGGGCGGGCCGATCGCGACCAGAGCGGACCAGCCGCAATGCGCTTTCAGTCCGAAGCAGACTCTCAACGCGTCAGGCCGCGGTCCAGTCCAGGATGACCTTGCCGGACTGCCCCGACAGCATCGTTTCGAAACCGGCCACGTAGTCGTCGACCACG
>DATBCI010000079.1:0-10546 GCA_036270555.1 Burkholderiaceae bacterium
TCGTTGCGCCCTAATGGGGCGCGGTCGAGCCACTGATACATGCCCCACAAGCCATCCAGGCCGCGCGCATAGGTGGAATAGGTGTGATAGACGACGCCGTCCTCGAGCACGAAGGCGCTCATGCCGGGCCTTTCCCGCACATACGTCTTCGCATCGGTTCCGCAGGTGGCGGCCATCTGCACAACGGGCTCCGGCAGCTGGGTCGCGTCCATCGCGTGGCTGCCACGCTGGTAGTTGTATTCGACGCCTCCCTTGCGCTGCTGCTCCTCGGTGATCGACACGTTGAAGTCGAAGTTGAAGTCGCCGCCGAGGGAGGACGCCCAGGGGAAGGTCCACCCCAGCCGCCGCTGGTATGCCTGCAGTTTCGCCAGCGGCGCCCGCGACACCGCCATCAGCGTGACGTCGTGGTTCGCCAGGTGAACTGCGAAACCGTTGAACCCGTCGGCGATCGCAGAGCACGATGGACAGCCCGCCGTGTAGTCGGCTCCAAACATGAAGTGGTAGACAAGGAGCTGCGAGCGCCCCTTGAACAGGTCTGCCAGCCCGGCGTTGCCTTGATCAGTCTCGAATCGGTACTCCTTGTCGACCCGGACCCACGGCAGCTCCTGACGCCGCAGCGCCAGCTCGTCGCCGCTCCGTGTCAGTTCCTTTTCCGCCTTGAGCAGATCGAGGCGCGCTGCCAGCCATTCTTTACGTGTTCCAATCGTGTGTTGCGTCATCGTCGTTCTCCCTCAGGTTGCCCTCGTCGGTGCCTCTCGCCGCGACGCGGTGGTGGGTGGTCGTGAGGTAGATTAGTGGCGGACATCGAAGGAGTGAGAGTGACAAGTGTGTCGGGATTCAAATGGACTCGCTGATCACGGCCGCCGCGCGCGCGCTGGCAGCGGGTGATCCCCTCGGCGCCCTGAAGCGCGTCGCCTTGCGCGACGACGCCCCTGCGCTCGCCCTTCGAGGTATCGCGATGGCGCAGCTCGGCGAGCTGGCTCGAGCCAAGGCTCTGGTGCGCAGTGCCGCTCGCGCCTTCGGCCCGAAAGAGGCGGTGGCCCGCGCCCGGTGTATCGTCGCCGAGGCCGAGATCGCGCTCGTCTCGCGCGACCTGGCCTGGCCCGCGCACGCGCTCGACGCGGCCCGGGCCACGCTTGAAGAGCACGGGGACCGATTGAATGCCGCGCACGCCCGGCATCTCGAGGTCCGGCGCCTCCTGCTGATCGGACGCCTCGACGAGGCCGAGCGTGCGCTCGCCAAGGTCGACCCCGCGCCCTTCCCGCCCGCGTCGAGGGCTGCCCACGAGCTGGTCGTCGCCGGGATCGCGATGCGGCGCCTCCAGACGAAACCCGCGCGCGCTGCGCTGGCTCAGGCCGAGCGCGCCGCGCACCTCGCGGGGATCCCCGCGCTGATCGCGGAAGTCGAGAGCGCCACGCTCGTCCTGAACGCACCTGCCGCGCGCCTGATTGCGCGAAGCCAGGAGCGGCCCCTGCGGCTCGATGAGGTTGAAGCGGTACTGGCATCCAAGGCACTGGTGGTGGACGCCTGCCGTTATGTCGTGCGGGGCGCGCGCACGGTGGTCTCGCTCGCAAAGCGCCCTGTCTTGTTCGTGCTCGCTCGCGCACTGGGCGAAGCGTGGCCCGCCGACGCGCCCAGGGACGCGCTCGTCGCGCGGGCATTCCGAGCAAAGCGCGCCGATGAGTCGTATCGCGCGCGCTTGCGCGTCGAAGTCGGGCGGCTTCGTTCGGTACTGCGGTCGCTGGCCGATGTGACTGCGACTCAGCGAGGTTTTGCGCTGGTGCCTCGCCTCGCGCGCGAGGTCGTGGTGCTGGCGCGGCCCGTGGAAGAGCAGCATGCGGCGGTGCTCGCCTTCCTCGCCGACGGTGAGTCGTGGTCGAGCTCGGCCCTGGCACTTGCGCTCGGAGCCAGCCAGCGCACCGTGCAGCGGGCGCTCGACTCGCTGGCGGATGCGGGCAAAGTTCAGTCGTTCGGCCTGGGGCGGGCACGACGCTGGATGACGCCGCCCCTGCCGGGATTCACGACGACTTTGTTACTCCCCGCTGCCCTACCGATCGACTAGGATGCAGCCATGAAGAATCGATCAGCAGCCGAAATCGTGCGTGAATATGGACCCTTTCCCGGTGTGGATCACGTGCATGGGGTTTCCTATGACGGCCAGCAAGTCTGGTTTGCGGCCGGAGATGCGCTGAAGGCCCTGGATCCTGCAAGCGGGAAGACGCTGCGCTCGATTGAGGTGGCCGCGCATGCGGGAACGGCCTTCGACGGCGAGCACCTGTTTCAGATCGCCGAGGATCGAATCCAGAAGATCGACCCGAAGACCGGCCGTGTGCTCGCCACGATCCCGGCGCCTGGCGGTGGCGGTGACTCTGGTCTCGCGTGGGCCGAAGGCACCCTCTGGGTGGGGCAGTACCGGGAACGGAAGATCCATCAGATCGATCCGCAAACCGGTGCGATTCTTCGCACCATCGCGTCCAACCGCTTCGTCACCGGCGTCACCTGGGTCGACGGAGAGCTGTGGCACGGCACCTGGGAAGGCGACACCAGCGATCTGAGGCGAGTCGATCCTCGAACAGGGGAGGTCCTGGAGAGCCTCGAAATGCCGCCCGGGGTCCATGTGTCGGGCCTCGAGTCCGATGGCGCCGATCAGTTCTTCTGCGGAGGCGGAAACAGCGGGAAGGTAAGGGCGGTCCGCCGCCCCAAGCGCAAGTAATCAGACGCTCCCGTGGTTACGCCTTTCTCATTCGGTCAGTGAGCGGTCGCAACGAGTCGAGCAATGGGCCCGGCGAAACGGGTTCTCCATTCGTAGACCACGAATTCTGGAACTCCGCGATCTCCAGGCCGACGACTTCGGTCTGCGCAATGGCCTCGCAGGCGCGCCGCAGATCGGACAGCGACAATCCGCCTTGGTGCGCGTAATCGGTCGGAACGATGCCCGGATTGAGGACATCGCAATCCACGTGCACGTAGACCGGTCGCCCTGCGATCACCTTCGCAAGCTGGGTTGGTATGTCAGTACGCGGCTTGATGTGCTGAACCTTGCCCGCCCGGATCAGTTCGAGCTCGAAGGGATCCAAGTCCCGCTGGCCGACGAGCACGACATTGTCGAGCAGCAGACCCGCGCCAAGCCCTGTTTCCCACAGACCGATCGGGCCCGACAGCGCCAGGCCGCCGAGGTACCCCGACGCGGATGTGTCGGGCGTATTCAGGTCCGCATGGGCGTCGAACCATACAACGCAGGCGTCTGTGCGAAGTCTTGCAATGACTGGAAGCGTCGCGATCGAAACGGCGCACCGGCTCGTTGCAGCGACACACCGATTGCCAGCCGACATGACCTCCTCAAGCCGGTCCCGCATGGAACACAAAGCGGGCAGCGCCGCATCGAGCTCGATGCGCCAATCCGCACTCAACGCGGGTTCCGGCGTTCCGACGGTCGTGTATCGGACTCCAAGGTGCTCGCGAAGCAGATTCCCGATTGAAAGAGCGCCAGGAATCGCCAGATCGTTGCGGTCGCCGGCGCGACCTTGAAAAACGATACTGGACAGACTCATGAACAGATCCGGGAAACGGCGCTGAAAGAGGTCCTACGAGGTCCAACGACACACGCCCCTGGTGTGCACCACCAAAAACAGGTGGGTGCCATCAGTAGAGCACCCGACCAAACAACTCGACTCACAGCCCGCCCCTCAGCGGTCGATCAGCCGCTGAAGCTCGCGCACGCTCTGCGGCCTTGCGCGCGGCTTCAGCTCCAGGCACGCCTTCGTGACCGACAGAATCTTCGGCGAGTAGGAGCGCTCCAGGATCTCCAGGGCCAGCTGAACCAGATCCTCACGGGCACGCGAAGGCGCCTCCTGCGGCGCCTTGGCGTTCATGCAGGCGAGCATGCTGGCCCCGATTCCGTAGACGTCGCTCCACGGGCCAACAGCGCCGTCGCGCTCGTGGGCCTCTGGTGGCGAAAAACCCGGAGTGAATATCGGGATCGTCGAAGCCGAATCGCGCCCTGCGGTGCGCCGCGCGGCGCCGAAGTCGAACAACACGGGCGCGCCGTCGGGCTGCAGGATGATGTTCTTCGGCTTGACGTCGAGGTGCAGCAGGTTGCGGCGGTGGACTTCGTGCAGACCGTCAAGCACCGGTGAAAAGATGTTGACGATGAAATCCTCGGGCAACACCGCGATGCGGCCCTGCACGCGATGGCCCATGATATATTTTTCGAGGGAAGTGCCCTCGATGAACTGCATCACCATGTAGATGGTCTCGTTGGCGCGTACCAGTTCGAGCACCCGCGCGATGTTCGGGTGGTTGATCGCCGCCAGTATCCTGGCCTCCTCGAAAAACGCGGCCAGACCGTACTTGTAGGAGGCGAGGTGCTTGGCCCCGATGTAGGGAACCAGGTCCCCGGGACGCCGCAGGGCGCGGTTCGCGGGCATGTATTCCTTGATGGCCACGCATTCTTCGCTCTGCTCGGAGTACGCGAGGTACACGAGCGAGAACCCGCCGCTCGACAGGGCCTGCAGGATGCGGTATCCGCCGATCTCGGCGCCCTCCGGAAGCGGGGCGCAGTTATGAAGGCTTTCGATATCAGGCACGATGCCGCGATCCCGTTATTTGTCCAGGGCCGAACTGGTTTGTTGACGCTGGTAGTCCTTGTACTCCTTCCGCGTGAACCAGATCGCAATGAGGACGGCAAGCAGGGCACCGATGGTGATTTCAATCTTGATGAAGACAGCCGCGCTCCACGCGGTCAGCCACAGCTGAGCGAGAGCCACGACGACGGCGGTCGCGAACAGGGTAACGCCTCCGATGAGGGTGAGTTTCATGTTGACCTCTTCTCGACCACGACGGCAGTTCCATAGCAAATCACTTCGGTTACACCGCGCATGACTTCGGTGGCGTCGTATCTCATCGCCACGATCGCATTGGCTTGGTTGCCGTCCGCCTGCGTGCACATGATTTTGTACGCATCCTTGCGCGCTTGCTCACACATGTTGGTGTAAACGGTGATGTTGCCCCCAATGATCGTTTGCAGGCCCCCAAAAAGGCTGCCCACTATCGAACGGGACCTGACGACAATGCCTCGCACGATGCCGACGTTCTCGACGATCTCGTAGCCCCCCAGCTCCAGCGCAGTGGTGACCATCTTTGCTTCCACGTATTTTCTCCGGTAGAAATGATGTGCGCCTCCTGCTCGATGCGGCGCCATGTGACAATGGGTCCACCTCGGGTCGACTAGCATACGGTCACGCCAGATCCCCGACTAGTGCCCATGCGCATTCAGCTCGCCTCGGACCTGCATCTTGAATTGCTCGAGCGGTTCTGGCCCCTCGAGCGCCTCGTTACCCCGGCGCCCGGCGCCGACGTCCTGGTGCTGGCCGGGGACATACAGCGCGGCGTCCACGCGATCGAACGCTTCGCCGACTGGCCGGTTCCCGTGCTGTACGTCGCCGGCAATCACGAGTACTACCGCGGCCTGTGGGAACAGGTGCGCAGCGAGCTGCGCCGGAACGCGCACGGTACTGCCGTGCATTTCCTGGACGACAATGCGATGACGCTGGGCGGCGTCCGATTTCTTGGAAGCACACTGTGGACCGACTATCGAGTGTCGGGTGAGTCCCAGGCCGCTGCGATGGAAGCGGCGGAAGCTGTCGTGCTGGATCATCAGCGGGTCAGCACGCAATCGGGGCCGTTTCGTGCGCAGCAGGCGCTCGATCAGCACCTGAGCAGTCGCGATTGGCTCGAACAGGAGTTGTCGAAGAACGGGGCCGCGCGCGCTGTCGTGATAACCCATCACGCACCCCACCCGGGCTCGATTCACCCACGCTATGCCGGCAATCCGATCAACGGCGCGTTCGTCAGCGACCTGACCGACCTCGTCGAGCGAGCCGACCTGTGGCTGCATGGTCACGTGCACGACAGCTTCGACTACCGCGTGGGAGCCTGCCGTGTGGTGTGCAATCCGCGGGGTTACGCGCACAATCGCAAGACGGTATTCAGCGCTGGCGATTTGCAGTTCGAGAACCCCGCTTTCCGGTCCAACCTGATCGTCGAGCTTGCCGATTGGCCGGTAGCGATGGGCTGACCACTGAGCAGAACGGAGCATTTATGACAGCAGCGGTCCCACCGGTCTCGCAGACGCGCTCCTTCAGCACGGTGTTCCTGATCGAAATGTGGGAGCGCTTCGGCTTCTACGGCATGCAGGCGCTCCTGGTCACCTACATGATGAAGAAGCTTGGGTTCATCGACACCCACGCCAATCTCGTGTTTGGTGCCGCCTCGGCGCTGATCTATACGACACCGGCGATAGGCGGCTGGATCGGCGACAAAGTGATCGGCACACGCCGTACGATGAGAATCGGCGCGATCGTGCTGGCCGTGGGCTACGCGCTGCTCTGGCTGCCCAGCAACAACGAGTACTTTCTGTACTTCGCGCTCGGGGTGATCGTCGTTGGCAATGGCCTGTTCAAACCCAACTCCGGTAACCTGGTCCGCAAGATCTACGAGGGCGAAGATACGCGCATCGACAGCGCTTTCACGATCTACTACATGGCCGTGAACATCGGCTCGATGATCTCGATAAGCTTGACGCCCTGGATTCGCGACTATGTTGGCGAGCATTACGGCGACTCGGCGGGTTGGCACACCGCGTTCGGCGTGTGTTCAATCGGCTTGATGCTCGGCCTGACCAACTATGCGCTGATGCGCCGCACGCTTGCCCACATCGGCTCGCCGCCGGACGATGCGCCGGTGAACCCGAAGCACGCCCTCGCAGTGGTCGCTGGCTCCATCGGAATGTTACTGGTATCGGTGCTTGTGCTGCAGAACGAGACCGTGGCGCGCGTCTGCGTCTATATCGCGGGTGCGGTCCTTCTGGGCATCTTCGTGCACCTGATCCACGGCAGCCGTCGCGCTGAGCGCGCCGGCTTGATCGCGGCGCTGGTGCTGGTGGTGCAGTCGATCTTCTTCTTCATCTTCTATCAGCAGATGGCCACCTCGCTGAACCTGTTTGCTCAGAACAATGTCGATCTTAACTTCCGCCTGTTCGGCTGGCACCTGTTCACCTGGATCCCCGAGCAGTACCAGAACCTCAACTCGATCTGGATCGTGGTCTTGAGTCCGGTGCTGGTGTTCATCTACAACACGCTGGGTCGCTTCGGCAAGGATCCGTCGATCGCGGCCAAGTTCGCGTGGGGCTTCGGCTGTGTGGCAATCGGCTTCTTCATCTACGGCGTGGGCGCGAAATGGGCGGTCAATGGCCAGGTGTCCTCGTGGATCATGGTTTGGGGCTACGGCCTGTACTCGCTCGGCGAGTTGCTGGTGAGTGGTTTGGGGCTCGCGATGATTGCCCGCTACGTGCCGGAGCGGATGGGCGGATTCATGATGGGTGCCTACTTCGTGGCCACGGGGATATCGCAGTATCTCGGCAGCGTCGTTGCGAACATCGCACACATTCCCGAAGACCTGCACGACCCGCTCGAATCGCTGATCATCTACACGAACCTGTTCAACGAGCTCGGCTATGCGGGCATCGTTTGCACCGTGATTGCCATCGCGATGCTGCCGCTGATGAGCCGACTCTCGGCCAAGAATTCCGATTTTGCAGTCAACTATCAGCCGGTGCCGGCTGTGCGAGGCGAGTAGCCGGTCGCCGACGGTCCAGGGGTCTGCACCAAGCGCGGCCATTGCCGACACATGCCGGGTTGGTAAGCCGGCATTCACCGGCGGCTCTGACCGACCGCCTGGCGCACCTGCGCGTGCTCGACCGAGCTCAGCACCCGTGGCAGCGCGACGGGCCGGCCGGTCCTGGGCTCGAAAAACGGCGAGTGCTTGCCATCGCCGCGCAGCTTCCACCTCAGCATGAGTGCGGCAAATCGAAGCACAAGAAACGGGAGCCGGATCCTGTCGGGGGGTATCGCGGTGAGATCGCCTTTGGCGGATCGCCGAAAGCCGTGCACTTGGATTGGCCCAAGCGCCGCCTCCAACGAGCGATCCCCAGGCGGCCGTTGAATGCAAAGGTGAATCAGACCGACAAATGGCAGCTTGTTCGTGGGCAGCGTGTTTGCGATCGGAGTATTGCAGCAACTGGCGTACCAACGGAACAGGCCCTTCGGTGTCAAGCGCATGCATGCCAGTCGAGCAGCGCCGGTCGTGATGGCCAGCATTGCCGGCGAAAGCTGAAACAATTGCGTGCCGCCATGCGCGTCGAGGATGTCCGCTGCACGGGCGAGAAAATGAGCAAATGCCTGGCAGTCATCGCAGTAGCAGACAGCGTGGTTGCCCGCTCTGGCCGTAACTCCGTGCGCTACACCCTGCAGAGCCCCACACGTGCATCGGATCATCAGATCCGTCGGCACAACCGGACTGGCCATATCTGGATTCCCGCGACCGATCTGTCGACAGCGTACTCCGTGCTGCATCGGGAGCACCGAACCCGGTGGAACCGCAATGCATTGGTTTCATTGCGGAGATTCTTGCCCTCCTTCAGCCTTGCCTGGGCGGCGCGGCGACCCGAGTCGCGCCACCAGTTTAACTGCGGCAATTGATGTGAACATCGTCAGGAACGCCACCCAGGCGTAAGGCCAGAGCAGCGGCATCCCGATCAAAATCAGTGCGTCGTTGCTGCCCGGAATCAACAACGTGCCCCAGCCCATCAGCGTGCCTCCGGCCAGCGCCCTGAGCACCTGCCCCAGCGTGATGCGCGTACCTTTAAATCGGCCAGCGGTCCACCCGCCCCAAGCAGCGCCCAGCAGCAGGGCGAGCGCCAGCAGGCATCGCGCCGCCAGACTGGTCGCCTTGCCACGCGCCAGGTCCGCCAGCAGGTCGGTATAGGCCCAAGCGCCGACCAGCATCAGCGAAAAGAAGAACGTGACTCCGATCACGGTGGTGGCCGCGTGGGGCGACCACACGTGGGTGGCCACCGCCTGGTGCAGACGGCGGCGAAACGACATGGACGAGGTGCCACCGCCGAAGTTGAGCAACGGCCAGCCGAGTCGAAACGCGACGAACAGCAGGAATAGCACCGCGACCCAGCCGGGCGCCTGCAATACCGGCGAGCCGTAGGGCAGCGCCGCCCGTGCCGGTGGCGCGAAGATCAAATTCAGACTCGCACAGCCCAGGAAGAAACCTGCCGGCATGAACAACTGGGCCCATCGACCCGAACCGAATAGGGCGATGGCCCCGAAGACGCAGGCGCCGTTGACGAAGGCGCCGAGCCCGAGCAGAACCGCGCCCAGGACGGTCCAACCGTTCAGCTGGTACCCGGCGGGCATTCTGGGGAGCACATGCAGGGCCTGGGCGACCAGGAGCCCGCCCGCGACCCAGAGCGCTGCCTCGATCAGGCTGAACACACGCCAGAAGCTGCCCCTTTCAACGACCTCGCCAACGGCGGCCACGGTGCAGGTCGCTCCTCGCTGGATCGCAAAGCCCATCACCCCGACGAAGAGCGCGGAGAGCAGGAATGCAAGGCTCCCCAGAACAATGTCCATCATTGCATCGGCCGGTTCGACCCGTCGCTAGACGTGCTCGATCACGCCTTCCATCGGGTCGGCCGCCTCCCGCCAGGGCGCCCGCTCGATCATGCGCATCGTGTCCGTGTAGCCGGCCTGACGGCGCGCGCGCACTCCCAGCGGGGTGAAGTCGAGGTCCTTCGTGTGGTCCTCTCCTTCCAAGCGGGGCGCTACAAGGTGCAGCACGTGCATGGTCGTGCCGCAGCCCCAGGACGCCAGGTCCCTGATCTTGGGGTCCTCCTTCACCGCCTGCGGCATGTGCTGGCACAGCTCTCGAATCACGTGGCGCAGCCGATGAATCTGCTTCTGGCGCGCGATGTGGTTGTCGGCGCGGCTGGCGTATTGGATGTCCTTTTGCCGACTCATGACCTGCCAGATCGATTCGGGTTCAGGTCCGGTCTGATGCCAGACGTTGACCGCGAAGATGACCGAGTCACGGCGTGGCTTGTCGTCCAACACCGCCTCGATCGGCGTGTTCGAATAGATGCCGCCGTCCCAATACGGCTCGCCGCCGATGCGGACCGCTCCGAACGCCGGCGGCAAGGCGCCGGACGCCATCACGTGATCTGCCGAGAGCGGTTCGCGGCGGGTGTCAAAATAGTGCATCTTGCCGCTGCACACGTTGACCGCGCCCACCGTCATGCGCGTGTGGCATTCGCGCAGGTAGTCGAAATCGACCAGTGATTGCAGCGTGTCGCGTAGCGGGGCGGTGCTGTAGTACGAGGCCGACTCGACGCCGAGCAGCGCGGTCGAGCCGCGCAACGCGTGCAGGTTCGGTTTGAAGAAGTTCGGGATACCCCGCGTCATCGTGGCCATCGTGGCCGCCAAGGCGCCGAGTCCGAACCAGTCCATCAGCTCCGTGCCGGCGACCGATTCCTCCATCTGGCTCCAGAACGCATTGAGGTGCTCGATCCGACGCTCCGGTCGATTGCCCGCGATCAGGCAGGCATTGATCGCTCCTATCGACGTGCCGATAACCCAGGCGGGCTCGATCCCGGCCTCGTGCATCGCCTGGTAAACGCCGACCTGGTAGGCGCCGAGCGCCC
>DATBCI010000080.1:0-2760 GCA_036270555.1 Burkholderiaceae bacterium
GGAAGCGTGTTGAACGACGCCGATGTCGACCACCTGCTGGTGCTGACGGACGAGACGCACATCGACCGCACCACGGTGCTGGCCAGAGGAAGCGCCATCGCGGCCCACTCTTCGCTGGCGGTCGGCACAATCCTGGCGGCCGGAACGCGTCTGGCGCCTGCCGCCGTTCTCGATAGCGGGACCATGCTGAGTGTCGGCAGCATGGTCGCGGCTGGCAGCGTCGTCAACGGCCGAACGATGACGGAACCGGTGACGCTGGCGACCGCGATGCCGGTCGAGGGAACGGCGACCCTGGCGGGTGGAAGCCTGATCGCCGCCGGAAGCAGGTTCGGGGGCGATTCGAGAGTCGCGAGCGGCTCGATCTTTGAAGGCGTGACCACCATCGCGCCCGACAGCATCATCGCGCCCGGAAGCTTCGTGACCACGGACAGCGTCGTCAACGGTCAGCCGTTCGCCAGCGCAACCCGGATGGCTTCCGGCGTCAGCGTCGCCCAACAGACCGCCAGCCTGAATGGCGGCAGCATCCTGGCGGCAGGCAGTGTGCTCGCAGGAGGCAGCGCGCTCGTGTCCAGCCTCGAAATCGCCGGCGCCACCCGGGTCGCGGGCCACGTGGCCGTCGCCAACATGGCGAGGGTCGCCGAGGGAAGTACGCTGGGGGCCGGCACCGTGCTGGCAGCCGGCAGCCTCGTCAACGGAGCGCGGATCGATGAAATGACCGTGCTGAGGGACGAAACCCACGTGGGCGGCCCGACGATCCTGGTGGCCGGCAGCGTTCTGGCGCCCAACAGCGTGCTGGCGGCCGAAACCGTGGTCAGCGCAGCTAACTGAGGAAAGGGTCGACCGCCGGCGAAAGCGGGCGGCCGACCGGATCCCTCTTCCACCCAATGGGGGAGGGATCCTCCACAACGAGTGAACGCAGCCTGAGCCCCGATTCCCAGCGCATCAACGCGCGCCAAGCCTGACCGCCGGTGCGCTAGTTGTGAACCTGCAAGACGCTGTTTCGCTTGCAGGAGGCTCCCTCTCCCACGCTTGACACTCCACAGCTGGTGAACCATCGGCATGTGGCGGTCGCCTTCCTGCACGGTCCGGATCTCGTGATCGACGTGGAACGTATCGTAACCATCTGATGCAATTCGCAACCCCGGTCGCCAAGAGCTCAATTCGAATCACGCTACAATCCGCCCTTTCGCCTTTTGGGCCAGGCGCACGTCAGGCGCACAAAAGAGAAGAGAACGACAAGAGGAACGGCAAGGGGGCACGGTCTTTGATCAGATTTCTCAAATTTACGGCCGCGGTCGCGCTGGCCCTGTTGATCGCGGCGTGTGGCAGCAGCAACAACAATTCTTCGCCCGCGTCGGTGCGCCTTATCAATGCGTCGCACACCGCCAATCTGACGCTTACCCTGAACGGGGCCGCGCAGTTTTCAAACGTGGCGTCTGGCAGCGCAACCGGCTACGACCAGGTAACCGCCTCCACCTATACGCTGGCGGTCGCCAGCTCCAGCGGTACGCTGGCTTCTTCGACCCAGGTGGTCGGCCTGGCCAGCTCGCAAACCTACAGCGTGCTGGCGTACGACCGCGATGGCGCCATCGTCGCGCTGGTGGTCGCCGAGAACCAGACGGTCCCCACGGCCGGTTTCAGCCTGCTGGGAATCTCCAACGATTCGCCGGATTGCGGCGCGCTGGACGTGTACGTCGTCGCGCCCGGGACCAGCACCGTGGTCGGGCTGACCCCCACCTTTTCGCAGGTTGGTTTCGGAGCGGCCCCGCTGTTCACCACACTGGTGTCCGGTACGTACGAAATCGTCGCCACCGCCAGCGGTAATCCGAACGACGTCCGCTTCAAGACCGCTTCGCAGCAGCTCACCAGCACGCAGATCGCTTTGCTGGGGTTCACCAGCACCAGCGGCGGAGCGCTGGTAAACGGCGTGTTCGCGAACCAGGGCACGTCGTCGGTGTCGTTCTCGCAGACCACCAACGCCCGCGTGCGGGTCGTGTCGGCGCTGCCGCCGGCAGGGGCATCGCCAGTTGCTGCGACCGTGGGCACCACGGCGCTGGCGCCTGTCTTCTCGCCCAACCCGGGTACCTATACGCTGGTTCCGGGTGGCACCACGTCCTACTCGATCAGCATCTCCGGCACGGCGGTTGCTGGGCTGCCGGCGGCCACGTTCGCTACCGGAGGAGATTTCACGATCCTGGTGTACAACACGACGGCGTCGCCGGTGGTTACGATCCTCACTGACAACAACCAGGCGCCGATCGCCGGCGACGTGAACCTGCGGCTGGTTAATGCGGCTGTCACGACACCCGGTGGCGTGACGGTGTACGACAACAACGTGGCGATCGCGAACTCGGTCGCGTACGGCGCGGCGGCGCCCTATTTTGGGGTGACCGAGGCGGCCAATTCGACGCTGGAATTCGACGCGCAGGGGATCAGGTTCCTGGACCCGAACGTCTCGCTAAATGTTCCGGCAGCGGTCTATACGATCTTCGTGATTGACAGTACGAGTCCGCTGACCCTGAACTCGGTGTCGATCATCAGGGATCGCTAGGCGCTCGATTCCGTTTTGGGCTGCCCGGGTCCGGCATGTCGCCGGCCCCGTCGGCCGCTGCATCGTCAGGACCATCGAGCGGATCGCCGGCGATCCGGTGGCGCCCCGCGGCCCACGCACCCAGATCCATCGTCCGGCAGCGCTCCGAGCAGAACGGGCGGAACGGGTTCGACGGGTCGAAGGCGGCCAGCGCGCCGCAAGTCGGACAC
>DATBCI010000081.1:0-1728 GCA_036270555.1 Burkholderiaceae bacterium
CCAGACGAACGTTGCGGCCGCCAGGCTGGTGATGTCCGCGTGGTCGTAGGCCGGCGCAACCTCGACACAGTCCATTCCAATCCAATTCAGATCCGCCAGTTCCTCCAGCAGCGTGAGCACCTGGGCAGTCGACAGCCCGCCAGCCTCGGGTGTGCCGGTTCCGGGTGCAAAAGCCGGATCGAGGCAGTCGATATCGAGCGTCAGATAGGCGGGGTGTTGGCGCCCGACGCGCGTGCGCACCTCATCGATCACGCTCGCCAGCTGCTGGGCATTCTCGCGTCCGCGCAGCTCGCGAGCCCCGATCACGCGCCCGCCATTGATCTGCACAAACTGGCGCGTCTCGACGGCCGCCGGTGAGCGAATGCCGATCTGCACGGTCGCCTCCGGGACCACCAGGCGCTCCTGGATCGCTTCGCGCATCCAGGTCCCGTGGCCGGACGGCTCCCCGAAGTGATCCGCCCACGTATCGCAATGCGCATCCAGGTGGACGATCGCCAGCGGCCGGGCGGCGCGTGCCCGATGCGCGCGCAATATGGGCAGCGTGATCGAATGATCGCCGCCCAGCCAGCAGACGTGGTAGCTCGTCAGCAATTTCTCGGCGGCATCCTGCAGCGCGGCGCGGTGCTGTTCCAGCGAGGTCATCGGCAGCGGCAGATCCCCGAGGTCAATCAGGGCATCGCTCGGCGAGCAGTTGTACAACGGGTGAATCGCGTCGCACAGCATCCGGCTTGCCGACCGGATCGAGCCGGGTCCGAAGCGCGCGCCGGGACGATTGGTCACCGCGCCGTCGAAGGCGACGCCCGCTATGGCGAAGCGCGCTGTGCGCGCGGAACCGCGCGGCTCCTCGCGTGCGGCGCCCAGGAAGCTATCGTCGGACGAGTACGGCGGACCGTAGCGAGCCTGCATCGCGCCCGATGCTAGCACTGCGACTGCGGGCGCCGTGACCCTCACCCCCGACCCCTCTGCCACTTCGTGGGAGAGGGGGGAGAGGTTCCAACTGTGTACGAGACGCGCTCGATTACCCCTCTCCCGCCTGCGGCAGAGGGGTCGGGGTGAGGGCGATTACATGTGGAAGATCGCGGTCAATCCGATCGTGCGCGGCCGGAACGTGTAATTTCGGACCAGGACGCCCTGTCCGGCAGGCGCAGTGGGGTCAGCGTCGCTGTGCGAATTCGGTCCGCCCGGCGGCAGCAGCGGATGCGTATCGAACAGGTTGTCGACGAAGGCCGAAATGTCCCACCTCCGAATCTTGGCGCCGGTCCGCAGCGTCACGAACGTGGTCGCCGGCGGCGTGTAGGCGAACCGGTCCTGGACCGTAGGACTGACCCCGTTCGGCCCGATATCCTCTGCCGCCGTCTTGATGTGGCTCTTGCTCTCGTATTGGTAGTCGAGCCGGAAGTACGACGGCAGATCGAAGGCGCTGAACTCGTACAGCGCACCGATCGCGATGGTCCACGGCGGCGAGGCAACGCCCGAGTCGCCGACCACTGCATCGCCCGCCTTCGCGATGGGCGCGCCGCCCGGCACCAGGCTCGCATCGCGCAGGTAGCGCGCGTTGGTGTAACCGAACGCCGACTCGAACGACAGCGATTCGGTGGCGTTCCAGTCGGCCTGCAGGTCGAAGCCCTTCGCTGCCGCCGTGCCCACGTTGGTCGTGAACTGGAAACCGCACCCCGGCAGGTAGATGTTCTGCTGGATGTCGCTCCACTTGATGTAGTAGGCGCTCGA
>DATBCI010000082.1:0-8515 GCA_036270555.1 Burkholderiaceae bacterium
ACAGCGTCAGCGCAATCGCCGCCAGCATCTGGTTGGCGGTGCCGAACAGCGTCCACATCGTATAGATGCCCCCGAACGGATCGATCACGCCCGCATAGAGCAGGTAGCCCCAAAGGCCACACGAAATGGCCGAGCCGATCAAGTTGTTGCTCCAGGAATTCGTTTCCTTGAAGGCTGGAATCGCGTTGCCCACCAGGTCCTGGATCATGAAGCGGCACACGCGAGTCCCCGCATCCACCGTGGTCAGGATGAACAGCGCTTCGAACAGGATCGCGAAGTGGTACCAGATCGCCATCATCGCTTTGCCGCCCAGGAACTGCGACAGGATGGTCGCCATGCCGACCGCCAGGGTCGGAGCGCCGCCGGCTCGCGACAGGATCGACTTTTCGCCGACATCCTGGGCGATTTGCGTCAACGCATCCGGCGTCACGACGAAGCCCCAGGACGAGATGACCTGGGCAGCTTGGTCGGCGGTGGACCCGATCAGCGCTGCCGGGCTGTTCATCGCGAAGTAAACACCGGGGTGGATCACGCAGGCACCGATGATCGCCATGATCGCGACGAACGACTCCATCAGCATCCCGCCGTAGCCGATAAAGGCCACCTGGTTTTCGTTCTCGATCATCTTCGGCGTCGTGCCGGAAGCGATCAGCGAGTGCCAGCCGGACACAGCGCCGCACGCGATCGTGATGAACAGGAACGGGAACAGGCCTCCGGCCCACACCGGCCCGCTGCCGTCGACGAACTTCGTCATGGCCGGCATTTGCAGGTCCGGATGAACGATGACGATGCCGACCGCCAGCAGCAGGACCGTGCCGACCTTCAGGAAGGTCGACAGGTAGTCGCGCGGGGCCAGCAGCAGCCACACGGGCAGCACCGACGCCACGTAGCCGTAGGCGATGATGATCAAGGCGAGGGACGGTCCGCTGATCGTGAACAGCGCGGCAAGCTCGGGCGTTTCGGCGACCGTGCGCCCGTACACCAGCGCCAGCAGCAGCAACACGGCGCCGATCAGCGACATTTCGCCCACGCGGCCGGGGCGGATGAAGCGTCCATACACGCCCATGAACAGCGCGATCGGGATCGTGCAGAAGACGGCGAACGTGCCCCACGGGCTGGCCTTCAACGCATTGACCACCACCAGCGCCAGCACCGCCAGGATGATGATGCAGATCAGGAGGACGCCAATGCCGGCGATCGTGCCCGGCACTGCGCCCATCTCGGCGCGGATCATGTCGCCCAGCGAGCGGCCGTCGCGCCGCGTCGAGAGGAACAGCACCGTCATGTCCTGCACCGCGCCCGCGAACACGACGCCCACCAGGATCCACAGCGTGCCGGGCAGATAGCCCATCTGCGCGGCGAGCACCGGTCCTACCAGGGGCCCCGCTCCCGCAATGGCGGCGAAGTGGTGACCAAACAGCACGTAGCGGTGGGTCGGTACGTAATCGAGGCCGTCGTTGCGGCGGTAGGCCGGGGTCGGTCGCGTCGCATCGATCCCGAGCGCGCGCTTGGCGATGAACAGCGCGTAGAAGCGATACGCGGTGAAATAGATGCAGACCGCCGCGGTGACGAGCCAGGCGGCGTTGACCGCTTCACCCCGGGTCAGTGCGACGATTGCGAACGAAACCGCACCCAACCCCGCAACGCCCGCCCATAGCAGCTTGCGCCCGAACCCCATCGAGGCAGCGACAGCACTCATGGTCGACTCCTTCCGTCTCCAGCTTCTTATAGGAGCCGCTTCTTGTAGAAGCGTGCCGGTCCAGTATAGGCGGAAGGTCGGCTGTTATCGACGCGCAGCGCGTCAGCGCCGGCGTGCGCTCAAAACACAGAGTGCGGGATGCTGCCTACTTCACGCGCTTCAGGCGCGGCCGCACGCCCGGGGCGGGCACATTCGGCGGCCGCGTGGGCGGTTCACCGACGCCCGCCGTGTTGCCCGGTGCGCTCGAGGCCAGCTCCAGGGTGGCGGGCCGCGGCGCGGGTGCCTGCGGCAAAGCGGTGTCCGGCGGCGTAACCGGAACCGATCGGGCTGGCTCGAACGCCATCCCCTGGCCGTTTTCCCGGGCGTAGATCGCGATCACGCGCTCGATCGGAACGTACACCTCGCGCGCTACACCGCCGAAGCGAGCCTGGAACTCGATCGCCTGGTTGCCCAGCGCCAGCCGATTGGTCGCCAAGGCCGACACGTTCAGCACGATCTCGCCGTTCTTGACGTGCTCGGCCGGAACGCGCACTCCCTCGCCGACGGCAACGGCGATATACGGAGTAAAGCCGCTGTCGTTGCACCATTCATAGATGGCGCGGATCAGATACGGTTTGGTCGAAAGGTCGGCCATGGCAGTCCGGCCCATTGTCGCATGATCAGCGGCGCATCACCTTTTCGCTCGGCGTCAACGCCTCGATGTAGGCGGGCCGGCTGAAAATGCGCTCTGCATACTTCATCAAGGGCGCGGCGCTCTTCGGCAGATCGATTCCGTAGTGATCCAACCGCCACAGCAGCGGTGCGATCGCCACATCGAGCATCGAGAACTCGTCGCCCAGCATGTACTTGCTCTTCAGCAGGATCGGCGCCAGCTGGGTCAGGCGGTCGCGTATCAGCAGCTTTCCCTTTTCGATCGCTTTCTGGTTATTGGTGTTTTCGATCGTCTGCACGTGCACAAACAGCTCCCGTTCGAAATTGAACAGGAACAGGCGCGCCCGCGCCCGCATCACCGGATCCGCCGGCATCAGTTGCGGGTGGGGAAAGCGCTCGTCGATGTATTCGTTGATGATGTTCGATTCGTACAGCGTCAGGTCGCGCTCGACCAGGATCGGCACCTGGCCATACGGATTCATCACGTTGATGTCTTCGGGCTTCTTGAAGAGATCCACATCCTTGATTTCAAAGTCCATCCCCTTTTCGAACAACACCAGCCGGCAGCGTTGCGAAAACGGGCAGGTCGTTCCCGAATAAAGCACCATCATCGATTTTGTCCCGATCCAGAGGGGACCCCGCAGGGGCCCGGGCGAACCGGGTATTGTACTTCAGGGCCACACGCCGATGGAAGGCCGCTGCAGGGCGCCCGGCGCCAGCCGCTATAATTGCGAGCCTTTCGCATCGATTTTCGAGGCCCGCGGCGTGCTGGGCCGTTCCCGAAACCTCCGGAAGAACTTCGGCGTCGTTCAGACGGTCATGCTGCGTCGACTTTGGCTCCTGTTTGCCCAGGCCACCACGGTGGGCTTGGCGCTGCTGTTCGTCGTTTCCACGCTTAAGCCGCAGTGGCTGGGCCGCTATTCGATCGCGGCAGCGCCGTCGGCCAACGCCCAGGGACGGGTGACCGCGGTTTCCGCCAGCCCCTCGCCAAACGCCAACGGCATACGCCAGGTGCCGCTGGGCGAGCCGGTGGCGCGCATCAGCGCGCTGGATTCGTACGCGGATGCCGCCAAGCTGGCGATGCCTTCCGTGGTCAGCGTCTACACGTCCAAGCAACTGAAGCGCGGCAGCGGCAATGACGACCCGCTGCTGCGGCAGTTCTTCGGCGACCCCAACGGGATCGAACCGCAGCGCGTCATCAGCCTGGGCTCGGGCGTCATCGCCTCGTCGGAGGGCTACATCCTGACCAACAACCACGTTGTGCAGGCCGGTGACGAGATCGCGGTGGCTCTGCCCGACGGGCGGCGCGTGACCGCGCACCTGGTTGGCGCCGATCCCGACACCGACCTGGCCGTGTTGAAGGTCGATCTGCAGAACCTGCCCGCCATCACGTTCGGAAGATCCGAGACGTTGCGGGTGGGCGACGTGGTGCTTGCCATCGGCAATCCGTTCGATGTGGGTCAGACCGTCACGATGGGCATCGTGTCGGCCCTGGGGCGCACCAACCTGGGAATCAACACGCTGGAAAACTTCATCCAGACCGACGCCGCGATCAACCAGGGCAATTCGGGCGGTGCACTGGTCGACAGCAACGGTCTGCTGATCGGCATCAACGCGGCGATCTATTCGCCCCCCCGCTCGGGAGGGTCGGTCGGCATCGGTTTCGCGATCCCCACCAGCATCGTGATCCACGTGATGGACCAGATCGTCCATACCGGGCGAGTGCATCACGGCTTCTTCGGGATCGAGCCGTTCGACATCACGCCCGAAATGGTCGAGGCGATGCAGCTGAAACGCAATGAAGGCGTGGTGGTGAACGGCGTGTTGCGCAATGCGCCCGCCGGCCGTGCCGGCATGGAACCCGGGGACATCCTGCTGTCGATCAACGGCAGCGCGGTGACCGACAGCCGATCGATGCTGAATCAGATCGCCCAGCTCGAGCCGGGCAGCAACGCCGCGGTGCGCGTGCTGCGCGAGGCAAAAGAGGTCGACCTGTCCATCACGGTCGGCGAGCGGCCGCCTCCGCCACGCTAGGCATCGATCAAGCTTGGTCCGCCCAGATGCCTTAACTCGAGGCGGCGATGTCAGCTTGCGGCGGGCCCCGACTGCGACTCGCCACGGGTGGTGGGGCCGACCCCGAACAGCGCACCCAGCAGCACGCCGAGTTCGAACAGCAGGCACAGCGGCAACGCCAGCAGCAGCTGCGACAGCACGTCGGGCGGGGTGAATATGGCGGCCGCCACAAACGCACCGACGATCACGTAGGGGCGCGCCTGGCGCAGCTTGGCGACGCTCGTCATGCCGAGCCGCACCATCAACAGCACCGCGATCGGCACCTCGAACGTGACGCCGAAAGCGATGAACAGTCGAAGCACGAAGCTGAAGTAGGCGTCGATGTCGGGCGAGACGTTGACCGTCTCGGGCGCGAAACGCGCGATGAAACGAAATACGAAGCGGAACACGACGAAGTAGCAATACGCGATCCCGGCGAAGAACATCAACACGCTGGACACGATCACCGGCACTGCGAGCCGCTTTTCGTGCTGATACAGTCCCGGTGCCACGAAGGCCCAGACCTGGTACAGCACGTACGGCAGCGCGACCAGCAAGGATGCGAACAGGGTGATCTTCAGCGGCACCATGAAGGGTGCAATCACGCCGGTGGCCAGAAGCTTGGTTCCCTGTGGCAGCGCCGCCATCATCGGCTTGGACAGAAAGTCGAAGATCTGGCGCATGAACGGCGACAGCGCCGCGAACACAATCAGCACCGACGCGGCGGCGCGCACCAGGCGCTGCCGCAGCTCGACCAGGTGCGACAGGAAACCCTGCTCTTCGGGCTGCGCCATGGCGTGGTCGGTTGCGCTCGCTTGGCGCTGTGCGCGTCCGGGTTCCGGCTCGGCGACTAGCGACGAATGCGCGGCCGATTCACTCGGGCGCGAGGCGCATAGCGGTTCCTGGCGAAGCGGCCCGCCTCCGGCATGGCCATCCGGCCCCTCAGTTGATCGACGGCTTGCGCCAGATCATCGAGCGACATCGCGGCCCGATGCCGCATCCGGAACCGATGGCTGCCCCACCCTTCGGCCGACCAGGTCGATTCGCTCGGGGGCGGTGGCGCGCTCGTCGCGGACACCGCACCCGAGGCTTTCTGCGCGGCCTCGTTCAGCGAGGTCGCAACCTGACGGAACGAGGAGTCGATCGATTCGCTCGCTTTCCGAGCTTCTTCCTGCAGGCGCTTCAGATCCGCCAGTTCGACCTCACGCTGGAAGTCCGCTCGCACCTGGCTGACGTAACGCTGTGCCTTGCCCAGCATCTCGCCGAACGCGCGGGCCACGCGCGGCAGGCGTTCCGGGCCCAGGACGACCAGCGCGACCGCGCCGATCATCATCAATTCGCCAAAACTGAAATCGAGCATCCAAGGGTTCTACGGGCCGCTTTTTTCCTTGGCTTGCACGTCGATGGCGCCGCTGCCCTGGCGCGCGTCCGTGACCTGCTGAGGCGGGGTCTCCTCCGAGCCGTCGCGCATGCCTTCCTTGAAGCCCTTGATCGCGCCACCCAGATCCTTGCCCAGATTTCTCAGCTTGCCGGTGCCGAACACCAGTACGACGACCAGCAGGACGATCAGCCAGTGCGTGAGAGATAGTGAGCCCATCTGCTACTCCTGCCGGGCCGCAAGACGGCCCATCAAAATGTCTTCCATGGCCGCGGACCGGCCAGAACGTGCATGTGCAGGTGGAGCACTTCCTGCCCGCCGCCCGGCCCGTTATTGACGACGACCCGGAAGCCATTGGCCGCCCCCTGCTCGCGGGCGAGTCGCGGTGCCAGCAGAAGCATTTTACCCACCAGCGCCTCGTGCTGCGGGCCGGCGGTGATCAGCGACTCCAGGTGCTCCTTGGGCACCAGCAGCAGGTGGATCGGAGCCTTGGGATTGATGTCGTTGAAGACGACGATCTGGTCATCCTCGTAGACCTTCTGGCTGGGAATCTGTCCACTCACGATCCGACAGAAGATGCAGTTCTCGTCCATGGTGTTCCTTTGAGATTCCGTCCGCCGGCCGGAACAAGGACCCCGTATGACCCATCCGGCAACTAGGCTCCGCCCTCCGCGGCAGCCTTGCGCGAGGCCTTTTCGTCCAGCCCCGAGGTTCCCGCGCGCTTTTCCAGCTCGGCCAGCACCGATTCCGGACGCAGGCCATAGTGCGCGAGCGCCACCATGCAATGAAACCACAGATCGGCCACCTCGGACACGATGCGTTCTGGCACCCCATCCTTGGCCGCCATCACGGTTTCGGTGGCCTCTTCGCCGATCTTCTTCAGAATCGCGTCGGGACCTCGCGCCAGCAGGCGCGCGACGTAAGAGCGGTCCGGATCGGCGCCGCGGCGCGCCTCGATGACGTCGGCCAGTCGCGCCAGCGTGCTCGCATCGAAAGCGGGTTGCGTCATGGCTTCTCCGATGTCCCTGGCGCCTCGAGCACCGGATCAACGGTAACCCACTCGCCGTGCTCCAAGCGCCGATAAAAGCAGCTGACCCGGCCCGTGTGGCAGGCGATACCGCCTTCCGGCTCCACCACATACAGCACGACATCGGCGTCGCAGTCGAGGCGGATTTCTCGCACCTTCTGCCGATGGCCCGATTGCTCGCCTTTGCGCCACAGGCGCCCGCGCGACCGCGAAAAGTACACCGCAAAGCCGCTCGCCTCGGTCTCCACCAGCGCCTCGCGGTTGGCCCAGGCCACCATCAGCACCCGGCCCGTGCCCGCGTCCTGCGCGACCACGGGCACGATGGCGCCCGAGCCAAACCGTATCTGCTCGACCCAGCCGTCGCTGCGGGGCGATGCAAATATCAGAGTCATGACTCGTCGTTCCGCGTATTCCTCAAACCCGCGGCCTCGGATGCGGGTTGTTCACTGCATGCGCATCGCAATCCCATGCGCCTGCATGTACTGCTTGGCCTGGGGCAGCGTGAACTCTCCAAAGTGAAACACCGACGCGGCCAGCACGGCATCGGCCCGGCCCAACAGTACACCGTCGACCAGGTGCTGCAGGTTGCCGACTCCGCCCGACGCGATCACGGGCACCGACACCGCATCGGACACCGCCCGCGTCAGCTCGAGATCGAACCCGATGCGCGTGCCGTCACGGTCCATGCTGGTCAGCAGGATCTCTCCGGCGCCCAGCTGCACGACGCGCTGCGCCCACTGGACGGCGTCCAGACCGGTCGGCGTGCGGCCACCGTGCGTGAAGACCTCCCATCCCTGCGCCGGATCGCCCGTGCGGCGCAGGCGCGCGTCGATCGCCACCACGATGCACTGAGAGCCGTACCGTCCCGCGGACTGCTCGATCAGACCGGGAGATTGCACGCCGGCCGTGTTGATCGAGATCTTGTCGGCCCCCGCGTTCAGGAGGCGGCGCACGTCGTCGACGTGGCGCACGCCTCCGCCGACGGTTAGCGGAATGAAGACCTGTCGCGCCACCGCCTCGATGACGTGGGGCAGGATATCGCGCTGATCGGAGCTGGCCGTGATGTCGAGAAACGTCAGTTCATCGGCGCCCTCGGCGTCGTAGCGCTGAGCGATCTGCACGGGGTCCCCGGCGTCACGCAGGTCGACGAAATTCACACCCTTGACGACACGCCCGGCCGTCACGTCCAGGCACGGGATGATTCGCTTCGCCAGCATCGATCAGGCGTCCTTGCGCTCGGCCCGTTCCATAGCGGCCCGAAAATCCAGCGTTCCTTCATAGAGCGATCGGCCCAGAACGGCCGCCTCGATGCCTTCGACCTGCACCGAGCACAGTCGTTCGATGTCCTCCATCGTGGCCACGCCGCCACTGGCAATCACCGGGATCTTGACCGCGCGCGCCAGCGCCACGGTGGCATCCAGGTTGACGCCGCTGAGCATGCCGTCGCGACCGATGTCCGTGTACAGGATCGCCTCGACTCCGTAGTCCTCGAACTTGACCGCCAGATCGACGACATCATGCCCGGTGAGTTTGCTCCATCCATCGGTGGCCACCTTGCCGTCGCGCGCATCCAACGCGACGATCACATGGCCGCCGAAGGCGCTGCAGGCGTCGTGCAGAAAGCCCGGGTTCTTGACCGCAGCCGTGCCGATCACGACGAAGCCGACGCCACCGTCGATGTAACGCTCGATCGTGTCCAAGTCGCGCA
>DATBCI010000083.1:0-3048 GCA_036270555.1 Burkholderiaceae bacterium
GCCGGCATGCGATAGATCTGCGGACTACCGCCCCGGTCCGAAGTGAAGTAGATCCAGGCTCCGTCGGCCGAAAAAAACGGTTCGGTATCGATCGCAGGGTTGAACGTCATCCGGCGCGGATTGGATCCGTCGACTCCCATCACGTAGATCTCGGAGTTGCCGTCTTTGGTCAGGACCACGGCCAGGCTCTTGCCGTCGGGTGAGAACGCCGGGGCGCTGTTGCTGCCTTTGAAATCGGCGACCGCGCGTCGCGTCCCGGTCGCCAGCGTATGTAGGTACACCACCGGCTTATGAGTCTCGAAAGAGACATAGGCGAGCAGAGAGCCATCGGGCGACCAGGTCGGCGAGATGATCGGCTCGCGCGAGCGCAGCGCGGTCTGCGCGTTGGCGCCGTCGGCGTCGGCGATCTGCAGCTCGTAGCCGGTCTTGTTGAACTCAACCACGTACGCAATCCGGGTCGCGAACACGCCCTTGTCGCCGGTGAGCTTCTCGTAGATTCGATCTGCGATCCGGTGCGCCGTCAGCCGCAACTCGGCTGCGGGAGCAACGTACGCCAGGCCGTCGAGTTGCGAGTTCTTGACGTTGTCGTAAAGCCGGAAGCGCATGTCGAAACGCCCATCGGCCAGCGCAGAGACCGAGCCCACCACCAGCGTGTCGGCGCCGCGTGCCCGCCACTGTCCCAGGTCGACCCGTTCGTCTTCGCCGACCGGGGTATCGCCCGCATCGACCATCCGAAACTGACCCGAGCGGGTCAAATCGGCCCGGATGATGGCTGCGACATCCTGCGGTGGAGAGCCTTCGGCCTTGAAGGAAGCGACCGCGATCGGATACTGCTGCGAGCCGACTCCGGTGATCTCCACCGTCATCTGCGCCGCCGCCGGCGCGCTTGCCACGGCGGCGACCACAGCGACCAGCAGGACCCGCTCAGCAAAGGAAAATGGTCTCGCGCGGGTCTTTGGCATCGCTGCCGGATTATAGGGACGGGGGCAACCGGTCCTCGGACACTTCATCGCGTTTCCGTGGGATACATCTTTAGGGTGAATGATCGAGGCACAGTGCCGTCCCGGTCTCTTGGAAACGGATTGCAGCGGATGATTGCGCGCTCGGCCGCATCGTCGTAGCCGGGCAGGCCACTCGGTTTGGTCAACTGCGGAGGTGCGGCCGGCTCGCCGGTTGGAAGCAACTCCACCTTGAATTCCGCATAGATCTGATCGGACACCCCTTCGGGCACCGCAAACACGATGTGAGGCCGGATGCACGCGTTGATCAACCCTTTGTAGGCATCGCTCATCACGCCGGGTGAGGCCGGCGCCGAGCGCGCGGCGCCGCCCACCTCGCCGGTGATGCGCGCGATCTCGGCCTGGCGGCGCTCTTCGGCTTTGCGCTCTTCGCGCGCGATCTGTTCGGGAGTGGGTTTTGCCTCGATCTTCTTCGGCTCGACTTTTTTTGCCTCCCGTTTCTCGATCGGGCGGCGTTCCACCGGCGGGGGGCTCTGCTGCTCCGGTGCGTGCGGCTTGACCTGCTGCTTCTCGACGATGTCGGCGTCCGGCTTTGCCGCTTCGGGCTGAGGCGGTGCCACCGGCTCCGGCGGTGGCGGCGCCGGCGGCTCGATCGGTGTCAGCGGCTCCCACAGCTCGGCCACCGCTGGCGTTTCGCTCGACGTGCGCCATTGCACCGCGAACCACATGCCGAACACCAGCAAGGCATGCATCGCCACCGCCGCCATGAACGACGGCACGGTGTTGCGGCCGCGCTCGGGCCCGCGCGCTCGCATGAACCTGCCCCTCTCGCCGGCGGGCGCGGGGGCAGGGGCAAGGGGCGAAGGAGGGGAGTTGCCGGTCACTTTTTTCAGCGGTCGGGAACGGCCGACCGGCCCTATTCCGACGGTTTGACCACCAGTCCGACGCGCCGCACGTTGTTCTTGTACAGCGCGTCCAGCACTCGTGTGATCGACTCGTAACGGACCTTCTTGTCGCCGGCCACGACCACGGGCGTGTCGGGCTTGCTCTTCTGGCGGTTTTTGACCGTCTGGATCAGCTGATCCAGTTCCACCGACACGGCCTGCCCACCGCTGGCCGCGCCCGGCGAGCGGTCGCGCAGCAGCAGCGAGCCATCGGCTTTCACAATGACTTCCAACGGGGCGTCGGGCGCCCGCGTTGACTTGCCGACCGAGGGCAGTTCAACCAGGCTCGGGTTCACGAACGGAGCCGACACCATCAGGATCACGACCAGCACCAGCATCACGTCGATGTAGGGCACGACGTTGATGTCGGACATCATCCGCCGCCGGCTTCCTTCGGTTCGACGTGCAAGCACCGCCATCGGTCAACGCTGCCGCTGCAGGATGTTGGAAAACTCCTCGATGAAGCTCTCGAATCGGTTCGCCAGCCGATCGATGTCGTGCGCAAACCGGTTGTAGGCGACCACGGCCGGGATGGCCGCGAACAGGCCGATCGCGGTGGCGATCAGCGATTCGGCGATCCCGGGCGCAACGCTTGCCAGCGTGGCCTGCTGCAGGCCGGACAGGCCGGTGAACGCATGCATGATGCCCCACACGGTTCCGAACAGGCCCACGTACGGACTGACCGATCCGGCCGACGCCAGGAACGCCAGGCGCGCTTCCAGCGCGTCCATCTCGCGCTGATAAGTGGCGCGCATCGCGCGACGTGCGCCATCGAGCATGGCCTGCCGTTCGACTTCCTGGCCGCGCCCACGCAGCTTCAGAAATTCGCTCATCCCGGCCTCGAAAATGCGCTCCAGCGCGCCGGTTTTATGGCGCGGATTGGACGCAGCCTGATGCAGCGTCTCCAGGTTGACACCGCTCCAGAAGCGGCGTTCGAACAGCTCGGTTTCGCGGTTCGCGTGGCGAATCGACAGAGCCTTGCTGAAGATGGCGGTCCAGGAGCCCAGAGAGACCAACAGCAGCAGGGCCATGACCGCCTGGACCACCAGCGTGGCCTGGGTGACGAGAGACAGGATTGAAAGATCGGCGGAGACGTTCATCGGGTGCGATAAAGAGGTAACCATCCAGTTTATCGTGGCTGCCGC
>DATBCI010000084.1:0-3541 GCA_036270555.1 Burkholderiaceae bacterium
AGAAGCTGATCCTGTCGGGCTTTCACGAGGCCGCGCTGGCGGCGTTTGGCGCGGCCCGCTACGTGTTCCCCAACAAGCCGATCCACCTGCAATACACCACCACGTCGACCAAGGTGCACAAGCTTCTGGGCGTCGACACCGTGGCGCCGGTGGAGACCGCGAAGTGAAGCCCATGCGCACGCTCGGCGCCGGGTGCATCGCCGGCGTGCTGCTCTGCCTGCTGGCGCCGGCCTATGCCGTGTACGAATCCGGACAACCCGGATCGTTCGACTACTTTGTGCTGGCGCTGTCATGGGCGCCGACCTTCTGCGCGTCGCACCCGTCCGATCATGCGGAGTGCGGCTTGCGGCGCGGCTTCGTGGTGCATGGCCTGTGGCCGCAGTACACCGGCGGTGGCGGCCCCGAGCATTGCAGTGCCGCCGACCCGCTTGACCGGGAAACGCTGGAGCGCGCCAACTCGGTGATGCCCGACGAGCGGTTGATCCGCCACGAATGGGTCGTGCACGGCACCTGCAGCGGGCTTGCGCCGCATGATTATTTCCAGGCGATGATCCGCGCGGTCGGGCGACTGACGATTCCAGACGAGTTCGACGGCGCCGCGCCGCGCCAGATGACGGCCTCGCAGATTCTGAACTCCTTCACGAAAGCCAACCCATCGATGCCGCGGCGGTCGCTCGCCGTGCGTTGCCGCGGCTCACAGTTCGAGGAAGTGCGAATCTGCCTGTCACGCGACCTTCACCCGGAGCCGTGCGGCCGTGACGTCCGAACCCAATGCCATGCCGGGCCCTTGACGATCGGCACGATGCACCCCTCACCCCCGGCCCCTCTCCCGCGCTAAGCTATTTCTTCAAATCCTCCTCCTCGACCTGCAGGTAGGTGAAGTGCACGTTACGCCGGTGGTTGGCCTCGTACAGGGCCCACGTGCGGAACTGCGGTAGCTGCAGGCGATCAACCGTTTCCATCAAGCCGTCGCCGCGCTGATAGGCGGCGCGCGTCTGATCCAGCAGCGACTGCAAATACTCCGACATCGAAGCCAACACGGTTCCCCGACCCGCAGGCCCGTGCCCTGGCACCACGGTCGCCGGGTTCAGGGCCTGCAACTCGCGCAGTGCGCCGATCCAGTTCGGGAGTTGGCCGAGCTGGGTCTGCGGAACCACGCCCGAGGTGGCCAGATCTCCGGTAAAAAGGACTCCTGAGTCAACATCCAGCACTGCGATCGACCCGGGCTGCTCGGTCCAGCCGAAGTACAGGATCCGGATCGCGCGGCCGCCGGCGCTGAGTGTCAAGCTGCCGTCGATCAGGCGCGTCGGCCATGCCACCCGGGTCGCCTCCAACGCATCGGTGTCCGCTTTGGATTTCACATCAGCCACACAGGCGTCGCAGTGGGCCCGCATGAAAGCTTCCGTATCGCGGTGTGCCAGAATCGGGATGCCGCGCCAGGTGAATGCCGAGTTGCCAAGAACCTGGTCCGGGCTGGCCTGCGTGTTGATCGCCAGCACCACAGGCTGGTCCGTGATGCGCGCCACGGCAGCCAGCAGCGCGGCCGCCTGCTCGGTGCTGCTGCCGGTGTTCACCACGATCACGCCGCTGCGCCCAACCAGCACACCCAGGTTGGCGACCGCGCCGCGGTTGGCCATCGAGGGGGCCTCGTCTGCGCCTCGTTGCACGTAAACGCCGGGTGCGACCTGATCCAACGCGCCGTAGTCGCCCGCCGCCGTGGCGGTGGCTCCCACTGAAAGAAAGGCCGACGCCAGCACGGCCGTAACATGCCTTCTAAACGTCGGCGGCTCCAAGTGAGCAATAATCTGCCCGCTGCGCGGCAAGCGCCGGCACGATGAGCGCTGCCCGGCTGCCAGCCCTTCCTGGGAGAATCCTTTCATGTCGATGCGTGTTTCAATAGCCGCTGGCGTATTCGTACTGGCCGCCGGGTCCGCTCCGCTGGCGTACGCCTATGACTACCCGACGGCCGACCGCGTGCAATTTGTACTCGAGTGCATGTATCGCAACGGCGGATCGAGCGTGTTTGTCTACAAATGCTCGTGTGCGCTCGACTCGATCGCACAGAAGTACACGTACGACGAGTTCGTCGATGCCTCGACGATCGCGCGCTACCAGACCATGCCGGGGGAAGGCATGGGGATCTTCCGCGACAGCGACGAAGAGCGGGCAAAGGCCAAGCGCTATCGCGAGGTCGAGGCCGACGCCAAGAAATTGTGCAACGTGCCCAAGTAGCCCGGCGGGACAGGTCGCATCGCCATCAGGACCCGCGCGCGAGCGCGGTGCGAATCGCGAGCGAGCTTTCGAAGGTCGCGTTGTCCGAGTCCACCACTTCTGCCTTCAGGTCGCCGTTGCCGCGCGGGACGAAGTAGAAACGGAAGTTCGGGTTCTCGCTGATGGTGAAGTCGACGTCGGCGCTCATCACGGTCTTGCCGGCATAGCTGACCTGCACGGTTCGAACGAAACGCGCGGGCGCGTACAGGCGCGTGACCTGGTCCATCGCCAGCCCCGATACGTTCGGGTGGCTGATCATCAGCTCGGCCAGGTTGGGCTGGTTCAGTTGCACGTCGCCTTCCGTACGGAACTTGATCTTGCCCAGGCGGGCCATGGCGGCTTCCAGGTCCTTGCCGGCCGGCGCCGAACAGCCGCCCGCCGCCTTGACGTACCTCATGGCCATGTACAGCTTGCCGTCCTGCATCTCGGCAATCGCGCGCACCCAGGTGTAGTCCTCGATGCGTATCCGGGTCTCGATGTCGGCGCGTCCGCTTTCGGGCGACAGCGTAAACACGGCGCCCATCGGCGAGGGGTTCTTGTCGATCACCAGGTAGATCTTGTGAATCCAGCGATCGGGCTGCTGCGGCTGCACGGCACGGATCAGGATCGGCACCACCGCGGCGTCCTCCGCGCGGATCGGCGCCTCCAGGGCGACCACCTGATCGGCTCCCTGCTCGAAGCTGCGACCGGCGAATTGCGCCTCGCGCACCTTGCGCCACGTGTCGGTTTCGCTTTCTTGCGAACGGGCCGCCGTTGCGGCCAGCAGAGTCAACAGCGGGGCCACCAGCAGCGCGGCAGCCCAACCGGATCGCTTGTTCATCGTGCTTCTCCCTGCGCGGCGATGAGTCTCGAATGGTTGCTAATCCTCCCATTCGAGCTCGGCGTAAGCCGCGGCGATGTTGCGCCGATGATACGCGTCAAACAACAACCACCGGTCGCGTTCCTCGCCGGCGACCTCCTGCATCGCCTGGGCCATCGTGCGGTGCGCCCGGATCTCCGCGCGCGTTCCGTTCGCCAGCGCGTTAAGGTAGCGGCGCTGCGCCGCCACCGCGGCACGCCAGTCGTCGGAGGGTCCGTGGCCAGGAATGACCCGGCGCGGGTTCATCCGTTCGAGCTCATCGGTAGCAGCAAGCCAACCGACCAGATTGCCGTCGAGCGACGGGATTCTTCCGGCAAACAGCAGGTCGCCGGCCCACAGCGTGCCGCTGCGCTCGTCGTACACGGTCAGGTCGTTGTCGGTGTGCGCGGTGCGCCATGCCTTCAGGATCAA
>DATBCI010000085.1:0-2889 GCA_036270555.1 Burkholderiaceae bacterium
GCACCTGATCCTGGCCACTCAGCGCCCTTCGGTGGACGTGATCACGGGCCTGATCAAGGCCAACATCCCGACCCGCATCGCGTTCCAGGTGTCCAGCCGTGTCGATTCGCGCACGATCCTGGACCAGATGGGAGCCGAAGCACTGCTGGGCCAGGGCGACATGCTGTACATGCCGGCCGGGGCCGGCTTCCCGACGCGGGTGCACGGAGCATTCGTGTCGGACGCCGAGGTGCACCGGGTCGTCGAGTGGCTCAAGTCGGTCGGTACCCCGAACTACGTCGACGGGATTCTGGATGCGCCGGAAGAGCTGGCGGCGGCCGCCGAGGCGGGCGGAGCAGCCACCGGCGAGGCCGATCCGTTGTACGACCAGGCCGTCGAGATCGTCGTGCGCAACCGGCGCGCTTCGATCTCGCTGGTGCAACGGCATCTCAGGATCGGCTACAACCGGGCGGCGCGGCTGCTGGAGGACATGGAGCGGGCCGGGCTGGTGTCCGCGATGCAATCGAACGGCAACCGCGAGATCCTGGTGCCCGCCAGGGGCGAGGCGTGACGCTGCTTCGTTGCTTTGCGGCAGTTCTACTCGCCTGCAGCGTACCGGTCGCGTACGCCGATTCGCTCCAGCAATTGCACGAATTCCTGTCGCAGACCAGCAGCGCGCGCGGCGATTTCTCGCAAACGGCGGGCAAGCCGGCGGGCGGCAAGGACTCCACCTCGCGCGCCCGCCAGGGGAGCGAGGGGTCCTTTGCGTTTTCGCGGCCGGGGAAGTTCCGGTGGATCACGGCGAAGCCGTACCAGCAGACGATCGTCAGCGACGGCTCCAAGCTGTATGTGTACGACCCGGACTTGAACCAGGTCACGGTCAAGAAGCTCAAGGGCGCGATCCCGGCTTCGCCGGCCTCGATCCTGTTCGGCTCCAATGATTTCGAGCGCGACTTCCAGGTCAACAACGACGGCGAACGCGACGGCGTCCAATGGATCGTGGCCAAGCCTCGCTCGCAGGATGCCTCGTTCGACAAGATCCGGATCGGCTTTCGCGACGGTCTGCCGGTTGCGATGGAACTGGCCGACAGCTTCGGGCAAACCACCGAGCTGCGATTTTCCGGAGTGCAGCGCAACGCCAGGATCGATGCCGCACAATTCCACTTCGATCCGCCCAAGGGCGCGGACGTGCTGGAAGATCAGTGAACGATCTGTTTGACGGCGAGGGTAGCGAGCAGCCCTCCTTCGCGCTACGCGCTTCTGAGGCCAGTGGCGCCAGGGCGGGTAAGCCCGCCCCGGCGCCACTGGCCGAGCGGATGCGGCCGCGCCATTTCACCGAGGTGATCGGGCAGGCGCATCTGCTGGGCCCCGGCAGGCCATTGCGAATCGCGTTCGAGTCGCGCCAGCCGCACTCGATGATCCTGTGGGGCCCGCCGGGAGTCGGCAAGACCACACTGGCGCGGCTGATGGCCGATGCGTTCGGGCTGGAGTTCATCGCGATCTCAGCGGTCCTCGGTGGCGTGAAGGACATCCGCGACGCGGTGGAACGTGCCCAGGTAACGCTGGCGCGCAGCGCAAAGCCCACCGTCGTGTTCGTGGACGAGGTGCACCGCTTCAACAAGGCGCAGCAGGACGCTTTTTTGCCGCATGTGGAATCGGGCCTGTTCGTTTTCGTCGGCGCCACCACGGAAAATCCGTCTTTTGAAGTGGTGGGGGCTCTGCTGTCGAGGGCCTCCGTGTACGTGCTGGAGCCGCTGAGCGGCGAGGAACTGGGCCAGTTGCTGGAGCGGGCACGGCGCGACTACTTGAACGATGTGCCGATCGAAGCCGGTGCCCGCCAGATGTTGATCGAACTGGCCGACGGCGATGCGCGCCGCCTGCTCAACGCCCTGGAAGTCGTTTGCGAGGCGTCCAAGCGTTCGGAAAGCGCGATCGATGTGGCCTTCCTGCGTGCGACCCTGCCGGCGACGCTGCGCCGCTTCGACAAGGGGGGCGAAAACTTCTACGACCAAATCTCCGCGCTGCACAAAGCGGTGCGCGGCTCCGACCCGGATGCTTCGCTCTACTGGATGGTGCGGATGCTCGACGGTGGAACCGATCCGCTGTACATCGCGCGCCGGGCGATTCGGATGGCGAGCGAAGACATCGGGTTGGCCGATCCGCGCGCGCTGACACTGGTGCTGGATGCGGCGCAGGCCTACGAGCGCCTGGGCTCGCCCGAAGGCGAGCTGGCGCTGGCGCAGGCCATCGTTTACCTGGCGCTCGCGCCGAAATCGAACGCCGTGTACGCCGCGTTCGGCGAGGTGCGCGAATTCGTCGGGCGCGACGGCACACGTCCAGTGCCGTTGCACCTGCGCAATGCACCGACCCGCTTGATGAAGAACTTGGGTTACGGCCGCGACTACCGCTACGCGCACGACGAACCGGATGCGTTCGCGCCAGGTGAAACCTATCTGCCCGAGGGCGTGCGCTCGCCGGGCTGGTATCGTCCGACCGACCGGGGGCTGGAGGCGAAGATCGCGCAGCGGATGGATGAGTTGCGGCGCCTGAACGAAACCAACAGGAAAGAGGATGCTTGACATCGCCTCGCTCAGAAAGGACCCGGCCGGCATGGCCGCGCGCCTGCGCACGCGCGGATTCGAGCTGGATGTGGCCGCATTCGAGCGGCTTGAGGCGGAGCACAAATCGGTCCAGACCCGCACCGAGGAGCTGCAAGGGCTGCGCAATGCGCTGTCCAAGCAGATCGGACAGCTGAAGTCACGCGGCGAGGATGCCGCGGACGTGATGGCGGAGGCCGCGCGCATTCCTGACGAAGTCAAACAGTTGGAGCAGCAGACCGCGGACGTGCAAGCTCGGCTGCAGCAGTTCCTGATGGGGGTGCCGAACCCGCCGCATGAATCGGTGCCGGTC
>DATBCI010000086.1:0-2523 GCA_036270555.1 Burkholderiaceae bacterium
CGAACCGGCGGCCACAACACCGCCGATGAAGGCCAGCAGCGGCCAGCGATTTCGCCAGCAGGCGAAGAAGCTGTAGAACATCGCCTTCAGCGCCGGCAGATGCCGCCAGCCCACCAGCGGCGGCGCCAGCCACATGGCCATCAGCAGCGGCACCGACAAGGCGATGCGCGCTGCAAGCAGTGCGGGGTTGGTCTCGAACTGGGGCTGCTGATCCGGTCCTGAGACGACCTTGATCGCGTCGTCCATGCCGGTGGCCTGCACAATTGCGACCAGCAGCAGCACGATCGACGCGTTGATGGCCCCCAGCACGAGCAACTGGCGTCGCGTCTGCGAATCGCGCAGGCCGTCGGCGTACACCGCAACGCTCGGGATGCGGCCCGCGTCCGCCGCGCGGCAGGACGCAATCAGTCCGAGCGACACGATCGGCGCCACGACCGCGCCGATGGCCGGCCCCACCCAAGGGATGGTCGACGGCAGCCACAGCATCAGCAGGCCGGCTGCAACCGATCCCGCCAGCGACAGCGGGTGGCGGCCGAACAGCCGCCAGCCGTCGCGGATCCAGATCAACCCGTTGCGGGCGGCCAGCACCTTGATCCTCATGCTCACACCCAGGGCAGGTTGGTTTGGCGGATCCGCAAGCGCAGCATCTGCTCGAAGCGGGAAGGGTCGTGAGGCTGCAGCAGCGCCGCCGGGCGTGGCAGGTGCAAGTCGTACAGGCGCGAGATCCAGAATCGCAGCGCCGCCGCCCGCAACGCCGTTCGCCAGGCCCGGTGCTCCACATCGGTCAGTGGGCGGACGTTGTGATAAGCCTGCAGCATCGCCCGGGCCCGCTGCGGATCGAACTCGCCGCTGTCCGGATCGGCGCACCAGTCGTTGACGGTAACCGCCAGATCGAACAACCAGGCCGTGCAGGCTGCGAAGTAGAAGTCGATCACCCCGCCGATGTGATCACCATCGAACAGCACGTTATCGCGGAACAGATCGGCGTGGACGGGTCCAGCGGGCAGCTGCTCGAAGCGTGGGCTGCGCACGAAGCTGTCCTGGAAAATCACCTCTTCGGCCAATTCCTGGAACTGGTCGTCCGGAATCAGCGGCTCGAGCTTGGGCAGCGCGCTCTTCCACCATCCGATGCCGCGCTGGTTCGGCTGGAACAGCGGGAAGTCGCTCGCTTGCTGATGCATGCTCGCAAGAAATTGCCCGACCTGGGTGCACTGCTCCGGCGTTGGATGGACCACCGCGCGCCCCGGCAGCCGGCTGACGATCGTCGCCGGCTTGCCACGCACTTGGCTCATCAGGTCGCCCTGGAGGGTGGCGGCAGGCTCGGGCACCGGCAAACCGCGCTGCGCCAGATGCTTCATCAAGCCAAGATAGAAGGGCAGGTGCTCGACATCCAACCGCTCGAACAGCGTCAGCACGAAGCGCCCGTGGCTGGTGGTCAGGAAGAAATTCGAGTTCTCGATCCCCGACGCGATGCCCTCGAATTCGACCAGATCCCCGACCGCGTAGCCGCAGAGCAGCGCAAGGATTTCATCACGCGTCAGCGCGGTGAATACAGCCATGGCGCGCTATGGGAAGCGTTAGAAGTCGAACCGGAAGAGGCGGGGTACCGACAACTCCGGGTGCGGCTGCAGCGGTGTGGTTCCCGGATCCTGGTCATCCAGGTGAGTGATCGAATAGTGATACGTGAACCCGGCCGGGGTCACGATGAGCTCGGAAACGCGCCGCCCCACGTGCTTTTGCTCGATCTGCACATCCTTGTGGGGCCTGGGGGCCAACGGATCGTCGAGCGGATGGGTCCAATACGGCACCGGCACGCCGAAGGCTGATGGCGGCTGATCTTCGGCCGGCCGCGCCGGGTCGGACTTGGTGTCCATGGGCGGCGGGAAATCGTCGGCGCCATAGCCGGGGCCCGCCAGCAGCGCGGCGGCGGCGGCGCACACCTGGACGGCGCACCGACTCAGTCCTTGCACCGCGGCAAGCTTGAAATCGCCCAGCGAATCGAACCAGCCCATGGCCGTATTGTACGTGCCGGCGCCCTCCTTCGCCCTTCGGGCCTCGGAGGGCAAGCCGTCCGCCTTTGCCCCTGGGGGCGCCACGGCGGGCGTTTACAAATACAACAGCTGCTCGCGCTCGGCCGCTGTCTGCAAGAATCCGCGTGCTTCGTAGAAATCGAAGATCGCGTCGACCACCTGATCGGCGCTCTCCACGACCTGCATCAAGCCCATGTCCTGCTCGTCGATCATCCCATCGGGCAGGAGCCGGTCGCGCATCCAGTCCAGCAGCCCCTGCCAGAATGCGGCATCGACCAGCACGATCGGGATTCGGCGGCCGGTTTTCGTCTGGATCAGCGTAAGCGCCTCGCTCAGCTCGTCCAGCGTTCCAAATCCGCCGGGCATCACCACGTAGGCGGCCGCGTACTTTACGAACGACACCTTGCGCGCGAAAAAGTGACGGAACCTGAGCGAGATGTTCTGGTAGGCGTTGCCGCACTGTTCATGCGGCAACTCGATGTTCAGGCCCACG
>DATBCI010000087.1:0-2506 GCA_036270555.1 Burkholderiaceae bacterium
CTCCCGCACGCGGGAGAGGGGAGCCATGGCGTCGCCCGATTCCCCCGGTCCCATTTGCGGCAGAGGGGAGATCCCTGCTTCGACCCGATTCGCGGCGAGGGCGGCGGCCAACTCGATCGCCGCCAACATGCTGCTGGAATCGGCGCGGCCGGTCCCCGCCAGATCGAATGCGGTTCCATGATCCACCGACGTTCGCACCAGCGGCAGGCCGAGCGTGACGTTGACGGCGTGTCCGAAGCTCGCGTACTTCAGCGGCGCCAGACCCTGGTCGTGATACATCGCGAGGATTGCATCGACACCGTTCGCGCGCGCCGGCACAAACAGCGTGTCGGCAGGCCAAGGGCCGTCGGCATCAATTCCTCGCTGGCGCGCTGCAGCCACCGCCGGAGCGATGACCTCGATCTCCTCCCGGCCCAGAAATCCCGACTCGCCCGCGTGAGGGTTCAGACCCGCGACGGCGATGTGGGGCCGCTCGATCACAAACCGCCTCCTCAGCTCGCGGTCCAGCACGTCGAGTATCCCGGCCAGCGATTCGCGGGTGATCGCGGTCGGGACGTTCGCCAACGGCAGGTGCGTGGTCGCCAGAGCCACTCGCAGCCCTCCTCCGACCAGCATCATGACCACGCGACTGGCGCGAGTGGCCTCGGCCAGATACTCGGTGTGGCCGCTGAAGGCAATGCCAGCCTCGTTGATCACCGCCTTGTGCACCGGCGCCGTCGCGATCGCTCCAAACTCACCGCGCTGGCAACCGAGTACCGCGCGATCCAGCAGTCGCAGCACGTAGCCCGCGTTCTCCGCGCGGGGCCGGCCCGGCGTGACCGGTTGAGACAGTGGCTCGTGGTGGATCGACGAGCGCGCCAACGGCCATGGCAAGCCGATACGGCGCGCCGTTTGCTCGAGCAGGCTCGCATCGCCGAGCACGACCGATGCGCCCGCATAGGCGGTCGCGGCGCGCAGCGCAATCTCGGGTCCGATACCCGCCGGCTCACCGCTCGTTATCGCAATCGGCGACCCATCCAGCTTCACATCCGACGCATCCGACACCTTATCCGACCCGACTGCGCCAGGGTGCAGCGACGCCGTCGCCATGCTCACGGAGCATCCAGCCGGTATTCGACATAGGTGCGATCGCGCAGCTGGCGCAGCCATTCCTGCATGGCTTCTTCCAGCTTGCGATCGCGCAACATCTGGCGGGCGGTGATCCGGTTCCGATCGGCCGAAGCCTGCTCGGTCTTGCGCTCGAGCACTTGAATCAGATGCCAGCCGAACGATGTCTTCACCGGCTCACTGATTTCCTTGACCTGCAGCGCGTTCATCGCGCGCTCGAATTCGGGCACCGTGTCGCCCGGGTACAGCCAGCCGAGGTCACCGCCCCGCGTGCTGCTGGGATCAACCGAATACAAACGCGCCAATTGACCCAAATCCTGACCGCCCTTCAGCACCCGTTCGCGCAGGTCCGACAACCGTCGCTTGACCTCGGCCTCGGGCATGGCATCGGTGACACGCAGCAGAATATGCCGGACGTGGGTCTGGTCGACCGGGCCGGTGGACAACTTGCTGGGCACCGCGGAGCGGCGATCGATCAGCTTCAGAATGTGGAAGCCGATCGGACTGTGGACCAAGGGCGCGATCTGCCCCGGCTTTAAATCCTTGACCGCGTCCAGGAACATGCTCGGCATCCGCTCGGCAGTGCGCCAACCCAGGTCCCCGCCCTGCAGCGCTTCCGGCGCGCTGGAATAGCTGGCGGCGAGTTGCGCGAAGTCGGCCCCGCCCCTGGCCTGGTCAGCCAGGCCCTCGGCACGTTTGCGAGCCGCCTCGACCCGCTCGGGCGAAGCGATCTCCGGCAGCTCGAGCAGGATCTGCGCGACATCGTATTCGACCTTTTCGACCGCACCGGCCTTCTGTTCCGCCAGCAGATTGTCGACCTCTCCCTCCGACACCTGGATCTTCGACTCGACCTCGTGGTCGCGCACGCGCACCATCGTGATCTCGTTGCGCATGTCCTCGCGGAACGCGTTGAAGTCGCCGGTGTCGTGCTCGACCTGAGCTCGCAGTTCCTGCAGTGTCATGTGATTGACGTCGGCCATCCGCGCAATGGCCGAATTGACGGACACATCATCGACGCGCACCCCGCCTTCGTGAGCCAGTTGCAACTGCGCGCTATCCAGGATCAACCGCTCCAGCACCTGCTTCCTGAGCACATCGGGTGGTGGCAGTGCAATGTGCTCCCGATTCAGTTGACTCTCGGCCACATTGACGCGCCGATCCAGCTCCAGGGACGTGATCACCTCGTCGTTGACCACCGCGACGATCCGGTCCAGCGGCTGTGGCACGGCCCACACCGACGTCGGCGCGCACAGCGCGGCGGCCACTACGCCGCACGCCAGCTGGAATGCCAGAGCAGAGTGCGGGAAGGCCAAAGCAGATCGCGCCAAAAGCGGGCCGGCTGACGGTAATTTGCGCTGCATGAACATCACTCGTAGTTGTCGAACGCCCCTGGCGCCGG
>DATBCI010000088.1:0-5912 GCA_036270555.1 Burkholderiaceae bacterium
TCCCCCGCCTGGCGCACGCCCAGGCTGGTTTCCTTTGCCCCGTCCGCAGCGAACACCCGGATCGAGCCGGATTTGACGATAAACAGGCCCTCGGCCGCCTCGCCTGCGGTGCACACGGTGTCGCCGAACTCCAGCAGCCGCGACTGCGCGCTTTGGGCCAGGCGATCGATGTCGATGCGCGTCAGCGCGGAAAGCAGGTCGACGGACGCCAGGAACTCGACGTGCGACCGGGCTTCTTGGGTGTCCATGGAGGCAGCCGTCCTGGCGCTAGGTGGCTTCGATCGCGTGTTCCTGCGCCCTGGCCCGCAACCACTCTTCGCGCAACAACCGGCGCACCTCGGTGGCGGTGTCGTCGTCGAGCCGGGCCGGGTGCTTCGCGTTCACCCGGAAGATCTCGAAAGTCGTTCGATCCCCCGACGCGAAAGGTCCGAGCAGAGCGCCGGCGGCGGCATTGAATACCTTGGCCTCGACGTCGGACCGGAGCGATCCTCGCAGCACCTTGCCGATCAGGCCGCCTCGCTCCCGCGTGTCGGCGATCGAATGCTCGCGCGCCATCTGCTCGAAGTGGTCGGGGTCGCCGCGCAGCACTGCGATCATCTCCTTGGCCTTGCCCTCGGAATCCAGAACGATATGGCTCACCTCGATGCTGTCGAACCTGGGCGAGTTCAACTTGAAATACCCCTGTACCGCCTGGTCGTTGCAGACCTTGCTCAGCATCTTTTCCTGATACAGGCTGTCGGTGATGAATGCCTCGAACTCGTCCAGGCTGACACGCATCGCGTCGAGGTACTTGTTCGTGTCGGACGCGCGGTGCAGGCCCCGCACCCGGCGAAACTGGTCGGCGCGTTCCTGGATTTCCGCCTCCGTCAACTGGATGCCGGCTTTCTTTGCACCCAGCGCGGCCAGTCGATCCCGGACGAACTGCTCGAGAAGTCCCTGGTACTGGCCGCTCAGCTTCAAGGTCCGCATGAACTCCGCGAGGTCGATGCTGTGGCCATCGATCTTTACGATAGTTGTCATCGGATTGGCTGCCTCGAAGTCGAAGACAAATCGGGGGCCGAGCGGCTCGCTTATCCGCCGACCTGCCGGAACGGGTCCAGAGCCAGGTCGATCAGCCGCCGTTCACGAACGACGATCTCGGCCGCAGCTGTCATCCCGTATCGCAGCGGATACTTCACCCCTGCGACCTGGTAGCTATCGCGCTCCAGCGATACCCGTGCCTCGTACACCGGCTGCTTGCTCTGCGGCGACGGCTTGGTGGCTGGCGAGACGTATTCCAGCGTGCCATTGATGACCCCGTAGCGCTGGTACGGGAATGCGTCGAACTTGACCTTGACCGGCAGCCCTTCATGCAGGAAGGCGCGGTCGCTCTCGACGATCTCGGTCTTGACGATCGGGCGGGCACCGCTGGGAACGATTCCGCCCAGCGGGGTATTGGCCAGGACCTTGTCGCCGGGCTGGGTGGACGTCAGGTCGGTGATGACCCCCGAGGCAGGGGCGACGATCAGGAGAAAATTGTCCTTGTCGATGTTTTCAAAGCTGATTCGGGATGCGGCCTCGGCCTCGGCGCGGGCGGTGTCGAGCTGCAGACGAAGCTTCTTCTCCGTATCGTCGATCTCCTTTGTTGCCGCGTCGTACTGCAGCCTCAGCGTGTCGAGCTGCTCCCCGCTGCGCACGAGCGCGTTTTGGGCATCCACCATATCCACTTTCTGGCGGGCCTCCAATTGTCTGAGCTTCGATTGCGCGACGCGATAGGCATTCTCGGCGGCTCGCCTTGCATTTTTCTTGCTCTCGACTTGAAGCTGCGACACGCCGCCACCGCCGGGACTCGCGAAGACCCGCTCGTACTTCTCGGCCTCGAGCTGGGCTGCGTCCCGCGCCCGCGCGGCGTCCGCGACATTGGTGCGGGCCTCGGCCAGTTGCGCGTCCTGTTCTTCCACCAGTTTGGCGGTCCCCAGCGCGCTGCGCCTCTGGTGGGCCTGCTCCTCGTCCTGCATCTGCAGCCTGAGGTTCGCAGCCTTTCGCTCCAGCAGCGCCTTCCTTTCGGGCCATAGGCGCCAATCCCGCTCGGCGTTGTCCCGGTTCAGCTGCGTCCGCGTGGCGTTGCTGGCCGCTTCGATGGCACCCCTGGCGTTGAGCCGGGCCAGCACGTCGCCCTTCGAGACAGCTGCTCCTTCCGTCACATAGAGATTGACCAGTTCGCCATCGACGGGCGCATAGAAGCGCCTGATCTCGGAGGCGGGCACCAGCGCGCCCTGTTCCGTCACGGTCACGTCGGCACGCCCGAAGAACGACCACGCCAAGCCGGCCAGCACCAGCGCGACCATCGTGTAGACGAGGGCGTGCAGAGCGCGCCAGGGTTCCGCGGTCAGAATGGCGATGCCCTCGCTGCTGTGATCGCCCAGAGCATCGGCCAGCGGGACGAGGAGGTTTGCGCGCTTCATCCGCTCGCTTCTCCCAACAACGCCAGCTTGGCCTTGAGCACCCCCGGCTCGAGCACGTTGCTCAGATCAAGCAGCGCGCTGCGCTGCTGACGTGCTTCCGATTCGATCTCGCCGCGCATCGCGGTCCACCGCCCTCCCCCAGCCGCGTCGACTTGCGAGTAGATCAAGGCGGCCTGCTGCGCAAACCGGTTCGCGTCCGCCAGCAGGCGAGCGCGGGTCCGGAACTGCTCGGAAATCGGGGTTTCGATTCGCAGCGGGGCGTCGATAGCGCCGTTGCTGCGATACTCCTGCCACAAGGTGCGGGCCCGATTCATCGCGTCCTGCGCCCGCGCGATCACCTGGTCCCTTTGCAGGTTCAGATCGGCCGCAATAGCGCGCAGGAAGTAGCCGTCTTCGTCGGCGTCGAGCGACTCCCGGAAAGCCAGCAGTTGATCGACGAAGCCACTTGCATTGCGCGACTCCTGCAGCGCGCCGAACCGTGCCGCAACGCCTCGCCGGCGCTCCAGCTCCCGCGCGGCAGCGTCGCCCCAGGGACCGCCCGCCATCTTCTGCAACCCGGCGAACGCCTCGTCGGCGTTGCCGTCCTTCCAGGCTTGCGTCGCCGCTGCGTACTGCTGGAGCAAATCGGCGGAAGGCAGCTGCCCATTTTCAGTCAGCGCGCGCAGGCTCTGTTCGAACGGCGGGGTGCCGAAGCGCGCCTTTCGCAGCAAAGCGAAAAGCCGTCCCGACGCGCCGGTGCGTGCCTCCCGTCGGATCTCGATGTAGCGCGCCAGGTCCCGGCGCACGCTGTCCATCCCGCCCAGGCCGGGGTACTTTTCCGCCGTTTCCCTCAGCACAGGTTCCAGCGCATCCGGATCGTCTTTGCCCAGCTCGGTGGCGATGTCGGCCTTGACTCGCTCGATGACCGGCAGCAACACGGTCGATCCGCTCTGCAACCTGCGCAGATGGCTGAGCGCTTCGCCATACCAGCCGTCGAACTGCGGCACATAGGACGCGATTCGCACCAGTACGCGCTGATGCTCGCCAGTGTCGTCATTCCAGCGCCCGACAACGCGCGCGATGCTGTCTTCGTCCGCATAGATGCGGATCGGCGCTTCGGGGCCGCCACGAGCGCTGACCAGGCGCTCGAGGTCGCCCAGCCACTGAAGCTCGTCGATCAGGTGCCGCAGGTCGGCGTCGCGCGTGGCAAGCCCGGACATGCCCGCGAGAACGCCCTTGGCTGCGTCGAAGTCGCGGGTCCGCACCTTCGCAATCCACGCGGGCACATTCGCCTTCAGGGCCGCCTCGGTGACGCGCGCCTTCAGGTCGACGTCATCCGGGCGCTTGTCGAGGAGTCGACTGGCCAGCTCGGCCGCGCGCGCATACTCGCCGCGCGCGAACGCGTCCTTCAGGTCGCGCTCGGATCCACTCCAGAAATACGCCGTCAGGACGAGCGCACCCAGGATGCCCGCAACGGCTGCAGCCTTCCGCCACCTGCGCCGCGCGCTATCGGGATCGTCGCTGGCAAGGAGCGAAGCGAGCTCGGACAACAGCAGCATCGCGCGGCCGCGCGGGCGGCGCTTGACCGCCAGCTCCTTGAGCTCGGACCACAGCAGCATCGCGCGGTCGCGCGGGCGGCGCTTGACCGCCGGCTCCCTGGCGCCGGCACCGGGAGGCGCCGAGTCGGCCGCCTCGACGTCGTCTTGCGGCTCGTCGCCGACGCAAAAGATTTCGAGGAATGAGGTCGGGGCGGCTACGAACCTGGTCAGGTTGCTCGCAGGCGCCTCGGCGGGCATGCCTTCGGCGATCGCAGGGGAGGCGAGGCTCACCCGGTAGACGAAGTGCTTGCCGCCGAAAGCGACCACGGCACCTTCGTGCAGCGGTACGGCGTGCTCCTCCAGTCGCAGGCCATCGACGAAGGTGCCGTTTCCACTGGCGAGGTCCTCGATGTAGGCTTGGCCACCCTTCTGAAAGATGTACGCGTGGCGCCGTGACAGGTAGCTGCGTTCGCGACCGTGTCCGTTATCGTTCTTGTAGCGAAAGAAGGTCGGATGGGCCTTGCCGACGAGGAACGGGAATTTTGTGATGACGATCGGGGCGAGACCCGAGTCGCTCGATTCGTGGGTCAGCGTCAGCGTCAGGCCCCGTTCCGCCCGGAATTCAAGCGCCTGAGAAGTGATCTGCACGCGATACGACAGCGCGCCACCGAAGCAGATCTCGTCACCGTTGCGCAGTTGGCAGGGCGCCTGGCCGACCGCGACGCGGTTGAGCGTCGTCCCGTTCTTGCTCCCCAGGTCCGCGAGGTAGAGGAAACCACCCTCGTGGACGATGCGCGCGTGCCGCCGCGACAGCATCGGGAGTATGTCGCTGCCGTAGGACGCGAAGGGCTGCTCGAGCCTTCCAACGGCAAACACGGGGCCGTCGACGTGGATGTCGCCCAGCTCGGGCCGAGACAAGGGCTTCAGGACGACGCTCAGGACGACGTCGGTCCGACGAACCGCTGGCGCCTGTCCGGCGCCTGGCGTCAGCCTGGCTTGCCCGTTTTCTACGCCGAACACCGACGGTTCAGTGGCGTTCATTCACGACCTCCACCGGGGTCTGGGCCCAACCGCCCCCGAGCGCCTTGTACAGCGTGACCGTGTCGGACAGCACCTGCTCGTAGCTGGCCAGCAGCGCGAGCTGAGCGGTCAGCAGGGAGCGCTCGTTTTCGAACACGTCGAGTTGTGACGCGACCCCGATCTTGAGCTGCACCTTGGTCTGGTCCGCTACCACCTGCAGTTGATCGACCTGCTTGCGCAACTCCTCTTTTTGCTGCTTATGGGCCTCGAGGTTGACCAGCGCATTCTCGACCTCCTTGAACGCCGCGATCACCGTGCTGCGGTAGCCCTCTTCGGCGACCTTGACCTGCGCCTCGGAGGTCCTGGCGTGGGCCTTGATGCCTGGATTGAAGACCGGGAGGTCGACGCTCGGCAGCAGCCCGAAAGTGAACCCCTTCAACAAGTCGGAGAGCGCGAAGCTGGCAGTTCCTGCCTGGCCGGTCAGGCTCACCGAAGGCAACTGCGCGAGCCGCGCCTGGCCCATCAGGTCGTGGGCCTCCAGCACCCGGAATTCAGCCGCGACGACGTCAGGCCGGCGGGTGAGCAGATCCAGCGGCAGGCCGGCGGGCACAGCTGGTACCTTCAGGCGGTCCTGCAGCCGGCCGGGCGGGACCTTGAACTCGCCGGCGGGCACGCCGAGCAGCGTCGCAAGGGCGTTTTCCGTCACGTCGCGGGATCGGCGCAGCTCCAGCAGATCCTTGGTCAGGCGGTTGCTCTCCGCCCGCTGGCGCAGCGGCTCGGTTTCGGCGATCAGGCCGTTGCTGCGCATCGTCTCGTAGATGACCACGATCTGCCCGTTTTTCGCGAGCGCGCGTTGCTGCTGCTCGATCTGCTCGTCGAGCTGAAGGATCTGAAAGTAAGCGGTTGAGACGTCGGCAACGAGGTTCAGGTA
>DATBCI010000089.1:0-9721 GCA_036270555.1 Burkholderiaceae bacterium
TTCCAGCAACGCTGTCCGGACGGCGCGGGGTACAGCACGACGTTGACCGCCAGCGGTATGACGCGGCATGGCCACGCGGCGGGCTGGCCGAACATCAGGCTCAGCGGCACCGTCAGGCCGTGATCGACCTCCATCCGGTTCGCGATGGTCAGGTCGAAGTCGTCCTGGATCACCGACTGCGCGATATGGGCGGCGAGCCGAGGATGGCCGATGACCTGCGGCACGGGCCTCGAGCCCCAGCCTTCGTCGGCCGGCATGAACCGCTCCCCGGTCCCGATCGCGAACGTCGGGATCAAGTCCAGGCTGAACGCCGTCGCGTGGTCGTTGTAAACCAGGAAGACCACGTCAGGCGCTTGCTCCTTGATCCATCGCTTGGACGGCTCGTAGCCTGCGAAGACTCTCTGCCAATAGGGCTCCTGCGCTCTGCCGTGATCCAGCGCGGCGCCGATGGCCGGTACGTGGGACGTGTAGACCGATGAAGTGATCCTGGCCATGTCAGGCGCTACCCCTCTTGCCGGCATGTCCCTGGGGCTGGCGGTGTGGTTGTGCATCGCCGTCTTCACCGAGGTAGCGGTTGCCCTCGGGCGAGCGGCCGCCTTGGATCATCATGTCGCGGTACTCCTGTTCGGTCATCCCCGTCATGCTCCCGGCCAGGTACTGGAAGCTGTGTCCGTCGGTGGCGCCGAGCTTGGACAGGAAGTAGATGTTGCCGCCCAGCTCGATGCAGCGATTCATGTCGCGTGCGAGCACCGCCTGCTTCTGCTCCTCGCTCATCGGCCACTCGTCCAGGTACTTGCGTTCGTCCGCCTTGAAGCGCGCGCGGTTGTCGGGCTTCATCAACGACATGCAGAACTGGTTCAAGTGATACCCGAGTCGCGCCTGCTCGGCATCGAAGATCGTCGTGCCGGGCAGGTCTCTGTAAGGCTTATCCAGCGCCATTCGATTGACCGTCGGATGTCAGTTGGCCCAGTACAACCGCATCGGGTTGTCCACCAGCAGCTTGCGCCGCCCTTCCTCCGTGGTTGCAATATGCGGTACGAAGTCGACCAGCAGACCGTCGTCGGGCATATGGCGCTTCAGGTTGGGGTGGGGCCAGTCGGTACCCCACAACACGCGGTCGGGAAATGTCTCGACCAGGCGTCGGGCGAAGGGAACCACGTCGCGGTAGGCGCGGCGCTCGCCGTCCAGCGCGGGAGGCCCCGAGACGCTCAACCGCTCCGGACAGCTCACCTTGGACCAGATATTGTCGTGCTCACGCAGCAGACGCACGAAGCGCTCGAATTCAGGCCCGTCGACCGGCTGGCTGAGGTCCGGGCGGCCCATGTGGTCCACCACGACCGTGGTGGGTAGCGCCGTGAAGAAATCCCACAGCTCGGGCAGGTCGGCTGCCTCGAAATAGACGACGACGTGCCATCCCATCGGCGCGATTCGCTGGGCGATTTCCATCAGCTCGTCGCGCGGCGTGAAATCGACCAGGCGGCGGACGAAGTTAAAGCGCACGCCCCGCACCCCGTCCTCGTGCAGCCGCGTGAGGTCGCGCGACGTCACGTCGCGCCGTACGGTCGCCACCCCGCGCGCCCGCCCCTGCGAGCGCACGAGCGCGTCGACCATCGCCCGGTTGTCGGCTCCATGGCAGGTCGCTTGCACCACCACGTTGCGGCTGAACCCGAGTCGATCGCGCAGAGCAAACAGGTCCTGGTACGAGGCATCGCAAGGCGTGTATTTGCGCTCGGGAGCGAACGGGAAAAGGGCCGCCGGGCCGAATACGTGACAGTGCGCGTCAACCGCCCCGGCCGGAACCTTGAAGGTCGGGATCGAAGGACTGGGATGAAACGGCAGCCAGTCGGGATCCATGCCGCGATACCGTCCCTGGATCAGCGTTGCTTCGTTTCGGCATCGGCCGAAGCGAGGAGCCGCCGGGCTTGCTCGAGGATCCGGTCGGCTTCGACGCGCCAGTCACGTCGCCCCGATTTGTCGCCGGCCGTGCTGCCGAGCACGCCCTGCTCGGCCAGGTCCGCGACCCAGGCCTGGCGCTGCGCGGTGGCGCTGGCGGACCACGGCACAAGACCGACCTCGCGCACCGTGTGCGCGGCCTCGAGCATCTCTTCGGCCCGGCGTCGACCATGCTCGATCGTGCGTTGAAAGAAGTAGGTGCCCTGCTCGTCCCAGGCAATGCCGGGGAAGGTTTCCTGCAAGGACGCCAGGACCTGATCTTCGATGCCCCACGCGCGCGCTGCCGTGTAGCACTCGATCACCATCGCCTCCAGGCCCTTGATCATCACGCTGCGGCACATCTTGGTTGCCGATGCGACGCCGAGCTTGTCCGACGATCGACTCACGTTGAATCCCAGCGCGCTCAACGTCGGCGCCAGCTCTTGCGCGTGCGGGCCACCCAGCAGCAAAGGCACCCGGATCCGATGCGGTGGCACCGAGGTCATCACCGCGCCTTCGACGTAGCGTCCGCCGGCATCCTCAACGATCCGCGCAGCCCGGATCTTGGCGCCTGGCGAGGCGGAGTTGAAGTCCAGAAAGACACTGCCCTTGACGAGATGGGTTGCGCAGGCCTGCGCCACCGGCACCGCCTGGCTGGCGGTGACCGCCGAGATGATCAGGTCGGCCCGCTCCGTCAGGACCGCGTGCGAGGACTCGATCCACACGCCGTGCGCGCGCGCGTGTTCGCGCAGTTCGGCGCCCGCATCGGTGGCAAGCTTCAGGTCGTACATCGCCGTTGCAACGCCCCGGGCGCGCAGATCCTCGGCCAGGATCGTTCCGACTTCGCCGTAGCCGACCAGCCCCACGCGCCACTGCAGCGGATTATCAGGCAGTTTCATCACACGTCGATCCTATCGACGGGAAATGGCCCATCGGCCGTTTCCTGCGGTGAGGGGAAGAGTCATCGACCACCGTCCGACAGTGCGACTCAGTCGATGTATTTGAGGCCGGCACGCTCGAGCGGCTCGCGCATCCTGTACATATCCAGGCCCAGCACCCCGGCGGCCAGCTTTGCGCGCTTTTCGGCCTCGGTGTCTTCGCGTGCCTGCGCCGCCTGCGCCACCTGTCGCGCCACGCCGATGGGAACAACCACCACGCCATCATCGTCGGCCACGACAACGTCGCCGGGGTTGACCAGCCCGCCGGCGCACACGACCGGTACATTGACCGAGCCCAGCGTCGCCTTGACCGTTCCCCTGGCGCTGATCGCCCGGCAGAATACCGGGAACCTGATCGCGGTCAGCTCCCTGATATCGCGCGCGCCGCCATCGATCACCAGGCCTTGGGCACCGCGCGCGCGAAACGAGGTCGCCAGCAGCTCGCCGAAGAAGCCGTCCTCGTTGTCAGCCGTGCAAGCGGCGACCACGACGTCGCCATCCTTCACCTGTTCGGCGGCCACATGCAGCATCCAGTTGTCGCCGGGTTGCAGCAACACCGTGACCGCGCTGCCGCACAGGTGCGCGCCGGGGTAGATCGGCCGCAGGTACGGCTTCATCAGTCCCACCCGTCCCATCGCTTCGTGCACCGTGGCGACGCCGAAGCGCGCCAGATGCTCGACAACGGAAGGTTCGGCGCGCACGATGTTGCGTTTGACGATTCCGATGCTGTTCAGCGGCATCATGGCAAGCTCCCTCGATGGATCCGGCCCTCGCGGCCGGTGGCGAACCACCGCCTGTGAACCATCTCCTGTGAACACCGCTCAGCGCCCTCTTGCCCTCAGTGCCGCATCCAGGCGCGGATAAACCCGGCGTGCATTGCCTTCGTAGATGCAGGCGCGATCGGCAGGCGAAAGGGCGGCTGCGGCCTCGATATAGCGCCGCGTGTCGTCGTAGTGGAAGCCCGTCTCCGGATCGATGCCCCGCACCGCCCCGATCATCTCCGAGGCGAACAGGATATTGTCGATCGGGATGACCCGTGTCAGCAAATCGATGCCGGGCTGGTGATACACGCAGGTATCGAAGAAGATGTTCTGCAGCAGGTGCTCGTTCAGCAGCGGTTTGCCCAGTTCCTGGGCCAATCCGCGGAAGCGGCCCCAGTGGTAGGGCACCGCCCCGCCGCCGTGCGGAATGACGAATCTCAACGTCGGGAAATCCTTGAACAGGTCCGCCGTCAGGCATTGCATGAACGCAGTGGTGTCCGCATTCAGGTAGTGCGCCCCGGTCGTGTGAAAGCACGGGTTGCAGCTCGTGCTGACATGGATCATCGCAGGCACATCGAGCTCGACCATCTTCTCGTAGATCGGATACCAGTGGCGGTCCGACAGGGGCGGCTCCTTCCAGTGGCCGCCGGACGGATCCGGATTGAGGTTGATCGCGACGAATCCGTATTGCTTGACGCACTTCTCGAGCTCGGGAATCGACGTCCTCGGGTCGACCCCGGGCGACTGCGGCAGCATCGCCGCGCCGATGAAGTGCTCCGGAAAGAGGCCCGCGACGCGCGCGCACAGTTCGTTGCAGATCGCGGCCCAGGTCGCGCTGGTGTTGAAGTCGCCGATGTGGTGCGCCATGAAGCTGGCGCGCGGCGAAAAGATCGTCAGGTCACTGCCGCGCTCGCGCATTCTTTTGAGCTGGTTGGAGTGGATCGATTCGCGCAGCTCCTCGTCGCTGATTCGCAGCTCCGACGCCCTGGGCGCGAGGGCTGGATCCTTCAGTCCGGCAATCTGTCGGGCGCGCCACTCCTCGAGGGCTTTCGGCGCCGTCGTGTAGTGACCGTGACAATCGACGATCACCGGGCGCCCCTCCAAATGGAGGCCGGAATCAGCACCTGCCCGCGCATGATCAGGCGCGCGGTCCGAAGCAGTGCCGCGCTGGTCACGTTATGGGGCGGCGCCGGGTCGGTCTGCAGCTCGACGCTGAACTCACCCGACGGGTGCTCCACCGAGATCGTTCTGGGGTTTCCGGTCGCGATTTTGGCGATCCCCTGCGTGATCGAATCCGCCAGCACGCAGGCGGTTGCGACAGTGACCGCGGCCAGTACGCCGATGGCGTCGTGGCAGACGTGCGGAATGAACGAGCGCGTGCAGAGGCTGCCTCCCTGGCGAGGCGGGGCGATCAGCGTCATCTTCGGATAGGTCTTCCTGGTGACATCGCCCAGACCCATCAGGTGCCCGGTCGCCAGGCGCAACGCCTCCAATTTCGCCTTCAATGCCGCGTCACCATTCAAATGAACCACGCTCTCGTATCCGGTACGTCCCACATCGGTCGCGCGCAGCAGCACCAGCGGCATGCCGTTGTCGATGCAGGTGACGTCGATCGACCCGACGCCCTCGACCGAGACCCGGTCGCGCGCACGGCCGGTGGGAAGCAGGCTCGCACAGATGGAGCCCGCGGTATCCAGAAAATTGATCTTGATGGGCGCCGCGGTGCCGGGAGCGCCATCGATTCGCGCGTTGCCGTCGTATTCGACCTCATTGCCCGGAGTCTGCACGGTGATGTCGCACGCCATGTCGGTGTTCAAGGTCAGGACGCGGAAGGTGCTGGTCTGGCCGCGAGGGCGCACCAGACCGGTTTCGAGCGCGAAGGGGACCACGGCGGCCAGCATGTTGCCGCAGTTGGGCGTGGTATCGACGATGTCCTTGTCGGGCTGCAACTGAGCGAACAGGAACTCCAGATCAACGCCGGATCGCTCGCTGGTCGAGATGATCGCGGCCTTGCTGGTCAATGGATGCGCCCCGCCCAGGCCGTCGATCTGGCGTGGATCGGGCGATCCCATGGCGGCGAGCAGCACACGGTCGCGCGTGGCCACATCCAGCGGCAGATCCGATGCCTTGAAAAACGGCCCCTTGGAGGTGCCGCCTCGCATCAGCAAGCACGGTATCGCGGTTTGCATGGTCGCCGTCCTCGCTAGGTGGTTTCGCGCGGATTGGGGGCCAGCGCCAGCGCCAGCGCCGCTGCCAGGGCGCACAGCCCCACGGTGCTCAGAACCAGTCCCATTCGCAGCCCCGCCTCCAGCAGCAGCCCGCCGACGATGGGTCCTGCAACGGCGCCGCCGCGCCCGAGGCCTATGGCCAGGCCGGTTCCAGTAACCCGCATCCGCACGGGGAATGCGCGAGCCAGGGAAGCGTACAAGCCGACGATGCCGGCAAACATGAAGATACCGACAACGAAAGCCATGATGCGCAGCGCGGACAGGCCCTGGACGTTTCCAAAAACAACCATCGCCACCGCAGTGCCGATCATCGCCGCCACGACCTGGCGCTTCAGTCCGAACGCAGGCGCCATCCATCCGAGCGCGATGCCCCCAAGCACGCCACCCATGCTCATGACCGCGGATGTGCGAATCGCCTCGGGCGTGGAGTAGCCGAGGTCGCTCATCAGCTTCGGCAGCCAGCCGGAGTAGAAATAGAAGGTCAGGATGTGCAGGCAATAGGCCGCAATCAGCAGCAGCGTCAGTCGGCGATAGGAACCTCCCAACAACTCGCGCAGACCGCCGGACGAGGCACCGGCGGGCGGGACGTCGGCGCCGAACGTCGGCAGCGGGCGATGACCCATGCGCGCCAGGATCGCGTTGATCTGTTGCAGCGCGCCGGGCGAGCGTTGACGCTGCAGATGCAATAGAGACTCGGGCAGGAGCGACCAGACGAGCGGAACAAACAGCGCGGTCAGACAGCCCCCAAAGGCGAAGATCGATCGCCAACCGTAGATGTGAACCAGCTCCGCGGCGACCAAGCCCCCGAGCAGGCCTCCGACCGGATAGCCGATCGTCATCAATGCGACGCAAAGGTCTCGGCGCCGTTCGTTCGCGAATTCGGCGCAGACAGCGCCGAGCACGGCGACCATCCCACCGATGCCAAGTCCGGTCACGATGCGCCAGATGCACAGCCAGGGCACGCTTTGCGCTGCCGCGGTCAGCAGCATGCCGACCGCCATCAAAGACAGGCACAGAAGTATCAGCGGGCGCCTGCCGTTGCGGTCTCCCATCGGCGCAACGAACAGCGATCCTGCCGCCATGCCGGCCAGTCCGGAAGAAATGGTGACGCCCAGCAAGGCCGGCGCAATCCGCCATTCCGAAGAGATCGATGGCGCGGCAAAGCTCATGGCCAGAACATCCAGCCCATCCATGGCGTTCAGAGCGATGCACAGTGCGACCGCGGCGATTTGCAGCCCACTCATCGGCGCCGAGGAGAGCGTGTCGTGCACTGTGCTCTCGCTTTGGTTCATGGCTCCGATGCGGACCGATCCCGGTTCGGTTGGATTCTGATTCTGGAGAGGTCCCGGAATTCAACCAAGGTCTGGCTGTTGCTAACTGCTATAGCGAAACGGCATAGCTCATGGCACCATAGTCCGATGGACCTCAAGCAGATCCAGTACTTTGTCCACGTGGCCGAGCTGGGGAGCTTCAGCAAGGCTGCGGTCGTTCTGGGCATCGCCCAGCCGGCGCTGAGCCGCCAGGTGCGCTCGCTGGAAACCGAGTTGCGCGAGGTGTTGCTGCTGCGCAATGGACGTGGCGTCCAGCTGACGGACGCCGGGCGGCGCCTGCTCGAGCACGGGCACGTCATCCTGCAGCTGGTCACAGCGGCGCAGCACGATCTGGGCGCGCAGCGGGACGAGGCCGTCGGCCAGATCGTCGTCGGCTTCCCACCCAGCCTGGCGCGCCGACTGACCCTTCCTCTGATCGACGCCTTTCGCGCGCAGCTGCCCAAGGCGCGGGTGGCGATCATCGAGGGTCTGTCCGCACACATCGCCGAGTGGCTTTGCTCAGGGCGGGTCGACCTGGGCCTGATCTACAACCCGGACCCGCTCCCGGCCATCGAGATCACACCGGTGCTGGTCGAGCGGCTGTGCCTGATCGGCACCCATTTCCCGCGGGCGCAAAACGCGATTGCGTTAAAGGACCTGCCCGACTATCCGCTCGTGATGCCCCAACGTGAGCATGTCTTTCGCAAGCTGATGGAGTCGCATGCGGCATTGGCCGGAGTGAAGCTGAATGTGGCGTGGGAAGTATCGAGCGTTCCGGCCATCCTCGACCTGGTTCGCAGTGGGCACGGCTATGGCGCTCTGACCCAGACCGCTATCCGCGGCGATACCAAGGCCGATCCGCTGTGCCTGGTTCCGATCGTCGAACCGGAAATCACCAGCACGCTGTGCCTCGCCCAATCGTCCCAGAAGCGCCGCACGGCCTTGCTGAAGCGCACCGCCGCGCTGTTGATGCAATTGGCCGGATCGCTGTAGCAGCCAGCCCGGCTCGGCGACTGATAAGCGACCGATCAGCGGGACACGAGATGTCAGCATACAAACGGTACCCTGTTTGCACGCTACGATTCCGTATCCGTATCAAAGGAACACAGCATGGCCGTTGAAAGCTCCCAGGATTTGGCTCTCGGCGCGAAGGCGCCCGAGTTTGCGCTGCCAGACACGGTGTCCGGGCGAACGATCCGTCTGACCGACTTCGCGGCCTCCGCCGCGACGCTGGTCACCTTCATCTGCAACCATTGTCCCTATGTGATTCACATTCGACCGGCGCTGGTCGACTTTGCGCGCGAATACCAGCCGCGTGGCCTGGCCGTGGTGGCGATCAGTGCGAACGATCCGGAAACCCATCCGCAGGACGGACCCGAATCGATGGCGCTCGAGGCGAAGAAGGCAGGCTTCACGTTTCCTTACCTGTTCGATCGGACCCAGCAGACCGCCAGGGACTATCACGCGGCGTGCACGCCCGAGTTTTATCTGCTCGACTCGAACCAGCGCGTGATCTATCGGGGCCGCTTCGACGCGAGTCGACCCGGTAGCCAGGTCCCTGTCACCGGAGCCGAGCTGCGCGCGGCAGCCGACGCGGCCCTGGCCGGCCGCCCGGTGCCGGCCGACCAGAAGCCGAGCATCGGCTGCGGTATCAAGTGGAGGCCCGGCAACGCTCCGGCAGGCACCTGAGAAGCTGCTGCCTCGCTACCTGACTTGCGGATTCCGCCGTTGCGATGAGCGACCTGGCTTTGTATGCACTGTCGGTGCTGATCTGGGGGTCGACCTGGCTGGCGATCAAATTCCAGCTCGGGTCGGTTCCGCCTGCGGTCTCGGTGGCATGGCGCTTTGCTGTGGCAGCCCTGATACTGCTCGGTTATGCGCGCATCAAGCGTCTGCCGCTGCGGTTCGATGCCCGCACTCACCTGTGGCTGGTGCTGCAGGGGCTGCTGCTGTTCGGTGTTAACTACGTGCTGGTGTACTGGTCCGAGCAGTGGCTGACCTCGGGCCTGGTGGCGTTGATCTTCTCGCTGGTGACGTTCTGCAACATCCTCGGCATGCGCGTGTTCTTTTCGGTCCCGGTCAAGCGGGCCGCCCTGTCGGGCGCCACGCTGGGTGTGATCGGCATCGCGCTGGTGTTCTGGCCCGAGCTCGCGAATTTTTCGATGTCGCCGGCGCGCCGGGTCGGCCTGCTGGGCGCGCTGTTCAGCGCGGTGTTCGCGTCCCTGGGCAACATGACCGCCACGCGCAGTCACCGCCAGGGGCTGCCGGTCGTGCAGGCCAATGCCTGGGCGATGCTGTATGGCGCGATCCTGGTCTCGGTCTACGCGGCGCTCGACGGCCAGCCCTTCGTGTTCGACCGCTCGCTGGCGTACATCGCTTCGCTGTTCTACCTGGCACTGTTCGGCTCCGTTATCGCATTCGTCGCCTACCTGACGCTGCTCGGCCGGATCGGCGCGGACCGCGCCGGGTACACGGGCGTTGCGATTCCGATCGTCGCGCTCGCCTTCTCGACCTTCTTCGAAGGTCTGCACTGGGACGCAGCGATGGCTGGC
>DATBCI010000090.1:0-2937 GCA_036270555.1 Burkholderiaceae bacterium
GGCGCTGGCCAGTCAATACCGTCTCGAGTACCACACGCCCAGCATCGTGGTGGCGCGCGCCGGCGACGACACGGAGCGGGCGTTGCTGCTGCAGCACCGCGTGGAAAAAGGCCGCCTGCTCGAGACCGAAGCCACCGACGCGGTGCTGAAGTTCGTCAAGGAACTGTGGAAGTTCGACGTCGTGCTGGAGGAAGTCGACGCTGAGGGTAACCGGCTGAAGATCCACCGTACCTGACCTGACCCCATCGACACCAAGCCAAAAGCCCGGCAGCATTGGCCGATCGGGACTGCGAAGCCGGGGTCGGTTGCCATGCCAGGCGCGGCCGTGTTGGACGGACTGCAGGAGGGTCCGGCATCAGGTGAGGTGCGCGCCAGTGCGGGCCGCCCGCGCTTGGATCGATGGGCCGTCGCCGCCACCGTGGCCGGCAATGCGCTCGAGTTCTACGACTTTCTGACGTACTCCTTCTTCGCGGTTTACATCGGGCGCGCGTTTTTCCCGAGCGGCAGTGAATTCGTCAGCTTGCTGTTGTCACTGGCAACCTTCGGCGTCGGTTTCGTCACGCGCCCGCTCGGCGGGTTGCTGATCGGAGCGTACGCAGACCGCGCGGGCCGGCGGCCGGCGCTGATGCTGGCGATCGGCCTGATGGCGGTCGGCACGCTGGCGTTGGCGGCGACGCCGTCTTATGCGTCGATCGGCTTCGCGGCGCCCGTCATCCTCGTCAGCGCGCGCCTGGTACAGGGGTTAGCGCTGGGGGGCGAAGTCGGTGCCTCGACCGCGGTGCTGCTGGAATGTGCGGAGCCGGGTCGGCGCGGCGCGCTGGCCAGTTGGCAGAGCGCTAGCCAGGGGATCGCGATCGTCGCGGCCGGGATCGCGGGCGTCGGGTTGGCCGCGGTGCTGACCAAGGAACAACTCGCAGACTGGGGATGGCGCGTGCCGTTCGCGCTCGGACTCGTCATCGTGCCCATCGGCCTCATCATCCGCCGCCGGCTGCCCGAGACGCTGCTGGAGCGACCGGGGACGCGCGGCGAAGCGGCCGTGCTGCGGCTGCTGCGGCGCGATCATCGCGGCTCGCTGTTGTGGGCGATCCTGGTCATCATGTGCTTCACGGTTACGATTTACGTCAGCAACTACATGACGACGTTCGCGCTGACCTCGCTCGCGCTGCCTCCGTCGAAGGCCATGTGGGCGACCCTGGTCCAGGGTGTCGCCATAGTCGTCGCTGCAGTCCTGGGCGGGCGCCTATCGGATCTCTTTGGCCGCAGGCCCGTGATGATCATCTCCCGCGTCGTACTGATGGTGGCGATCTACCCGGCGTTCCTGTTTCTGGTCGCCGAGAAGACGGTCTGGGCTCTGGTGGCGGTGACCGTGTTGATCAGCGCGCTGACCACGCTCGGAGCTGCCCCCGCGATCGTCGCGATCGCCGAGATGTTCCCGAACGCAGTGCGCAGCTCGGGGTTGGCGCTCTCCTACTCGGTCTCGGTCGCTGCGTTCGGCGGCACTACGCAATTCGTGATCGCGTGGCTGATCCACGTGACCGGCGATCCACTGTCGCCGGCATACTACGTAATCGTCTCCAGTGTGGTCAGTCTGTGGGCGATGTTCCGGCTACCCGAGACCTTCAGGATCGGGCTTGCGGGTGGGCTTTCTTAGATCGTTTCCTGGTCCGCGTCACCGGCGTCGCAGCTGGCTGCGCAACATTTCGACCGAAATGGTCGTGGTGCCGGTGGCCGGTGCGCGCGGCGGCGCCTTCCAACCGAGTCCATAGCTGATCTCGAAGGTGAGCCCGATGCGTCCTTGGGCATCGCGCTGCGCTTCCAATCCGGCGATCAAGCTCCTGGCTTGTCGGCCCGATGGCAGCCCGCGCGGTCGATCGTCGCGCGGGTTTCCGCCGAGTCCCCGCACTTCGGCCAGCAGCTGGTGCGCCGATCCGTACGTCAGCCGAATCGTCTCGGAGTCGGTGACCGGCGCCGAGAAGCCGGCCGCGACCATCATGTCGCCCAGGTCGTGCATGTCCACGAACGGCATCGGTCGCGCCAGCGGCAGCGCGGCTGCGCAAGCCTGCCGCAGCTCGCGCAGCGTGTCCGGGCCCAGGCTGCTGAACAGCAGCAGGCCCCCTTCGCGCAGCACCCGCGCGATTTCCGGAAAGACCCGATGGGGTGCCGGGTGCCAGTTCAGCATCAAGTTGGAAAACACGCAGTCGGTGCTGCCTTCCGCCAGCGGCAGCTGGTCGGCGTTGGCGCAGATGCGCAGGGCGCGCGCTCGACGCCGCAGCGACAGCGGCAGCCAGCGCGTCAGGAGCGGGACTTCATGGCGGCCCCGCGCCAGCATCTCGCGCGAAAGGTCGATGCCGAGCCAGGTCGCATCCGCAAAGCGCGCCAGCAGCGCATCGCGCAGCTCGCCCGCTCCGCACCCGAGGTCGACCACGGCGAGCGCGTCGTGCCGGATATAGTCGAGGCGCTCGAACAGTCGCCGCCCGACTTCGCGCACCAGCGCCGAGGCGACCGCAAAGCGGGCGGCGCGACGATCGAACTGGCGTTGAACCGTGATGCACCGGGCGGGCAGGCGAGTCGGCTCCGCCGCCGGACCGGGATGACTGACACTGCCGGGCTCGGGAGTCATCGCTGATCGTTTTCGAGGCAAACCCGGCGGACGCGCGGCGCGCCAGTATATGCTCGGAGCTTTACTCTGAGTTGTTAAAAAGTGCGCGAAGCGGAGCAAGGCCTGAGCACGCAATGCGGCTGGCTCACAAAATCGCCCTGATCCCGACGGCCGCGCACGTCGGGTATTTCCAGCGAGCGGCGGGAACGAACCGCTTCACCTGGAACTGGGCGCTGGCCGAGTGGAACCGGCAGTACGCCGCTGGGCAAAAGCCGTCAGCGATGGGTCTGAAAAAGCAGTTCAACGCGATCAAATACGGGCAATTTCCCTGGCTCGAG
>DATBCI010000091.1:0-3536 GCA_036270555.1 Burkholderiaceae bacterium
CGACGGCGTTGTGCGCCGCTTCGATCCGCAACTGTCGGCCCCGGGACTTCGAACCCTGGCCGGCGAGATCTCGGTTCGCCTGGGCCGCGCCGGCAATACCGCGGCGCCGGGTTGGATCGACTACACGCGCGGCCCGGCCTTTTCCTACGTACCGCTGATCGACGTGGTGGAGGCCGCCAGGTCAGGCAACGACGCGTCGTTGCGCCAGCAGTTCGAGGGCAAGGTGATCGTGATTGGAAGCGTACTTCCTTATGTCGATCGCGTCGCTCAGCCGGTTTCGTTGGTCGCCTGGGAATATCCGAACACGGCACCCCCGGCCGTTGTGGTGCACGCTCAACTGCTGCGCTCGGTGCTCGGGGTTGGATTGATCCGCGCCGCTCCCCGCTGGCTGATTGCCGTCCTGGCGCTGGCACTGGCGGCGGTCGGCTGGATGCTCCCGGTCAGCTGGCGCTGGATCGCGCTTGGCCTGGCTGCCGGCGCGGGCCTTGTGCTGGCAACGCTGCTGCACGCGGCGGGATGGCGGGTTGGGCTTTCTGCCCCGCTGGCGGCGGGGCTGATCGTTGCGGCGGTTCGCACGTCACGCGAAGTGACGTCAGCCCGGCGCGAGCGGGCTCGATTGGCGCAGATCTTCGGCGGCTACGTGAGTCCACAGGTGTTCGAGGCGATCGCGCGGGGCGGGCTGGGCACCGGCACCGGGCGGCGCGAGATGGCGTTCCTGTTCGCCGATTTGAGAGGATTTACGGCGTGGTCGGAAGCGACCGAGCCCGGCCGGATCTTCGAGGTTCTGAATCGCTACTTCGCCGTCGTGACGCCTCACATCCATCAGCACGGTGGGACGATCGACAACTTCCGCGGCGATGGCCTGATGGTTTTGTTCGGCGCGCCCGAGGCGCACGCCGACCCCTGTGGTGCGGCGTTCCAGGCGGCGTGCGAGATCGTGCGGCACGGCCGGCTGCTTCTGGCGTCGATACCGGAAGCAGCGCAGGCGGGCCTGGACCTGGCCGTTGGCATCGCCTACGGGGAAGCGGTGTTCGGCGATCTGGGAAGCGGCGAACGCAAGGACTTCACGGCGATCGGCGATGCGGTCAACGTGGCGGCGCGGCTGCAGGACCTGTCCAAGTCGCTGGGCTTTCCGGTCCTGATGACGACCACCGTGTTCGAGCGGCTTGGAGTGCTGCGCTGCTCCGATTCCGACGCCGCCGCTGCGGGGCCGCGCCCACTCGGGGAGGTTGCGCTGCGGGGGCATTCGCCCGTTTCGATCGCAGGCTGGCGACCGGCGCCGTGATCATCCCATTGGGTCGCACCGTGCATCCATCTTGCGGTGGTGCGCAAAATTCGACAGACGACGCGGCGGCCAACGGCTATCGTGACGCCAGGCGAGTCGCTATCGTGACCGCCAGGCGAGTCGCGACGAGGGATCAACGCTATGATGGCGCGGTTCGTGATGCTGCGCTTCCTGATGGCGCGCTTCGTACTGAGCGTCCTGCCAGCGCTGTTGGCCGCGCCTGATTGCGCGCGGGCCGAGCCGGGCACCACGCGCCTGGTGGCGATCGTGACCGAAGTGGAAGGCTCGGCCCGGTTGATCATCGGCAGTCGGGTGACGAGCCCCGAAGTTGCGGATCCGGTCGAGCAGGGAGTGATCGTCGTGCTGGAGCGCAACGCTCGGATCGTGCTGACCTATCCCGTCGGTGGCGCGATCTACGAGCTGCACGGGCCGGGCCGTTTCGTCGTCCAAAGCGAGGCTGTGCAGGCGCGTGGCGGGTCGGGCCGCCTCGCGCGACGCGACCTGATCCCGGCGTTGCGCGCGCTGCGGATCCAGCCGGACGGGTCAACGCTTCAAGGCAGTGCCGCGATGCGTGGCACGATCGTGCAGGAGCTGGAGCCCGAGGGACCGCGCGGTACTCAACTCGCGCGCGACCCGATCCGCCTTTGCTGGAGATCGCTGGGTCCGCAATGGAATTATCGGGTCCGCCTGATCGATGACGAGGGTAGCGTCCTGTTCGAAACGCGGACGGCGGATCCGGCCTTCGAGCTGCCTGCGACGGTTCCACTGCAGCCGAACGTGCCTTACCTGTGGCATGTGATGGCGATCGGTCCGTACGGGCAATCGTCTGATGGCGCGGGACAGTTTCGGCGCCTCGATCCCGATTCCGAGCAGGCGTTGCTGACCGCGGAATCGCTGGCGCCGGACCTGGATCAAACCGGACGCACCCTGATCCGCATCGCACGGCAACAGCTGGGATTTACGGCCGGTGGCGCGGTCACCTGTTCGCCTCCTGCCCCGGCGCCCGGCAGATCTAATTCAGCAGTTTCTGAATGAAGCGCCACTCGCCGGCGCTGACCGGCGTGATCGAAAGGCGATTGCCCTTCTGCAGGACTCGCATGGCGGCGAGCTCGCGATGTGCGCGCAGATCCATCAGCGCCAGCAGCCTGGTTTTGTGCAGCACGTGCACATCCACCATGATCCAGCGCGGTGTGTCGGCTTTCGCGCCCGGATCGTAGTAGTGGCTCTTCGGGTCGAACTGCGTCGGATCCGGGTAAGGTGCGCTGGCCACTTCGGCCACGCCGACGATGCCGGGTTGCTCGACGCCGGAATGGCAGAACAGCACGCCATCGCCGACCTTCATCTGGTCGCGCATGAAGTTGCGCGCCTGATAGCTACGAACGCCGGTCCACGGAACCGTCGCCCGCGGCGCTGCCAGTGCGTCGTCGACCGAGCAATCCTCGGGCTCGGACTTCATCAGCCAGTAGTTGGTTGCGATGACCGAACCTCAGCGCAGCGCCAATCGAAGCTGCGCTCCTTGAATAAGTCCCCCGCGCATGCCGCCCGGCCTGGTGTCCTGAACCATGGGTTCAGGGGGTCGTTGTCCGCGACGTTTAGGTTCAGCAGACGCGTGCCGATCGCACCGCGACGCGAGCCCAACAACCTTGCGCATTGCGCATCGGTTCAAGGAACTAAAAGGCCTTTGCGCGTACACCGCAGGGAATTTTCATTTTAACGCGCCGTGGTGCCGCGTTGAAATGAAAATGCCCCCTAAAACAGGCTTTCCTGAGGGGCCAACATTTCCCCAGCCAGATCATTCAGTTCGCGCAGGCGCCGGCGCAGATCCGCGATCGGGACCCCGTCGGCGTTTCGCATACCGAACAGCTCCTGCGCGAGCTGGAGCGCCACCAGCACCGCAATCCGGTCCGCTCCCAGCACTTTGCCGCTGTCGCGCACGCCCGCCATCTTGCGGTCGACATATTGGGCGCACGCGAGCAGCTCGTCGCGCTCCTGCGGGCGGCAAGCGACCCGGTATTCCCGTCCCAGGATCGCGACCGTGAGTTGCTCGACCGCCGGCTGCTCGACGTTTCGCTGAACGCCGGGCTCAGTGCCCGTTTCCTCGGATGGACTCAACCGGCAACTCCTCGATCAAAGTATCCAGCCGCCGGGTTGCGGCCGTCACCCGCTCGTTCAGCGTCGCCAGCTCGGACTGCGATTCGGCCAGCTGGCGGCGCAGGCTCTGGTTTTCCTCGCGCAATTGACGCACGTGCGC
>DATBCI010000092.1:0-9356 GCA_036270555.1 Burkholderiaceae bacterium
CGCGCCGCTCTTGCCGCCGTTGCCCGTCGCGAGAAAACGAGCGCCCGAGTGGCGCGCCGGCACCAGATTCTCGTAGCCGAAGGTGTCGCCCGAGATGATGGTGCCGGATCGCAGCGCCTCGGCCAGCTCGGACTTGACCTGCTCGCGCGTTGTGGCCACAGCTGACGGCGTGGCGAAGCGTGCTGGCGCCACATTCTCGTACCCGAAGGTATCGCCCGAGAGGATGGTGCCGGATCGCAGCGCCTCGCTCAACTCTGCCTTGACTTGCTCGCGTGTCGTGCTCACACCGGAGATCACGGCAGCGTTACGCATCGGGTCCGCGGACGCCGCCTGGTTCAGCGCGAAGCTCATGGCGACAGACAAGATCGAAAATGCAAAATTGCGGTTCATGGATCATCCTTTCGTTGATGCCACAGCCGTTGTCGGGAAGCTGCGGCGGAGCCAATCGACAATGCGATGCATTGTTTGCTATCTGACTTCGCGCGCCGCTCGTTTATTCCGATTAGTCTCGATGACAGCCGTTTTCTTACGTTCGGCTGGCGAATCGTGCTGCGGCTACGATGACGAGCAAGTGGCACGTGGCCATGACCAAGCCTCGGCGTCCTGGTGCTTACGATCATCGGGACTTTGCTCGGTTCTTGCCTGTTGCGCTGGTGGGGGATCCAACTGGGTCGTAAATCCCTGCAAGAGTGGCCAATCAACGCTACCGTGCGCCGCCCGAGAGTCCCGAGCTTGCTGTGATCGGGCGGGAGGCTCGCATCAGCGTAAGCAGGAACCGATTCGCCGACTCGAAGCCGATCACGCGCCCGCCGGGCACCTCGCGCCCTTGGCCATCGAATAAGATCGTGCCCGGCGGCCCGAACAGACCGAAGCGCTTGAGCAACGCCTTGTCCTGATCGGTGTTCGCGGTGACGTCGACCCTCAGTAGGCGGAAGTCGTCCAATCTGGCGGCCACGTGCGGATCGGTAAAGGTGAAGCGTTCCATCTCTTTGCACGACACGCACCAGTCCGCGTAGAAGTCGAGCAGCACCGGCTTGCCGTTCGCACCGGCCAGCACTGCATCGAGCTGATCGACGCTCTCGACGCGAGCCCAGGTCTGCGCATCGACCTTGGACGGTGCCTGGTCCGATGCCAGCGACCCCAGCGGCCTCAATACATCGCTCCCGCCGCTCGCCGCGCCGACAACCTGCACGGCACCCAGGACGAACAGCACCAAGCCGATGCCTTTCCACAGGCGCAGCCAGCCGCTTGCATCGTCCGGAAGCGCCTCAAACACTCGTAGGTACGCCGCACTGACGATAAACAGTACGGCCCACGCCAGCATCTGCACGCGGAGCAGAAGCACGGGCGAGATCGTCCACAGTGCGACCGCGATCAGCAGCACGCCGAACAGGCGTTTGACCGACTCCATCCAGGCGCCCGCCCGTGGCAGCAAAGACCCCGCGCTAATGCCGACCAGGAGCAGCGGTACGCTCATCCCGGTGGCCATCGCGAACAGCGCGCTGCCGCCGATCAGGACGTCGCGTGTTTGCGAGATGTATAGCAGGGCGCCGGCGAGCGGTGCCGCAACGCAGGGCCCGACGATCAAGGCGCTGAGTGCACCCATCGCGAATACGCCACTTAGCCGGCCGCTACTGCTGCGCCCCGACGCTTGCGCCAGGCGCGTCTGCCAGGCAGAGGGCAGTTGCAGCTCGTAGAAACCGAACATCGACAGCGCGAGCCCGACCAGCAGTGCAGCGAACAGGGCGAGCGCCCATGGCTGCTGCAGCGCCGCTGCGAGCCCTTCACCTGCGAGGCCTGCGGAGATGCCAAGGGTCGTATAGACGATCGCCATGCCCAGGGCATAGGCGACCGCAAGCACGAAGCCGCGCGACTTGGTCAGCCCCTGAGCGGCGTTGCCGTGCGTGGAGCTACCTGGGCCGACGATGATCGACGACAGAATCGGCAGCATCGGCAGCACGCAAGGCGTAAAGCTCAGGAGCAGGCCGAGCACGAAAAAGACCGGCACCACCGCCAGCAGCGATCGAGACTTCAACGCCGCTTCGATGCGGCCAAGGTCGGGCGACGTGGCCGACCACGCGGCCGCCGCCGCGTCGGGGCGCGGTGGGGTGCTCGGGTTTGACGCCGCGCCGAGCACCAGGCGCGCTGTCCGCGCCTCGGGCGGATAGCACACCCCCTGATCGGCGCAGCCTTGCAGCCTGGCGGTGAGCGTAAACGCGCCTTGACCGGACTGCACTGGCAGTCTCACCGTGGCCTCACGCCGATACGTCACGACCTCCTTTTTGAAGGTCTCGTCAAACTTGATGTGGCCAGGCGGGTATTGCGGTACGCCAAGCTGCACGCCATCGCTTGCAGCGAAGGCGAAGCGCTCACGATAGAGATAATAGCCATCGGCGACGCTGAAGCGCGCTTCAACGGTCGTGCCGCCATCGACGATCACAGCGGAAAACCCGAACGCATCCTGCGGGTCGAGAAGATCTGCCGCGCGCGCGCGCGGCTGAGCGACCCACGCCAGCGACGCGACCGCGATGAGCGCAACGCGGACGGCCCATTGTCGAAAGGTCCTGAATTGCATCATTCGTCTCCGGCGCCGGCGCGGGGCGAGGAATCTGCCCGCGCCGGTGCTCCCAGCTACTTCTTCGTTTCGTCCTTGGACATAGCATCCTTGGACATGGCGTCCTTGGACATGGCATCCTTCGACATCGCGTCCTTGGACATGGCGTCCTTCGACATCGCATCCTTGGACATGGCATCCTTCGACATCGCATCCTTGGACATCGCGTCTTTGGACATCGCATCCTTGGACATGGATCCCTGTGCGAAGACGGCACTGCCGGTGCACATCAGGCATGCAGATACTAAAGCGGTTGTCAGTCTGTTCATTCAAGTCTCCTCAAAGGAAGGTTCAAGTTGTCGGCAAGAGCGCCGGAAATCTCGGCCAAACTGATCGTCAGCCCGCCGAAGCCGTGATAGCCGCGCTCGCCCGGTCGGTGTCTCGGATCGGGCGCGGCCTTTGCGATTCGTCCTTGTGTCTGTGGGCTATGACCGCAGACATTGCGATGCGCCGACCGCTTGCAGCACCTGCCCCGTTTGCAGGTCCTGGACGAAGCCGGCAATTCCCAACTGGCCGGAATTCCAGCTGGAGCGATCCGTCACGGTCTGCTTGAAATCGACGTGACCAGCGTTCAATGCAATCGGCCCGAGCCATTGGCGAACGACGTGTTCGTGCGACAAAGTGACGCCGCGGTTCTCACCGGCCGAAACGCTCGAAGTCAGCTTGTCTTCCGTGACGGCAACGAACAGGGCCAAGGGGCCGGAGGAGGAGGGCGCGCTCGCAGACGCCGCGACCAAAACCGTACCGGCGCCGGTCAATTCCGCGTGGACGCCGACGCTGGCGCGCGCCGGCTGCGCGTTGACCCGCTTCAATTCATCGCCAAGGTGTTCGTGCCAATCACGAACTTCGGTTCCCGATACGAAGAAATGCGGCGTGTAGACGGTCTTGTGTCCATTGGCATGGGCCAGCCAGCTCTGACGCTCCGAGAACTGAGGCTGGGCGAACGGCTCCTTCCAGCCGATGTAGTCCCAGTAGTCCACGTGAAGCGAGATGGGGACGACCTGAGCGAAGCCGTATTCCGCCGAGGGGAACTGACTTAGCCGCTTGTCCGCCGGCGGACAGCTCGAGCAGCCTTCCGACGTGTAGAGCTCGACCAGCGCAGCTGTTTTCTGACCGCTTCTTACGTCACATGCAGCCCAACTGAACGTCGGCGCCAGGAGTGCAGCTGCCAGAATTGCATTGATTCGTCGATTCATCGCGCCACCTCAACTCGTCGGGTACCGTTTAGTCCAGGCAATCTGCCGCTTTCTTACACGTGACTGGCACTGTGCTTGAAGGATTCCTCAATTTAGCGGTGGCCGCTGGTGCTCCTCGAGAGGATCGAGCTGCGATCCCAGGCAGCGAACACATTCGCGTAAGAGGGCCTCGTCGGCAAGGCCGCAAACGCGCCTCCCCAGATGTCCGCCGCGGCGGCGCGCGGCGGACATCTTCTTCGCGGGTGACGCGGGCGAATCAGCGCGCCGCGATGCCTTGAGCGCCTGCAGGAATGCCGGTGACCGAAGTCACGTAGGCGAGATTCCCGTCGGCTTGCACACGGAAGCCCGTGACTCCGCCATTACCTTCGCGCACGTAGAGATACTGGCTGTCGGCGGTGAGTGCCATGTCCAGGGGAGCAGCCAGGGACCCCGCGGCAGGATTGACCAGCGTCAGCGAACCGTCGTTGGCAATGCGCAGCGAGGAGATGTTGCCGCTCCCCGCGTTCGCAGTGAAGGCCAATTGCCCGTCGCCAGTGACGACGAGCCAGCACGGCGCGTTTTCTCCCAACGCGAGCGGTCCGCTCACCAGGGTCAGCGTGCCGTCATCCGCGATGTCGTAGGATGAGACGGCCCCGGATCCGGCCTCCGACACGACCGCGTAGCCGCGACGCGTGGCAGCGAAGCCGAACGGTGTCACCGCGCTGGCGGAAATCGCTGTTGGACCTACCGCATACCCAAGGAAATTGATCCGGTATGAATCGATCGTCTGGGTGCCTTTCTCCGTGACCAGGAGGGATTCACCGTCGTTGCTGAAATGAACCTCGGCGGGGTTGGCGGCCGCGCCGCCGGCGAGCGGGCGTTGGGAGTTGGGCAGCGCAAAGAGATGGCGTGTTTCAGGGTCGATCACGAAGCCGCTTATGTTGGGCGTGCCACCGGCGTTCAGCACATAGAGAAGCTGGCCCTTCACGGCGATGCTGACAGGCAGCCTTCCGCCGGATGCAGCCTTGTCGAGCAGGACCAGCCCGTCGCCGGTCACCTGGAACACGGAGATGTCACTGCTGCCGGCGTTGACGGCGAACAAGAATCCCGACTGCAGCACCAGTGCTCCTTGCGAACCGAGCGGATCGCCCCCGGTGCCGGTGCCGCTGCCGCCGGTCGGGAAGGTCGCCGTATAGGTCAACGTGCCGTTGGGATCCCGCGCATAGACCTGCACGGAATTTCCGGACGCCTGGTTCGTCATCACGTAGACGATGCCGCGGGTCTCCGCCGCAAAGCCGCTGGCGGGCAATGCCGCTGCAATTGCTAGACCAATCGAGCACGCAGCGGTTGACAACAGTTTCTTGGCTGAACTCATATCGACCTTCTCCGGTTGAACGAGCAGCGGCCGCGCGGGAGAGCGCGTCCGTTCGGCTCGAAAAGCGCGTAGCAGCGCTAGCATCTAATTCGAAGTTTCGCCGTGGTCGGTTACAGCCGCCGGCCGGTCAATCCGTGCGACTCGCATGCAGCGAAAGTTTGCTTCCAGTGTGTAAGGTCGCTTGCTCTGTCCCGACTCATTGAGTCCGGTTCGAATGCTGCTCGTGCAGTTCCTGGGGCACCTTGGCCTCACTAACATGAACAAGCGCTGGACATTGGTTTGGTATATGTCTGTGGAACCTGTATTCGAGGCGTGACCGCAGCTTCCGACGCAACACCAAGCGGAACATCGTCTCCGCTTGGTGCTGCTCGCAGGGTCTTCCTACAGGCTGACGACCGGAAAATCGATCTCGGTGCGGGCAAAATTGTTCGTGTAGTTCGTGAGGATATTCACGGACACGTTTCCTAGGATCTCGACCATCATCGACTCGTCGATTCCGGAAGCCTTGGCGGCCTCGAAGTCGTTGTCGCTGACATTGCCGCGCTCCTGAACGATCTGGAGCGCCAGAGCGGCGATAGCCGCCTCGAGGCGATCCCGCGCCACGCCCGCGCGCGCATCACGTACTTCGCTTTCGGTAAGGCCGGCGCGCTTGGCCAGGGTCGTGTGCGCGGACAGGCAGTACTGGCAGGAGTTCGCTTGCGACACCGCCAGGGTGATGATCTCGCGCTGCCGCGCGGTGAGCTTGCCTTTGCTCAGGGCGTCGCCCAAGCCCAGGTACGCGTCCAGCACTGCCGGCGCGCGGGCGAACGTCGAAAACAGGTTCGGAACCATGCCGAGCTTGGCTTTGACGGCGTCCAGCGTTGCCGCGGTGGTCGCGGCGGCGGTGCCGCGCGGCAAGGGTGCGATTCGGGGCATGAGAGTCTCCATGGGTTGGTGATGGAATCAAGGACTGCACGGCCCGCATCATGCCCTTGTGTGTAGTACGATTGGTGCTCAGACATCTCATATTATTGTCAAATCGTATCGACTCTCGTCCGATGGATCCATTGTCTCCAGTGCTGGACCATTTCTCGCTGGCTGCCAGGGTCTTCTACTCTGGCACGCTTTGCCAGAGCACCGCGTTCGATACATCAGAGGCGGTGGGGTACCTTCACGTGTTGCGGGCCGGGAGCCTGGTGGTAAGGGCTGCCGGCAAGCAGGATCTCCGGTTAGGGCAGCCGACGGTGTTGTTCTATCCCCGGCCGTCCAAGCACCGCTTCGTGGTCGACAGGTCGCGCGGCGCGGACCTTGTCTGCGCAACGCTCAACTATGGCCTGGACCTGGGCAATCCGCTGGTCCGAGGCCTGCCCGACGTGCTTGTAATTCCACTGGGCGACAGGCCCGAGCTCGCACCGGCGGTCTCGCTTCTGTTCGCCGAGGCGTTCGGGCATGGCGCAGGCAGGCAGGGCGCCCTCGATCGGCTGTTCGAATACCTCCTGCTGCTGATCCTTCGCCATGCAATGGATGCGAGGCTGCTGGACAGCGGCGTGCTGGCTGGGCTTGCTCATCCGAAGCTGTCCAAGGCGATCGCCGCGCTGCACGAGGAGCCCCGGCGGGGGTGGACGCTCGAGCGGCTCGCGCGAAAGGCCGGCATGTCGCGGTCCCGCTTTGCCTTCCACTTTCACCGATACGTCGGAATGACGGCGCTCGACTACCTGACCGAATGGCGGGTGAGCCTTGCACAGGTCTTGCTGGAGCAGGGGCAATCGGTGAAGACGGTTGCGCCCGCAGTCGGCTATTCAAGCGCCGCCGCCCTGAATCGCGTATTCCGCCAGCGTGTAGGGATGCCACCGCGCCGCTGGAGAGTCGAGCGGGAGATCAGTCGCGCACACGCCCCCTCGTCATGAACTCACGTATCAGCGCCACAATCTCGTCTGCCTTGGTATCGGGCGCAAAGCGTCCCGAGATGTATGAAGTCGTCGAGACCCACTCCGGAGCTGCGGCCGAGCCTTGACCTCTTCGAGATGGCTATCACCCGCGGCCCGCGCCGCGCCCGTCGGCGTGCAGCGCAAGGATGTCGCTGATCGCGCGATTGACAGGGGTCGTCACGCCTGCCGGCCGTCCGAGTTCGACCACGCTACCGCTCAGCCAGGGCACTTCCAGGCGATTGCCTCGTTCCAGGTCGCCATGCATCGACGAGGTCATCTCGGCCGGCAGCCCGTCGCAGAACGCAAGCCGGTTTTCGGCGTAGTCGGCGGCGAGGTCGACGCCGAGCGCACGCCCGACCGCGACGACCTCGCGCATGACGTCGAGAAGGAACGCTCGCGTCTGCGGATGAGCGCGGATCGGCCCGATCGGCATGCGCATCGTCGCTGTCGTCCCGGAAAGGCCGACCAGGAAGACGAACTTCTCCCAAATCGCCCTTCGGATGCCGGTGCTGAGCTCGGCGTCAATTCCGGCACGTTGGCATGCATCGAGGAATGCCTCGGCGCGAGCGGATCGTTGGCCGTCGTATTCGCCGAAAACGAGGCGCTGCATGGTACCAATATGTGCAATGACACCGGGCTGCGCGATGGAGGCGGCGATATAGCTAACGCCGCCCATGATCGCCGCGTCACCGAGGACGCGCCGCAGCAAGTCGTCTTTCTGAACGCCGTTTTGAAACGAAATGACTGCCGCGCCTCCCGAAACCAAGGGAGCAATCGCGCGCGCCGCACTCTCGGTGTCCCATAGCTTCACGGCGACGAGGACGAGATCCATCGGCCCCAGCGTGGCGGGATCGTCGCTGACGCGTGGCTTCTCAATATGGAGATCGCCGAGCTTGCTGGTGATCCGCAAGCCATCCTTCTTCAGAGCCGCGAGATGAGCGCCTCGCGCGATGAACGCGACCTCGGCTCCACTTTGGGCAAGGCGGCCGCCGAAGTAACCGCCCAGACCGCCTGCTCCCATGACCGCGATGCGCATCCGAGCTCCTATTTCACGATGCATTCCGGACGTTCACGACCGCACAAGGTCGAGGTTCAGATCGCAATGGTTGTCGGCCTGCGAAACGCATTCGGCTGCTGGTCGCGGCGACAGTTTCGGAGGCCTTGCATGACAACAACCTACTGTGCGGTATAGCCGCCGTCAACGGCGACGATCTGGCCCGTCAAGAATCGTGCCTTGTCGCTGGCCAGGAAGAGGATCGTCTGCGCAATCTCGTCCGGCGTCGCGGCCCGCTTGGCCGGAATCATTGCCAGGAGGCCCGCCTTGGCTTCCGCGCTTCCGCCGGTGAAGCGGTCGAGCATCGAGGTTGCCACTGGGCCCGGCGCCACGGCATTGACGCGCACGCCGACCGCCGCCCCCTCGAGCGCGGCGCTCTTGGTAAGGCCTTCGACGGCGTGCTTGCTGGCCGCGTAGACCGACGCGCCGGGAAAACCGACCTGACCGGCCACAGACGACAGGTTGATGATCGCCCTGGATCCCTGGCTCAGCATCACCCGCATCTCGTGCTTGAGAGCCAGCAGCGTGCCGAGCACGTTGGTCTGAAACGTAGCCTCGTAGCTCTCTGTGGTCTGCTCGCTGATTGGCCCGACTTGCCCTTCAGTACCGGCGTTGTTGACCGCGACGTCCAGACGACCGAAGCGCTTGACGGTCTCTTCCACGAGATTTCGCACCTCGGCTTCGTGCCGCACGTCGGCACGAATGAATTCCGCCTGTGCATCCAGCGCGCGAAGTTCCTTCGCCAGCGCAGCGCCGGCCTCGGGATTGCGTCCGCTGACGACCAGTTGCACCCCTTCATGGGCGAAGGCAATGGCGGTGGCGCGGCCGATGCCGGTGAGTGCGCCGGTGATCAGGACGACAGGTTCCTTCATGGTGGCTCCTCGATGGACGGATGGAGAATCGAACGCAACGAGTTTGATTGTTTCCCTTTCAGGGCGCTAGACAGGGTTTCGGCCTAATATATATTCCATCTGAGACTTAATTGCGCAATCCGATGGACCGACTGCGGGCAATGCAGACCTTCGTGCGCGTCGTCGAAAGCGGCAGCTTCTCTGCCGTCGCGCGCGAAGCCAAAGCCACGCAAAGTGCGATCAGCAAGCAGGTCGCGGCGCTGGAACGGTCGCTCGGCGCCCGTCTGCTCAGCCGCACGACGCGCTCGCTTGCGTTGACCGAGGAGGGTGAGCGCTACTTCGAGCAGGCGCGGCGGCTGGTGGCCGAAATCGCCGAAGCT
>DATBCI010000093.1:0-12749 GCA_036270555.1 Burkholderiaceae bacterium
GAAATCATGGGTCCGGGCGCGGCCGGACTGTTGATCCGCTTCATTGGCGCGCCGCTGGCATTGCTGGCCAACGCAGCGCTGATGGTGGGCTCGGCGCTGATCCTGAGCGGCATTCGCGTGCCGCGCGAGGAGCGTCATCCCCCCACGCCGTTCTGGCCATCGCTGCGCGGCGGGCTCCACTTCGTCGCGCAACGGCGGTTGCTGACGACGATGTCGGTCGTGGTCGGCATCTGGAACTTCTGCTACCAGGCGACCCTGGCCATTCAGATCCTGTTCGGGACCCGAATCCTCGGCTTGTCCGAGCGGGCCATCGGGCTGAGTTACGTCGCGCTGGGCGGCGGAACGATCCTGGCCAGTATCTTCAGCAACCGGCTCGTGCGCCGTATCGGCCCGGGCCCGGCGCTGGTGCTGGGGTTTGCGGTGTGCGCGGTGGGCTGGTCGGCGCTGGCGGTGGCGCCGGTGGGCGCGATCGGTATCGCGACCTTCGCCGCCATGCTGTTCCTGTACGGCGTGGGCGCAATCTTCATCTTCGTCAACTTCCTGGCGCTGCGACAGGCGGTCACTCCAGCACCGATGCTGGGGCGGATGACCAGCACGATGCGCTGGCTGATCCTCGTGCCAGCCGGCCCCGGCGCCCTGGTTGGCGGCTGGATGGGAGAGCAGTTCGGCCTGCGCGCCACGCTGCTCTTCAGCGGTGTTTCCACCCTGCTGTTGGCGATCTACTCCTGGCGCCAGCCGGTGATTCGCCAGCTGCGTTCGTTGCCCGGTATCGACGCCGAACCCGCCAACGCCGATCCGACCACGGGCAGCTAGCTCCCCGCGCGGCCGCTTCCCATCATCGCCTGGAACAAGTGCATGGGCAGCGGGAACACGATGGTCGAGCCACGGTCGCCCGCGACCTGGGTCAACGTCTGCAGATAGCGCAGTTGCATCGCCTCGGGCTGTTGCGCCAGCATCCTGGCCGCTTCCAGCAACGTCTGCGCGGCCTGCTTCTCGCCCTCGGCGTGGATTATCTTGGCGCGGCGCTCGCGCTCGGCCTCGGCCTGGCGCGCAATGGCCCGCACCATCGTTTCGTTCAGGTCGACGTGCTTGATCTCGACATTCGTAACCTTGATCCCCCAGGCATCGGTCTGGGAATCCAGGATCCGCTGGATATCCAGGTTCAGCCGCTCGCGCTCGGCCAGCAGCTCGTCCAGCTCGTGCTTGCCCAGCACGGCCCGCAGCGTCGTCTGCGCCAGCTGGCTGGTCGCGGTCAGGAATTTTTCGACCTGGATGATCGCTTTCTGCGGATCCACTACCCGGAAGTACAGAACCGCGCTCACCTTGACCGAGACGTTGTCGCGCGAGATCACGTCCTGCGGTGGCACATCCAGGGTCACCACGCGCAGGTCGACCCTGACCATCTGCTGCACGCCCGGCATGATCAGGAACAGGCCCGGGCCTTTGATCTTCCAGAAGCGCCCCAGCGTGAAAACCACCGCGCGCTCGTATTCGCGCAGAACCCGCAGCGCAGAGAACATCAGCACGATGACCACCAGCACGCCCAAACCGAAACCGAATTGCATTTCAAAGAACATTGGTCAGCTCCGAGCTTGTCCGGCGCCGCTCACCTCGAGCGTCAATCCGTCAACCTTGTCGACCCTTACGGCCGTGCCGGCGGCGAGCGGCTCACGGCTGCGCACCCTCCAGGACGCGCCTTGCACGCGGGCCCAGGCCCCCTCGTCGTCCACCCACGTCACGACGCCCGCGGCCCCCACCAGGCCCTCCCGTCCGCTCACCACCGGGCGGCGCCGCGCGCGCAGCGCGAACGTGCCGAAACCGAAGATGACGGCGGCGCTCACGGCCGCGAGTCCGACCAGGAACGGGAACGGGATCGCAACCTGCCCACCTTCGGAGTCGATCAGCATCATCCCGCCAACCACCAGCGCCACGATGCCGCCGACCCCGACCACCCCGAAGGTGGGAAGGAACACCTCGGCGATCATCAGGGCGGTGCCCAGCAGAATCAGCCCGACGCCTGCCCAGTTCACCGGCAACAGGTGCAGCGCATAAAGCCCCAGCAGCAGGCAGATGGCCCCGGCAACACCCGGTACCGCTGCGCCGGGGTGAATGACTTCGATGAACAAGCCGTACACGCCCAGCATCATCAGCACCAGGGCCACGGTCGGATTGGACAGCACCGCCAGCACGCCTGTGCGCCAATCAGGGTGGAACGTCTGGATCTGGGCGCCGGCCAGCGCCAGCTTGACTTTGGACGAACCGACCGTGATCTGGCGGCCATCGACCTGGGCGAGCAGGTCGTCGACGTCCCTCGCAATCAGGTCGATCACGCCCGCGTGCAGCGCTTCCTGGGCCGACATGCTGTGGGCCTGCCGCACGGCCTTTTCAGCGAAGTCGGCGTTGCGGCCGCGCAACTGCGCCAGGCTGCGCAGGTAAGCGGCTGCGTCGTTGACCATCTTTTCGTGCAGCGTATCCACCGGGCCCGCGACACCGCCGCCGGGGCGGCCGGCCGACGGCGGCGGCTCGGCCGGCTCGGGCGCCTGCGGCCCGATCGCGATCGGGGTGGCCGCGCCCAGGTTCGAAGCCGGTGACATCGCGGCGATGTGGCTCGCATACAGGATGTAGGTTCCCGCGCTGGCCGCGCGCGCTCCAGCGGGCCCGACCCAGGTCGCCACCGGGATCGTCGAGCTCAGGATCTCCTTGATGATCGCCCGCATCGAGGTGTCCAGGCCGCCGGGAGTGTCCAACTCCAGCACGAGCAGCGAAGCGTTGCGCGACTGGGCCTGGGCCAGGCCGTGTGAAAAGAATTCCGCGGTGGCCGGATTGATCATGCCGTCGATCACCAGCACTTCGACCCGCGGCGCCTCGGTGTGGGTCGCTTCGACGTGCGGCTGCGCGCCGACCCCGATGAGCGCGCCGGGACTCGCGATCAGTCCGATCGCGACTGCCCGCGCCATGCGACCGATTCGATTCATGCGGCCATGATGGTCCGTCGTGGCGCCGAACGCAAACTCGACTAGTCTGCCGCCGTTTTGCGCGCCTCCAGCTCGGCCCAGCGCTCGAAGCAGCGCGCCAGACTGGTTTCGATCTGCTCGAATCGCTCGCGCTCCTGCTGAATTTGCGCCGTGCCGCGCCGGTGGTAGTCCGCCCTGGCCATCTGGGTCTGCAGTTCGTTCTGCTCGCTTTCGAGCGCTTCGATCTGCGCCGGCAGGGCATCGAGCTCGCGCTGCTCCATGTACGAAAGCCGCTGCTTCGCGCTCTTTGGCGACCTCGGGCCGGCAACGGCACCCTTCGCTGTCGAAGCGTCGGCCCTCGCTCTCCCCTCCTTGGCGTTGCCCTCCTTGGCGTCACCCGCCGCGAAGGCGGACTGCGCAAGCCAGTCCGAATAACCGCCTGCATACTCCTTCCACACCCCGTCACCTTCGGCGACCAGCGACTGGGTCGCGACGTTGTCCATGAACGCGCGGTCGTGGGTGACCAGGATCAGCGTGCCCGGGTAGTCCGCCAGGGTGGTTTCCAGCAGCTCCAGCGAATCGATATCCAGGTCGTTGGTCGGCTCGTCGAGCACCAGCAGGTTGGATGGCTGGGCGAACAGCCGTGCCAGCAGCAGGCGATTTCGCTCGCCTCCCGACAAGGTGCTGACCGGGGCCTGCGCCCGCTGCGGCGGAAACAGAAAGTCCGCGAGATAGCCCGTCACGTGCTTGCGCACACCGGCGATCTCGACCCAATCGGAGCCGGGCGCGATCGTGTCGGCCAGCGTCCTGGCGGGGTCGAGCTGCTCGCGCAGCTGGTCGAAATAGGCGATCTGCAGGTTCGTGCCAAGCCGCACGCTGCCCTGGTCCGGCGCGAGCGAACCGACCAGCAGGCGCACCAGGGTGGTCTTGCCCGCGCCGTTCGGTCCAATCAGGGCCAGCCGGTCACCCCGCATCAATCGCAACGACAGCCGCTCCACCACCGTCCTTGACCCGAAGCGCTTGCTGACGTCGCGCAGCTCGGCTACGAGGCGGCCCGACCGCTCGCCGGCGTCGATCTGAAGACGAACCTGGCCCAGGCGCGCGCGCCGTTCGCCGCGCTCGCGCCGCAGCTGCTCCAGCCGCGACACGCGCCCCGCGTTGCGCGTACGACGCGCCTCGACGCCCTTGCGGATCCACACTTCCTCCTGCGCCCAGAAGCGGTCGAAGCGGCGTTGGGCCAACTCTTCGGCGGCCAACTCTTCGGTCCGGCGCGCCTCGTACGCGGCGAAATTGCCCGGATACGAGCGCAGTACCCCGCGATCCAGTTCCACGATGCGGGTGGCGACGCGGTCCAGGAAGCGGCGGTCGTGGGTAATGACGATGGCCGCCCGCCTGCCACGCTGCTCCTGGATCAGCAGCGTCTCAAGATGTTCGATGCCCTCGAGGTCCAGGTGGTTCGTGGGCTCGTCCAGCAGCAACAGGTCGGCCTCCAGCGCAAACGCGAGCGCGAGGGCGCCGCGCTTGCGCTCTCCTCCCGAAAGCGCGCTCGGGTCAAGCGCCTCGGACAGGCCGAACCGGTGCAGATGCTCGATCAGCCGCGCTTCGGCTCGCCAGCGAGCGGGTTCGTCGTGTTGATCGGCAAACGCACCTCTTAACGCCAGCGCCGCACGCAGCGAAGCGGCCGCCGGAAGCTGCGGCTCCTGCTCGACCGCGGCGATGCGCAGACCGTCCCGTTTCTGGATCTGGCCGTCGTCGAGTCCGAGGGTGCCGCATAGGGCTCCGAGCAGCGAGCTCTTGCCACTGCCATTGCGCCCGATCAACCCGATGCGCTCGCCGGCATTGATCGACAGGGCCGCCTGGTCAAGCAGCGGTGTGATGCCGAAGGCGAGCTCGGCGCCGGTCACGGTAAGCAGGGTCATCGGGTGCTCCGGGCGCCGATTATCGAGGAAGCCGCGCCAGCCACGGCCGCCAGCAGGCAGATAAAATCCGCCGCTGGCGATGGCTTCGGGTTAAATCACGGGATGCTGCTGCGGGAACTGAACCGAGGTCAGTGCAAGACCTATCTGCTGGGTTGCGAGCGCGACCGCGTCGCGGCGCTGATCGACCCGGTTCGCGATCACATCGACCGCTACCTCGCCATGCTGGCCTATCTGAAGCTGGAGCTGCAGGTGGTCATCGACACCCACACTCACGCCGACCACCGCACGGCATGTTTTCTGCTCGGCGATCTGACCGGGGCAGCCGTGCTGATGCACCGCAACGCGCCGGCGCCGAGGGTTGACCGCCACCTGGAGGATGGCGACACGCTTGCGCTGGGCGGCCTGACGCTGAAATTTCTGGCGACGCCAGGGCACACGCCGGACGGCGTCAGTATCGTCGTCGGTGATTGCGTGTTCACGGGCGACACGCTGCTGATCCGCGGCACGGGGCGGGCCGATTTCGCCGGCGGCGACCCGGGAGCTCAATACGACAGCATCGTCGGCAAGCTCTTCACATTGCCGGACGACACGAAGGTACTGCCGGCGCACGATTATCGTGGCAATACCGCCTCCACCATCGGCGAGGAGAGGCGCCTGAATCCGCGTGTGGCCGGCCAGAGCCGCGACGCGTATGTCGCTGTGATGGCGTCGCTCCAATTGCCGCTGCCCGGTCGCATTCAGGAGGTCCTACAGCCGAATCAATCGGCTCTGGAGGATGATGCGTTGCATTATCCCAGCCTTGCTCAACTGAACGAAGTGCGCCAACTCACGCCGGCAGCGCTCGACCAGATGCTGGCGCACGATCCGGCACCCATGGTGATCGATGTGCGCGAGGAGAGCGAGTTTCGTGGCGCGCTCGGCCATATTCCCGGGGCGAAACTGATTCCGCTGCGAACCCTGGCGGATCGAGCGGCGGAGTTGGGTTCCGGCAAGGAAGCCCAGATCGTGGTCGTCTGCCGCTCCGGCGTGCGCAGCTCGACGGCAGCCGCGATCCTGACCAGCCTGGGGTTCGAAGACGTTTCGAACCTGAAGGGCGGCATGCTGGCCTGGAACGACGCCAAGCTGCCGGTTCAAGTCACCTGAGGCGGCAGTGGCCCCGATGCCGCGCGGGTGGCCTGCAGCAGCCGACCACACGCCACCTCACTACAACTTGCTCGGTGCCCCGAACGTCCCAGGTGCCGTTGTCTGCTGCAACAGCACGGCGGCCGGATCGTTGACGACCAGGTCCGTGTAGCCGTCGCCGTTGATATCGCCGGCCGCCATGAAGCTGGCGTCATCCGTCGCGTTGTAAGTGGCCGACAGGCTGAAGCTTCCGGGGCTGCCCGCACTCTGCCGCAGGATCGAGACTTGCGCGAAGGTCAGGTCCAGGAACGGAAACGACAGCACGCCGATGTCGGGCAGGCCATCGTGATCCAGGTCGGCAATCACCGGCTGCACCGCTCCGTCCGGAACCGAAATGCTGGAGGCGGTGAAGCTTCCTGCAACGAGCTGGCGCAGCACGCTCACGCTGGCGCCTCCGATCCCTCCGAACGGCGAGTAGCCCGCGTTGGCCACGACGATGTCGGGCCGGCCGTCGGCGTCGACATCCGCGACGGCAATGCCTTGCGGGTTGATTCCGGCCGTGACAAACACCGGGCTCAAAAAGCCGCCCGAGCCGTTGTCGTACAGAATCGCTACGCTGTCGCTGGTTGCCAGCACGATGTCGTTGCGCCCGTCGCCGTCGATGTCATGAATCGCAACGTCGTTGGAGCCGCGATTGGCTCCCAGGCTCAGTGAGACCGGCGCGCCAAAGGTTCCCGGGGTGGTGGCGCTCTGGACGAACAGGATCGCCTGCGCATCGCTGACGCTGTCGTCGGCGACGACGATGTCGGCGTGACCGTCATTGGTCACGTCGCCGATTGCGACTGCGGCGCCTCCGCCGCCCGTGGCAAGCGTCTGCGCAGCCAGGAACGCGCCCGGATGGCTGGGATCGTGCATCAGGATTGAAATCTCGCCGGTGTCCGGCACCCCCGGCTGTGTCCGTGGACTGGTGACGACCAGGTCGATATGGCCGGTGCCACTCAGATCGCCCGCCGCAAGCGCCCATGGGTCAGCCGCCACCGGGTACCTCACCGGTGCCGCAAAGGTGCCCGGCGACGTCTGCAGGTAGACCGTGACGTACCCCGCATGAGGCGCAGGGCCGCCGATGTAGCTCTGTGCGACGGCCACATCCGGCGTTCCATCACCATCGAAATCGGCTACAACGACGCCGGAGTCCACATAGAACGGCGTGAAATTGTAGTTGTGGTCGTCATAGCACGACGCGACCAGCAAGCAGCCGACCCCGAGCAGCGCGCTGCGTGTAAGGCCGCCGGTTCGTGCGGAGAGTGAAGTTGTCATACGTGACCCTCGCGCAACGCTGGACGTTTGATGCTACCCCTTGCTACCAAAGGCAACCTCTGCGGAATTTGTGCACATTCGGAAAAAGCTGTATCCGATTGTGTAGGGGTCGGCCATGCGGATGACTTTCGGCACTGTCGCTCGCGGGCGGGCGCGCGCACAGTGCGCCCATCGCTTGCATGGTTTCCGACTCACTTAGAAGAGGCCCAAAATGAACCTGACCCGCCGCAGCCATAAAGAAGACGCCCTGTTCGTGATCGCCCTGCTGGTGCCCGCCATCTTCGCCGGCGCCCGCTATGTCGAGTCCGATCGGCAAATCACCCAGATCGCGCAGGCCCAGGCGCGCACCGCCGTTGCCGTCGAGAGCCATCGCCCTGCATCCGTGCTCCTGGCAAAGGCGGATATCGGCGGCTGACCCTTCTTCGCGCGCTGCGCGCGCTACGGAGGGCGGGCCCTGCCGTAGCCGGTTGACGCGCCGTAAGCCGCACTGCGGCATCATGCGGCGATGGCCCTGAATGCAACGATCTACGTTTTCGATATCGACCTGGCGGATGCCGACCGCCATATCTACCAAAGCCTGAACCTGCGGGTTGCCTGCCATCCATCCGAAGCCCCGGATTTCCTGGCGACCCGAGTGCTGGCCTACTGCCGGGAGTACGCACCCGGCATCGGCTTTTCCGCGGGGCTCTCGACGCCGGAAGATCCGGCGATTCACGTCCGCGACGACACTGGAGCGCTCCAGGCCTGGATCGACATCGGTGTGCCGGATGCTGGGCGCGTGCACCGAGCCAGCAAGGCAGCGCCGCGCGTCGCCATCTATACGCATAAGCCGGCCGAGCAACTGAGACGGGCACTGGCCGGTGAGCGCATCCACCGCTCCGATGCCTTGACGCTGATCGAGGTGGACCGGCGCTTGCTGGCGGATTGGACGGCGTGCCTGAAGCGGCGAATGAAGCTTTCGATGTCGTTCAGCGGCGGCGAAATCTACCTGGCGTTCGACCAGCGCACTTTGACGGGAACACTGGCGCCGATCGCGCTGGATGACGATTAGCGCAACTTGATCCAACGCGGGACGCGCGCGCGGTAAGCCCACCATGCGTCCCCGAAATGCCGCGCGGCCCAAGGTTCCTCGAACAGCACGACCCGCAGGTAAAACATCGCCACGACGCACACGGCATAGATGGCCAGACTTTCCCGCCAGAAGAGCATGGCCCAGCCCGCCAGCACGGCCGTAACGGCCACGTACATCGGATTGCGGCACAAGCGGTAAGGCCCGGTGGTCACCAGGTGCCTGGGCGGCGACCACGGGGCGAGCGTGCCGCGTCCTGTCACGTAGAACTCGCGTACACACCACAGCAGCAGTGCGGCGCCACACGCGATCGGCAACAACCCGAGTTCCTGCAGCCCGGATGGTGCGGGGCTCGACCGCGCTATCCATAGCGGAATCGCGAACGCCACCACGCCCGGCAACGCCAGGAACGCGAAAAGAGCACGCCAGAAGAGCATCCCCGCCTACGCAAGATCCTCCCTGATGTCGGACAACATAGCACGCAAGCGTCGCAATGCATGAAACATCCGCGTCTTCACGGTGCCGATCGGGCAGCCCACGATCCGTGAGATTTCACCGTACGCGCAGCCGTGAAAGAAGACCAGCTCGACCACGGCACGCTGTTCGGGGGAAAGTCGTGCCAGGGCATTGGCCAGCACCCGGCGCAGTTCGTGCTGCATCAGCGGCCCTTCGGGGCCGTTCTCGTTGAGCGGCCAGTCGTTGTCATCGCATTCGATCGGTTCGTCGAGTCCGCGCAGGGCCTTCAGCGCCTTGCGGTACGCAATGCTGAAGATCCATGTCGATACCTTCGAGTGGCCACTGAAGGTCGCCGCCTTGTCCCAAACCACCATCATGGTGTCGTCCAAGACCTCTTCGACCTCCAAGGGCTTTCGTGTCACGCGCTCGAGAAAGCGCGTCAGACGACGAACGTAGAGTCGATAGAGCGTCTCGAAAGCGTCGCGATCGCGCTTGACGACCCGTTGCAGCAGGAAAACGTCGACCACCTCACGGCCGACCGCTTTGCCATCTAGCGATTGCGGCCGGGACCCTCGTGGCAAGAACGGAACCGACGACATGTGGGCTGCCCTGTGGAGCGGTGAGTGGCATGCACCTTGTTTGAAGTTCAATCATCAAAGCGGGAACCATTGCGTGAACGGGTGAGACGCAATCGAAGTTGCACTTGAACTTTTTGTTTCAGCGCCGGCACTCACTTGCCTGCAAATACTCGATCCGGCGCTGCTCATAGGCTTGGCGACCGGTAGCTTTTCGGACACTTTCCCGGAGGGAGAAACCATGCAACGAACCTTGGTGTGGCTCGCGCTGAGCGCGGTGCTGAGTCTGACGATGACCGCCGCGCGCGCCGATGATGAGGAGGGCGAGGGTTTCAATCAACCCGGCAACATCCTCATCACCGATCAGTTCAACAATCGCGTGATTGAAATCAATCAGGCCGGCAAGATCGTCTGGCGTTTTGGCATCGGTCCCAACGACCTCTCGCCGAATTCGGCTGTCGGTACCAATGACGCCGAGCGCGTTGGCGATCTCACTCTAATAGCGGGCACTGGCATCCCGCCAGGCACGACTCAGTCTCCGCTGGCGTGCGCCGCCGCCAGCGCGGCTGGCTGCGCGGACAACCGCGTGATGCTGGTCGACCGGAACGGCGAAATCGTCTGGCAATACGGCACGTTCGGGGTGACCGGATCTGGCCCGAACCAGCTCAACACGCCGGTGCAAAACACCTTCCTGCCGAACGGAAACGTGCTGATTACCGATCAGGCCAACCAGCGCGTTATCGAGGTGCGCCGCTCGGACAACGCCATCGTGTGGCAGTTCGGGGAGACGGGTGTCGTCGGCAGCGATGACAGCCACCTTAACAGTCCCAACGCTGCCGAGTTGCTCCACAACGGTCACATCCTGATCTCCGATGAGAGCAACAACCGCGCCATCGAGGTGACGCACACGACCCCGAGCGAAGTCCTGAAAACATTCACCGCCGGCGGCACCGTCAGTGCCATGGCCTTTGCCAGCCGGCTGCCCGACGGGCACACGCTGCTCACTGACGCCGGCAACAGTCGGATTGTCGAAGTCGATCGCCACGACAATGTGGTCTGGCAATACTTCACCAACGACCCTGCGGGCAATGCGGCGCCCCTGCCCACGCGAGCGGTACGCCTTGCGAACGGCCACACGCTGATCAGCGATCAATTTAATGATCGAGTGATCGAGGTCACCAAGGCGAAAGCGATCGTCGCGAGCTACGGCACATTAAACGTGTTCGGCTTCAACACCCACGACGCTTCTGTGATGAACGCGCCCTATAGCGCGTACAAGATCGGCGACTATACGGGCATTACCGCGCCGTTCTGATCGCGTTTAGCCAGTCGGCCCCCCTCTCCCACGTCAGTGCGAGAGGGCCCTGGGGTGAGGGTGCAAGCCGAGCGATCGGCGGATCACCGACGCAGGCCGGCGCGACTGCCGCATCGGGTCGCGCCGCAGCCGCGTAAAACAGCGCGCTACCGCTGGTCACCAGAACGCCGAACACGATAGCCGCCGCGATCCAGTGCCGCATCAGACACCTGCCGGCGCAGCCGATCGCCTGACGCGGTCGGGCTTCGACCGACCGCCCGTTCAAATAGCGCCGCAGATCGTGCGCCAGCGCCGACACCGTGGTGTAGCGGTCGAGCGCCGCGGGCGACAGGGCTTTCAGCACGATCGCGTCCAGGTCGCCGCACAGTTGCCGGGAAAGCTCGCGCTGGGTGGTCGCCCGCGCCGGCCCTGCCGTCTGCGCCAGTTGCGAGCTGGGCCGCTCGATGCTGATCGTCGACAGTTCCTGTTGCAGCCGGGTCACCGAAGTGCGCGCCTTGATCCGATACGGGCGCCTGCCGGACAGCAGCTCGTAGAGCACGATTCCGAGTGAGTAGACGTCGCTCGCCGGGTTGCCGGACCGTCCTCGAACCAGCTCCGGGCTTGCGTAGTCCGGGGTCAGCGCCCGACCAAAGCGCTGCGTCAGATGCTCCTGCCGATCGGTCGGATCGCTCATCAGCTTGGCCACTCCGAAATCCAGCAAACGCACCTGTCCGTCGGGCGTCACCAGAACGTTGGACGGCTTCAGGTCGCGGTGGATCACTTGCTGCGCGTGGGCGTAGCGGACCGCGTCCAGCAGCTGCAGGAACAGCTTGACCCGTTCGCGCACTTCGAGTTGGCGCGCATCGCACCACTCGATCAATGGCTCGCCTCGAACGTATTCCATCGCCATGTACGGCCGCCCATCGCCGCCGACCCCAGCGTCGTACATGCGCGCGATGTTGACGTGTTCCAGCCTGGCCAGGATGTCGCGCTCGAGGGCAAATCGGTGCACCAGGTCCGGCCGCAGCGGCGAAATCGCGGGTAGCTTCAACGCCACCTCGCGCTGGAAAGCGCCGTCGGCGCGGCGCGCCAGCCAAACCTCGGCCATTCCGCCGGCACCCAATGGGCAAACCAGCAGGTACGGCCCCACGCGCTGACCCATTCTGAGGTCGCTGACCCGCCCGGACTGGGCTTCCGGGGGCGCGTCGATCCGCGGCAGCGTCTCCAGGCCGATCGTGGCGGACCCCGGGGCATCCGCCATCAGAAAGGACTGCCGCAGCGCGGCCGTGAGCTTCCGGTGTTCCGCCGGGAGCCGCTCGATCCAGCGGCACCTTGCGGCAGCATCCAGCGGAATCGCCTCGTCCAGCAGGCGGCTCAGCTGCACCATTTCGGGGACCGACAGGGCCATCGCGATTCCCGCAGCATTCGATTAGCGGCGCTTGGCTTCGGCGTAGGCCAGGCGCTGGTTGGCCGGCGAATGAGCTTTGGCCGCCGCCAACTCGGCTTGTGTGCGCGCCTGCACGATCTGCGTCACCTCGCGGTCCGACTGGACGTAGCGGACACCGGCGAACACCGCGGGCAGCAGCAGCACGATCACGAACAGGACGTCGTCTCGGTGGGGGGCGAATTTGAAGTTCATCGAGGTCCTCGCTTGGTGGTCTTGTAGACGAGGCCAATGTACGAACCTCGGCCAGGGCCGTCTGTGAACTCCTCACGTTTTGCGGCTTGTTTCTCGTTTGAGGCGCTGATCGCCCTCAATTGGCTATCCGACGGGCTCAATCGGCCGCCGGTTGAACTTTTTTTGACCGCCGCGGCCACTGGCGTTGAAACAATCGGTGGATAATTCGGCGTCCGCACAACCTGAGAGCACCCTTGAACGAACGGCTGCGCATCCCGCTTGCTGCCGCTCCGGTGAACGGCGCGGCGATGATCGATGTTCTGGCGAAGGTGCCGCTGTTTGCGGGTCTGGCTCCGGGCGAGCTCGCGTCGCTGGCGGCGATGACGATCGGGCGCAATTACAAGCGCAACGTGATCGTCGTCAAC
>DATBCI010000094.1:0-5627 GCA_036270555.1 Burkholderiaceae bacterium
CGCGCCGGTGTAAGGCTTGCGGCCGGACCCGTTGCTGATGTAGTCACGGATGTTGATGCCGCCCATCGCCAGCGACTGCGCGTACGTCTGCCCCGGCGCCGGCGTGATGCTGTATCGGGGCGTGTCCAGCCCCAGCAGCGCCAGCACGCGGTCGGCCGGCGTCACGTAGTCGTTGTCCAGCATGTTGGTCTCGTAGTCCCAGCGCAAGCCCAGGTTCAGCTGCAGCTTGCGGGTCACATCCCAGTCGTCCTGCAGATACAGGCCCAGCATCGTATCCCGGAAGTTGGCATCGACCGCCGGCTCCGCATTGATCGTGCGGTCCGTCTGAATCTGCGGCACGCCGGTGACGTTGTTGATCAGCTCGGTGTAGTCCGGCACGCTGAATGCCGTGCCCGACATGTCGAACGTGATGAATTCGACCTTGAAGCCGGCCTTGAGCGCGTGGCCTGCGAAACCGGCGAAGCTCAGGTCGTCCTGTATATAGGGACCCTTCTGGATCCGGTCCTGGTTGTTGGGCGAGCCGCCCACATCGAACACGCCGAACATGTTGTTCTCGTTGAAGTTCGGCGAGCCCGTGTATTTGATCAACGGAGACGCGCTGTTCGAGTGCGGGTTCCATTCGTCATTCTGGTAGCCGAAGCGCGCCTCGTTGAGCCACTGGCCGAAGGTCCACTCGTGCTTCAGGTCGATGTGGGTTTCGTCGTTCTTGGTGTTCTGCTCGTTCGACGGGCTGCTCAGCACCGGGTCCACCGGCACCAGGTCTTTTTCGCGCCGCACGCGCACGCTCAGATCGACCCGCTGGTCCTCGGTCACCTGGGCATCGAATTTGGCGAACAGCAGGTGCTCGAGGAAATTGTCGGTCGTCGTGCCCTGCTGCGCGAAGAGCGACGGCACGATGCCCGCGTTGGGCAGCAGATCCGTACGCTGCACGACGCTCTCGCGCGCGTTGCCGATGTGCTTGCCTTCGTAGGCCACGAAATAGTGGATGCGGTCCTGGATGATCGGGCCGCCCAGGCTCATGCCGTACTGCTCCTGGTCGAAGCCCGGGCGGTTGATCCCGTTGTTCCGGTTGGTCTCCTCGAAGGGGCTGTAGGCGACGAAATCGTTGCTCGTGTAGTCGACGAAGGCGTCGCCATGCAACTCGTTGGTGCCCGACCGGGTCGCCGCGGTGATCGCGGCGCTGGAGACCTGGTCGTACTCGGCCTTGTAGTTCTGCGTCACGACGCGGTATTCGGTCAGGGCCGACTGCGGGAACGGGTTGCCGCGGGAGCTGTCCTGGCCGACCAGCCCACCCCGCAGCACGTAGTTCTTCTGGCTGACGCCGTCGATATAGACGTTCAGGTTGTCCTGGTTCTGCGAGCCGCTTTGCGCCGACAGTTGGCCCGTGATCGCGCTCTGGCTGATTCGCACGCCCGGCGCCAGGTCCGCGAACGACAGGAAATTGCGCGTGACCTGGGGCAGCTGCTGCATCTGCAGCGGGGTGACGGCGGTGGCGACCTCGGAGGTCTTGACGTCCGCGCGCTGGAGCGATCCGACGATCTGTATCTGCTCAACCGGCGCCGCCGGAAGCACCAGATCGAGCGACGCCGCCTCGCCGACCGCGAGCGTGACGACCTGGGGCTTCTGAGCCACTTCGGCGCCGCTGCGGATTTCGTACGCACCCGGCGGCAGGCCGCTCAACACATAGCTGCCGTCGGTGTTGGACCTGGCGCGGTACACGAAGCCGCTGCCCGTGTTGGTTGCCGACACCTCGACACCAGGCGCGGCACCGCCGGCGCTGGTCTGTACGTAGCCACGCAGGGTTGCTGTACTCAACTGCCCCTGCGCCGGGCGCCACCACAGCAGGCAGACGGCAGCCAACGCCGTCAACGCGATCGTTTTCAAGGCCCAGGAATGCGATGTCATGGTTGCTCCTCCTTCATCACAGCGCGTGGGTTCGGTGCGACGCGGCCACACGAGCCGCGCACCACGAGCTCGGAGCGAAGCGTCTGCGGCCTCGTGCTCGCGAGATTCCCGTTACCGATGGCAAGGGCCAGGCGCTCGAGAGCCAGTGACCCGAGCTCGGCGATGCGCACGCGCACCGTCGTCAACGGCGGATTGACGAACCGCGCCAGCGGGATATCGTCGAATCCGACCAGCGCGATGTCGCGCGGCACCCGGATTGCGGCCTCGGCCAGGCAGAACAGGCAGCCGATGGCCATGGCGTCGTTGGCCGCGAAGATGGCGTCCGGCCGCGATTCCATCGCGGTAATTCGATTGCCGACCCTCCAGCCGGACTCCTCCGTGAAGTCGCCGGACAGCACCGGCGCCTCGGAGCCGGGCAGCAGTGCGGCGAGCGCTTCGCGATAGCCCCGCAGGCGCTCCTGCGCCTCGAAATTCGCCTCGGGACCCGAGATGAACGCGATGCTCCGGTGGCCCTGTCCCACCAGGTGGCGCACCATGGAGTAAGCGCCCCCGTAGTTGTCGACCACGAGCGAAGCGGCTTCGACACCGTCGCCGCGCGTATTCATCAGCACGACGGGAAGCCCGCGCGGCAGGTTGTCGGCCAGCGCGGGGGCGTCCAGGTGCGGCGACATGATCAGCAAGCCGTCGACCCGGCCGCTCATCGCCTTCATCGCCGCGGCCCCTTCGGCCCGATCGCCGTGGGAACCCGACAGCAGCAGGTGCAGACCGTGGGTCCGCGCCGCAGTGTCGATGCCGCGAATCAGCTCCGAGAAGAATTCGCCGTACACATCGGGCAGCACCACACCGATGGTTTGGGTGCGCCGAGTGATCAGGCTGCGCGCCGCCCCGCTCGGGACGAATCCAAGCTCGCGCGCAACCTGATGAACGCGGGCACGGGTTTCCGGCAGAACGTTGGAGTGCTCGTTCAGCGCGCGCGAGACGGTGGCAACCGATACCTTCGCAGCGCGTGCAACGTCGCGGATGGTCGCTGGCAATCTGTCTCCCCGTCGCGCGGAGCCTCGGTCCGCCCTCACGTCGCCGGGCGCCAGGCTCGCGTGTTCTTCGATTTCTATGAAAACGTTTCCATGAAAAATGTATCAGCAGCAAGATGTCAATGAAATATGCGCCGCCGCAAATTAGGGTCTTTGTCCGCGTCATGGTTTTTAGTCGCCCGTTGGCCTGAGGGAACGTGGCGGAGCAGGGCGCGCCGGCCTCGAGTGACCCTCGAGCCGATCGCGCGGTTGATCGCTCAGTGGCGGTTCGGTCGGCTGCTCAGTCAGCTGAGCTGATGCGGCGCCCGTCGGGTTCGGGCAGGAAGAAATGCACCGCGTCGCTCGCAAGCCGAAGGTGGACCAAGGCTCCCGGCTCCGGCAAAGGGCGAGGGGCCACCCGTGCGATCAGCTGATGCGGCCCACACTGAAAGACCACGTGCAGTTCCGGCCCGGTCGGCTCGACGGCCTCCAACGTGGCGCGCAGGCTGGGCCCGACCGGGGGGGCCCGATCAGCCAGCAGGACATGTTCCGGGCGCACCCCGAGCACCACGTGGCTGCCCCCCTCCGGGGGCGACGGACAGGTTCCGGCGGCATCGTCAAAGCTCAGGACCTGTGCTCCGATGTCCAGCCTCAGGATTGCGCCATCGCGCAGCAGGCGCCCCGGCAGGAAATTCATCGCCGGGCTTCCCAGGAATCCGGCCACGAAGCGGTTGGCCGGTTGCCGGTAAAGGTCGAGCGGGGTGTCGATCTGCTGGATGCGCCCGCGATCGAGCACCACGATGCGCTGCCCCAGCGTCATCGCCTCGATCTGGTCGTGCGTCACGTAGATCAGGGTGGCGCCGAGCTGGCGGTGCAGTCGTGCCAGTTCGATCCGCATCGACTGGCGCAGCCGGGCGTCCAGATTCGACAGCGGCTCGTCGAGCAGAAACACGGCCGGCTCGCGCACGAGCGCCCGCGCCAGCGCCACACGCTGGCGCTGGCCGCCGGACAGTGCGCGCGGCAGCCGATCGAGCAGCGCATCGAGCTCCAAGGTGCGGGCGGTGGCCTGTACGCGCCGCTCGATCTGGTCAGCGGGCATCTTGCGCACCTTCAAGCCGAACGCGATGTTCTGCGCCACGCTCAGGTGTGGAAACAACGCGTAGCTCTGGAACACCATCGCGATGTTGCGATCCTTCGGAGCGACGTCGTTGACCGGACGGCCGCCGATCGACACCAGGCCGGACGACGACGACTCGAGGCCAGCGATGATCCGCAACAGCGTCGATTTCCCGCAGCCCGACGGACCGACCAGAACCATCAGCTCGCGATCGGCCACCTCGAAGCTGGCTTCGTCGACGGCCACATGGCCGCCTTCATAGACCTTGCAGACGCGATCAAGCCGAACGCTGGCCACGTCGTTTCTCCTCGCCATGGATCCACCACGACCCGGACCCTGTTCACATCAGGTGAACCGCATCCTATGGATCGCGGTGAGCAGCATCCTTATGGTAACGTTTACATGCGTCCGCTGGCACCCGTCCCCGTGACCCCCGAAGCATGAAGTCCGCAACGCAATCGTCGCCCACCCTGTTTCCTGAAGGATTCCTGTGGGGCGCCGCCACGTCGGCGTATCAGATCGAGGGCTCTCCGCTGGCCGACGGCGCCGGGCCCAGCATCTGGCATCGATTCGCCCACACACCGCATTTGATGCGCAACGGCGACACGGGCGACATCGCGTGCGATCACTACCACCGCTTCGGGGCTGACATCGAATTGATGAAGCGCCTCGGCCTGACCGCCTATCGATTCAGCGTGTCCTGGAGCCGCGTCCTGCCGGCCGGAGTCGGCACCGTCAACCCGGCCGGGCTCGGCTTCTATGAACGCCTGGTCGATGGATTGCTGCGCGCCGGCATCGAACCGATGGTGACGCTGTATCACTGGGATCTGCCCGCCGCGCTCGACGACCGTGGTGGGTGGCTCAATCCGGATGTGGCGGGCTGGTTTGCCGAGTACACGCAGACGCTGGTGCGCCGGCTCGATGACCGCGTCAAGCTGTGGGCGACACTGAACGAGCCGTGGGTCATTACCGATGGCGGCTACCTGCATGGTGCACTGGCTCCCGGTCATCGCAATCGCTTCGAGGCGCCGATCGCCTCTCACAACCTGATGCGCGCGCACGGCGCGGCGGTCCAGGCGTATCGCGCCTGCGGTCGCCACCAGGTGGGCATCGTCGTGAACATCGAGCCGAAGTATCCGGCCTCGGACGCCCCGGAGGACATCGCAGCGACGCGCCGCGCAAGCGCGTACATGAACGAGCAGTACCTGGATCCGGTGCTGCTTGGACACTATCCCCAGGAAATGACACAGGTCTTCGGCGAAGCCTGGCCCGCGTGGCCAGCGCCGGATTTCGAGCTGATCCGCCAGCCGATCGACTTCGTCGGCATCAATTACTACACGCGCAGCGTCACCCGCTTCGATCCGGGCGCGTGGCCGCTGCGTGCGACTCGCGTGAAGCAGCCGAGCGCGGTCTATACCGAAACCGACTGGGAAGTCTTCCCGCAGGGGCTGACGGACACCTTGACCTGGGTGCGCGATCGCTATGGGCCGATCCCGCAATACGTGACGGAGAACGGCGCCGCGTTTGCCGACCCGGCCACGGCGGGCGCCGCGCCGCTGGACGATGAGTCGCGCGTGCTTTACTTTCGCCAACAC
>DATBCI010000095.1:0-6273 GCA_036270555.1 Burkholderiaceae bacterium
TTTCCACGGTGCTGTCGCTGGTCCCGTTGCTGGCAGTGGCGCTGGCCCTGTTCACCGTGTTCCCGCAGTTCGCCGATTTGCGCGACACCATCGAACGGGACCTGTTGCGGGACCTGCTGCCCGACCCTTTTGGCACCACGATCCTTCGCTATCTGAACGAATTCGCCGCCAAGGCGACCAGGGTCGGCACCGCCGGGTTGGCGGTATTTGCGCTGACCGCGCTGACGATGGTGATGACGGTCGACCAGGCGCTGAACGACATCTGGCGGGTTCGAACCCGGCGGGCACTGGTGCAACGCGTGTTCGTCTACTGGGCCCTGATCACCGCCGGTCCCGTACTGGTCGCTGCCAGTTTGACGCTGACTTCGATGGTCGCGTCGATGTCGCTTGGCCTGCTGCATCAATTGCCGCGTGCGATCCGCTCCGCGCTGGCGGCCGCGCCGTTTGTCTTCAGCTGCTTTCTGTTCACGGCGCTTTACCTCATCGTTCCGAACCGGCGTATCGACTGGCGCGACGCGCTGACGGGTGGCGTGGTGGCCGGCGTCCTGGCCGAGCTGCTCAGTCGCGGCTTCGCGTCGTACATCTCACATGGCAGCGCGCTGACCGTGTACGGGGCCTTCGCGGTGGTGCCGGTGTTTCTTCTGTGGATCTATTTCTCCTGGTTGACGATTCTTTTCGGCGCGGCGATTGCGGCCACCGTTTCGGGCCTGCGCGCCACGCGCTTCGCCGATGAGACGCGCGCCGGCAATCGCTTCGTCACCGCGGTCGGCCTGGTCAAGCTGCTCCTGGAGGCGCGCCTCGCAGCGCCACCGGGAGAACTCTCGACGAAGGAGCTCGGCGTCCGGATCCGCAGCCCGGAAGAGCAGGTCAGCGAGTTGCTGTCGGAGCTGGAACGCCTCGGCTATGTGCGCCAGCTGGTGGCACCACAGTCCGTTCGCACGGGACGCTGGATACTGACCTGCGACCCGCAGCAGACCGGGCTGGCGGGTGTGTTTCATCGTCTGGCCGTTGACCCTGCCAACACGCTGATACCTCGATCAGGGCTCGGGTTGGAGGGATGGCTGCGGCCGGGTCTGTTCGGCGCCTGGTTGCAGGCACCGATTGCACGGCTCAATCGCGTGGAGCCTTGAATATCTCGGTACCCCGAACGGCAGTGACGCCGGCGCGGGCGAGCGCGTCCGCATACGACTGGCCGGCCAGCACCCCGAGCTCCATCCGGCGTGCCGGGCCGATAGGGTCCCTGGCCGAGGCCTTGCTCGACGGGTGGCACATGAACACGGCTCCCTCCGGGCCCGCCGCGAGCCAGGCTCGCACTTTGGCCAGGTACGCCTCGCGCTTGAGGTTGAAGCCGTAGACCCCGACCAGGCGGCGGCTGCTCGGGAATCGATGAAGCGCCGCCATCTCCCGCAGCGCCGGGGCGCCCAGCATCCCGATGACGCGCGCCTTGTAGTCCTGATCCTGGTCCGGTGGCAGGCAGATTCGAAGCCATGGCAACGACTTGGGCTCGCGTGCCAGTACCGAGTCGATCAGCACCTCGCGCACCACGGGCAGCTGATGAACGTGGCGGTGGCCGTCCACGAAGTCCGGCAGGGACCCGAAGGTGTCGGTGAACGCATCGAGCTGTCGTTCGACCTGATCGCGCACGCGCCAGCGCGGGAGCACCCGAAGCGTGGACTGAAGCACCAGCGACGGCAGTGGCCAGCTCGGAGACCCTGCGTCCAGCTTCTCCGTCAGGTTCAGGTGCAATCCGACATCGACGCCGTCGTGCACGGCTTTCAACTCGGGCGCCGCTGCCTTCCAGTGCGGTGAATCGACCAGCACGCTGGTCGCGGTGACCCGGCCGAGCTTGATCAGCGCCAGTGTTGCCTCGATCGCGCCGCGATCCAGCGCGAAATCGTCGGCGCACACGACCCATCGACGCGCGGTGCCCTTTGAGGCCACGGTCTGGCTCATCGGGGCGCTCATCGGGGTGGAGTCGCCGGCGGATCGAATGGGCTGTGCCCCAATCGGCGCGCGATCAGATAGCGGGGCCGCCGTTTGACCTCGTCGTAAACCCGGCCCAGGTATTCACCCAGAATCCCGATGGTCAGCAGCTGGATGCCGCTGAAGAACATCAGCCCGGCCACGATCGTGGCCCAGCCGGGAGGATCCTGGCCCAGTGTGAAGTGCTCGATCACGACCCAGGTGCCATAGCCGATCGCGATCAAGGCCAGCAACGTGCCCAGAGCACTGCCCAGCCTGAGCGGAAGGTTGGAAAACGCGGTCAGACCGGAGGCCGCCAGCGAAAGCAATGCCCGCATTCCGAAACCGCTGTGCCCTTGATGGCGCGCCGGGGGATCGAAATCGATCGAGCGGGACCGGAATCCGACCCACGCATACAGGCCCTTCATGAAGCGCGTGCGTTCGGGCAGGCTGCACACGGCATCCACCACGCAGCGGTCCAGCAGCCGGAAATCGCCGGCGTTGGGTGGAATCTCGATCGAGGAGCCGAACTTCATCAGCGCGTAGAACATCCGCGTGCCGATGCGCTTGATGGCCGTTTCATCCCGGCGGTCGCGCCGCACCGCGTACACCATGTCTGCGCCCTCGCGCCAGGCCTGCAGCATCAGCGGCAGCAAAGCAACCGGATGCTGCAGGTCGGCGTCGAGCGTGAACACGACATCGCCGCGCGCGTGGTCAAGACCTGCGCCGAGTGCTGCCTCCTTGCCAAAGTTGCGCGAAAGCTGCAGGCACACGACACCGGGCCGGGTCAACCAGGGCAGCAGCGCCAGCAAGGTCTCATCGCGACTGCCATCGTCGACGATGATGATCTCCCAACTCGGCGACATCTGCCGAAGCTCTTCGGTCAGCTGTTCAAGCAGGATCGGAAGGTTGCCCGCTTCGTCGTGAGCAGGGACCACACATGACAGGGTGGGCTGCAAAGGCCGGTGCGGCTCCTCCGTCGGGACCGCGATTGGGCGCGGTTGTGCGGACGACGGGGCATGCTCGACGACCTGAACAGGCGGCTGGTTGCCCATGCCCGAACTTTACGCGAATTCTTCCCCTTTTCCCTCTACGGGCACGCTCCGCGCGGACCCCGCTCCCGCTCCCGCCTTCGCCACGTTCGCGGCTACGGCGGGCAAGCGCGGGAGCGGGGAGACAGGGCGCGGCTCGCACGGTGCCTTGCCTCGCGCTATGCGGGGTGAGGGTGGCGATAAACTGCGATTGTTTCCCTCACACCGGGTGGTTCCTGCCGTGAACTACTGCTTCCCTGCGCCGCCTCAGCCCACCCTTCCGATCGCTGGCAGTCCGGCCGTCTTCCCGGTGCACCGCATTTACTGTGTTGGCCGCAACTACGCGGACCACGCTCGCGAGATGGGGGCGACCGGACGCGAGGCGCCGTTCTTCTTCTGCAAGCCGGCCGACGCCGTGTTAAGCAATGCCCCGGCTCCCATCGCACTGCCGTACCCGGACCGCACCGAAGACCTGCAGCATGAAGTCGAGCTGGTGGTTGCGATTGGCGTACCCGGATATCAGGTCAGCGTCGAGCAGGCAGCCGGCATGGTGTGGGGCTATGCGGTCGGAATCGATCTGACGCGACGCGATCTGCAGGCCGAAGCCAAGCGCCAGGGGCGTCCGTGGGATGTCAGCAAGGGGTTCGATCGATCGGCCCCGATCGGTGCGATCCACCCCGCCGGCCAGATAGGGCCGTTGGGGGCGCGCCGGATCTGGCTGAACGTCAACGACAGTCGGCGCCAGGAAGGCAATCTGTCCGAGATGATCTGGAGCGTGGAAGAAACAGTCTCGCAGTTGTCGACGTACTTTCAGTTGGCAGCAGGTGACCTGATTTTCACAGGCACCCCGGCCGGCGTTGGCAAGCTGGTGGCGGGCGACCGGATCGACGCGGGGATCGATGGCATCGGCCTGATCCACGTGCAGATCAATGCGCGACATAAGTGACACTGAATGAAGCTGTTCAGTTATTTGCGATCCGCGGACGCTGCATGAAGCTGTTCAGCTATTTTCGATCCTCGGCTGCGTTTCGGGTGCGTATCGCCTTGAACCTGAAAGGTGTGCCCTACCAGGTCGTGCCGATCCACCTGCTCAAGAGCGGCGGCGAGCAGTTCAGCGAGCAATACGTCAAGACCAACCCGCTGTCATTGGTCCCGGTGCTCGAGGATGGCGACCAGGTGCTGTTCCAGTCGATGGCGATCATCGAGTATCTCGAGGAGCGCTATCCCGAGCCCGCGCTGCTGCCGCCGGATCCGATGGCCAGGGCCTACGTGCGGGCCATCGCACAGACGATCGCTTGCGACATCCATCCGCTGAACAACCTGCGTGTGTTGCGCTACCTGGTGCGCGAGCTGCACGTATCGGATCAGGACAAGGACGCCTGGTACCGGCACTGGGTGGAAATGGGGCTTGGACAGCTGGATCGGATCGTGGTGTCGCGCGGTCTGAGCGGGCGCTATGCGTTCGGCGATCAGGTGACCATGGCCGATCTGACCATCGTGCCGCAGATCTTCAATGCGAGGCGATTCGGTTGCGACCTGGCGTCCGCTCCGACCCTGGCGGCGATCTGCGATCGCTGCATGGAGCTGGATGCGTTCGCGCGGGCCGAGCCGTCGGCCCAGCCGGACGCCGATTAGGGCGCGGCTGCGCGCCAACGCGCACCGCTCACTGCGATTCGAGCTGCGGTCGAAAGCGCTTGATGCGGCCCCGCAAACGTCTCAGCTCGGTCGCCCCGAATCTGGGGGCGGCGCGCCCGTAACGGGCGTCTTCCAGCGCTTGTAGCAAGGCGCATGCCTCCGCGGCGTGCGCAGGCCGCAACCGGGGTCCTACGCGGCTCCTCAGATCGCTCAAGCCTTCGCTGGGCCGCATCTTGAGGCCCGTGACCGCCAGCCTGGCTCGAAGTTGGGCAACCAGTTGTCCCAGCGGGTCGCGCAACTCCCGATTGCGCAAGGACAGCACCGCCAGGATCACCAGCAGCAGCGTGACAGTCGCCGCGAACACGATCGAAAGATTGCGCCACGAGGGTGCCACGCCCAGATGCGAAATCAGCGAGCGCTGTCGTTCCGCCGTGAAATTCAGCACGGCCTGGTTCCACAAGTTCTGGATCGCGTCCCAGTTCATGCGCCAGGTGCCGATCCACCCCAGCAGCGTGCCAGGGCGACCGAAGCGCGAGAGCCCATACTGATTGGCGAGTTCCGTCTCGCCCTGCTCGATTCGCACCGGCGACACCTCAGCGGTCGGATCGACCCGCTTCCATCCTTGCCCAGGCAGCCAGACCTCGGCCCAGGCGTGGGCATCCAATTGACGCACGGTCAGGAACCCGGCGATCGAATTGGTCTCCCCGCCCTGGTAGCCAGTCACCACACGGGCCGGGATGCCAAGTTCCCTCATCAACACCACGAAAGCCGACGCGTAGTGCTCGCAAAACCCGAGGCGGGTCTGGAACAGGAACTGGTCGATCGAATCGCGCCCGAGAATCGGCGGTGACAGCGTGTACCGATAGCCGCCGCGCCGGAAGTGATGCAACACCGCGCTGATCAGCGCCTGATCGCGCGCATGCGGATTGGGATCTGACGGATCGACGATCTGGTTCCGCAGGTCCGCGGCGAATTGATGCGTCTGGGGGTTGAAATCCTTCGGCAGTTGCAGCCATTGGATCAGCTCAGCGTGCGGCTCGAACGGTCCGACCCGAACCGTCGAGTAGCCGTGCACGTGGTATCGCACACGGTCTCTGAGGTTGGAGCCGGCCAAAGGCTGCAGGTCTTTGGCCAGGAAGAACTCGAAGTCGCTGCTCTCGACTTTCTGCGGCACCTCCAGCGCCATGACCCAGTTTCGCCGGGTCGCCTCCAGCGTGACCGTGTAGTCGACCGCGCTGTTCAGGTCAGGCACCACCCACTTCGGCTCCATCCTGTCCGGGCCTATGCCGCCGGTCCAGGTCCGCCCATCAAAGTAGCCGAGCACCGGGCCTCGCCAATACATGCTGCTCTGCGGCGGCACTTTTTTCGGATCGTCGAAGTCCGCCCGCAAGGCCACCTGCTCCGACTCGATGAGCTTGTTGATCGAGCCGATCGACATCGAGTCGGACAGGCCCGTCGAGGACGCGGTTTCGTAGCCCGCAAAGGCGAACAACGGCTCCACCCTGGGGAACAACAGAAACAGCGCCAGGATCAGCGGCACCGACTTGGCGAAGACCTTCAGGACGAGCCTCGCCTTGCGTGCGGCCGTCAAATCGGTTTCGGCCAGGTTGATGCTCAGCAGCACGAAGAACAGCAATAGCGTCGT
>DATBCI010000096.1:0-4651 GCA_036270555.1 Burkholderiaceae bacterium
GGTCATCGTCACCGAACTCAGGTACGCCCCGCGAGGCGTGGAGGCCGACCGCGATGCACGTCTTGCGTCCGCGGGGGCGGCCGCGCTGCAGGCCGCCTTGAGAATGGGCTACAAGCCGGAGCGCGTGCGTCTGCTTGCCCATCAACCACGTGTGAGTCCAACACCGATCGAGCGGAGCTGCTCAGTCGCCGAACTGCGGACGATCGAGCCGTATCGCTGGCAGTGATCGGGCTGGGCAACACGTTGGGCCGCCTGCGGGCGGCCTTTCTGTTGCCCCGAGCACAAGAGCACAATTGCCAGATGCAGGCCCCCGTCTACCTTTCGTTGGCCGCGGATAGCGAATCGACAGGGCGGCTGCGATGCGGATGATTCGCATTGACATACAAAAGAAATACACATTACGATCGAACACAGCATGGGAATCCTGACTGTTCGACTTTCCGAGGACGAGGAGCGCGTCCTGACTCGGCGCTCGCGCAATGCCCGTATGAAGCGGGCAACTTACGTTCGCATGCTGATTCGCGAGGAACCCTTCGTTACGGGCGCCGACGTACTGGCTGACGCCCTCAAACGCATGGGAGATGCTGGCTTGCGAGTAAAACGCAAACCATGAGGAACTGTCTGCTCGATTCGTCTTTCGTGATCGACCTGCTTAACGAGATCGCGGAGGCGTACGAGGGTCCTGCGGTGACCTGGCTCAGGCACAACGAGAAGACCCGCCTCTGGATCAGTCCGGTCACGATGGCCGAAGTGCTCGAAGGGGCGGAAAATTTCCGGGCGCTCAAAGTCTACCTGGCGCGCTATTCGTGGCGGGGCATTCACCGCGTTCACGCCGAAAAGGTCGCTGTGCGGCAGAGACGGACCGCCAATCGGATGAGTGAGAACGACGCGTGGCAGATGGCTGTCGCCGAGCGCATGGATGGCGTTATCGTCGGCCATGATCCCACCGCCTTCAAGCGTCTGGGTGCAAGGTACGAGGATCACCGTCGGCCGTAGCATCGCTGGCCAACTCCGCTGCAGCCCGGTACGAATTAGACTGCGGCCATGTCCGCGTTGATCGATCAACCGCTAAGTCCGCCCAGCCAAGTTCGATCCGCACCATCACCCTGGCGCCTGTGCGTGGCTCCGATGATGGACTGGACCGATCGGCATTGCCGCTACTTCCATCGCGTTCTTAGCCGGCACGCGCGGCTTTACACCGAGATGGTCGCGAGTGGTGCGCTGATCCATGGTGAGGTGGCCCGCCACCTGGACTTTCATCCGTCGGAGAACCCGGTTGGGCTGCAGATCGGGGGCTCGGATCCGGCCGAGCTGGCTCATTGCGCCCGCTTGGGGCAGCGCTGGGGCTATCAGGAGATCAACCTGAACTGCGGCTGCCCGTCGGAGCGCGTGCAACAGGGCGCTTTCGGTGCCTGCTTGATGGCCGAGCCCAGTGTGGTGGCTGACTGCGTGAAGGCGATGCGTGACGCCGTCTCGATCGATGTGACGGTCAAGCACCGGATCGGGATCGATCGGCGCGACGACTACGGATTCGTGCGCGACTTCGTCGGTGCGTTATGCGCCGCCGGGTGCTCGACGTTCATCGTTCATGCCCGCAGCGCGTGGCTGTCCGGATTGAGCCCCAGGGAGAATCGGCAGATTCCGCCGCTGCGCTATGACGCCGTCAGGCAGCTGAAGCACGATTTCCCGGACTGCACGTTCGTGCTGAACGGAGGTTTGAGCGACGCCGACGGGGTGCTGGCCGAACTGCAACGCATGGATGGCGTGATGCTGGGCCGCGCCGCGTACCAGTCGCCGTGGCTGCTCGCGGAGCTGGAGCGCGCGTTGTTCGGCCCTGACGGCGCGCCGGTCGCACCCGGCGACGTCGTGCACTCGATGAGCCAGTACTTGAACGGCGTGGCTGCGGCGGGCGTGCCGGTGCGCAGCGTGACCCGGCCGATGCTGGGGTTGCTACACGGGCAGCGCGGCGCCCGCACCTGGCGCCGCCTGTTGTCCGATCCGCTATTTTTGGAAGAGCAGGGCGCCGATTCGCTGCGAGTGGCCGCCGCCCGATCGGCGCCCTAGCCCGCCCGCATCAGCGGTGCGGGGCGCACTTGTTCTCGTGCTCCGCCTGCAGTCTTCGCAGCGAAAGCTCGGCCGACGCGCGTTCCCGGTCGGACGCGGCAGTCAGGTCGTGCTGCGCGTATTCGACGCGGCGCACAAGATCGTCGCATTCAGCCACCTTCATCTTGCGCAGATCCGAGGCGGCGTCCGCGTCCCCGGCGGCTTCCTGGCCGTTTTCGCTGCGCCGCACGCTGCCCGAGCTTTGCGCGCTCTGACCGCGAGGCGCCTTGATCACTTCGACAGCGGGCTTCTCGTCGACGGTTCGCATGTGCTGCGCACCGGCCGGACAGGGCTCATCCGAATAGATGACCCGACCGTCGGAGAACTCGCAGCGGCTGATCGGAGCGGCATTGCAGACGCTGGCGCCGGCCGCGACAAGCCCAAGCATCAGAAGATTGCGCATCGTCGACGTGATTGGAGGCTGACCTCCGAGTGTAGTCGTGTTGGGTTTGGACTTAAAGCACTTTGCCCGGGTTCATCCGTCCGTCGGGGTCTACCGCAAACTTGATGGCACGCATCAGCGCGAGCTCGACGGGCGACTTGTAGCGCGCGGCCATGTCGCGTTTGAGCTGGCCCAAGCCGTGCTCCGCACTGAGCGACCCGCCGCGGGCGGCCACCGCGTCGTAGACAATCTCATTCAAGGCCTGTTCGTGTTCGAACACTTTTTGAGGCGGCACACCCGGGCGGCTCGCCACGTTGTAGTGCAGATTACCGTCACCCAGGTGTCCGAAAACGAGTACCTGGGCCCAGTCGAAGCGTTGCGCCAGACGGTCCCCGGTTTCCTGTACGAAGTCGCGGATGCGCGCCAGCGGCAGCGAGATGTCGTGCTTCACATTGCCGCCCGCGCGCGCCTGGGCTTCCGGGATCGTCTCGCGCAAACGCCAGAGCTGCTCGGACGCTGCCAGCGAGTGGCCCAATGCAACCTCGACCACGGGGGCCCCCGCTTCCGGGTCAAGCGCCGCCTCCAGCAGCGCGAACGCGTGCTGCTCGTTCTCGTGGTCGGAGATCTCCAGCAGCACGAGCCACGGCGTCAACGGCTCGAATGGAAAGCGCCGCAGCCCGAGCACGGCCGCCACCGGTTGCAGGCTGTCGCGCGACATCAGTTCGAAGGCGGTCAGCGTGGGCCCGGCCACCGAACGCATCCGCTGCAGCAGCGCAATCGCCGCTTCGATGGACTCCAGTCCGGCCAGCGCGGTCAGGCGCGACCGCGGAGTCGAGAACAGCTTCAGCGTGGCAGCGGTAATCACGCCCAGCGTTCCTTCGGACCCGATGAAGGCGTGCTTCAGGTCGTATCCTGAATTGTCCTTGCGCAGGCCTCGCAAGCCGTCCCACACGCGCCCGTCAGCCAGCACGACCTCCAGGCCCAGCGTCAGTTCGCGGGTGTTGCCGTACCGCAGCACCTGGGTGCCGCCGGCGTTGGTTGCCAGATTTCCGCCGATGGTGCAACTGCCTTGCGCCGCAAGGCTCAGCGGGAACAGGCGCCCGGCTTCCCGAGCGGCATCCTGCACGGCTTGCAGCGTGCAGCCCGCCTGCACCGTGATCGTGTCGTTCTGTGGGTCGATCTCGAGGATCCGGTTCATCCGTCGTGTGCTGAGTACGACCGATTGGCCGTCCGGTGCCGGCGTGGCACCACCACACAGCCCGGTGTTGCCGCCTTGCGCGACGATGGACGCCGCATGCCGCGAGCAGGCTTGCACGACAGCGGCCGCTTCGCGCGTCGTCGCCGGCAGCGCCACCGCATCGGCACGCCCGGTGAATCGATTGCGCCAGTCGGTCAGAAAAGGAGCCATATCGGCGGCCCCCGTCAGCACGTGGCTGGGGCCGACCGCTTCGATCAACTGCGCAATCAGTGTCGGCGTGGACACGGCTGACGTTACCCCCGACGTGGACAACTGACGTTGACAAGAGTGACAGTGCAGATCGACAGATTATATTGACCGTCCGCTCCCGATCGGCAACGAACAAAAATGACGCTTAAACGAGTCTTCGGTGGGAACCGGCGCAAGGGCAAGCTGCTTGCGCCCTGGGCGCTTGTCCTGCGTCCGCAACTTGATCGCGCACGGGAGGTACTGTCATTCGCCACGCGCCGTGCGCGGCAGGCTCGCCTGACACAGGTCGCGGGCAGCCTGACCTTTTCCACGGTGCTGTCGCTGGTCCCGTTGCTGGCAGTGGCGCTGGCCCTGTTCACCGTGTTCCCGCAGTTCGCCGATTTGCGCGACACCATCGAACGGGACCTGTTGCGGGACCTGCTGCCCGACCCGTTCGGCAGCACGATCCTTCGCTATCTGAACGATTTTGCCGCCAAGGCGACCAGGGTCGGTACGGCCGGGTTGGTGGTATTTGCGCTGACCGCGCTGACGATGGTGATGACGGTCGACCAGGCGCTGAACGACATCTGGCGGGTTCGAACCCGGCGGGCGCTGGTGCAACGCGTGCTGGTGTACTGGGCCCTGATCACGGCCGGTCCGGTGCTGGTCGCTGCCAGTTTGACGCTGACTTCGATGGTCGCGTCGATGTCGCTTGGCCTGCTGCATCAATTGCCGCGTGC
>DATBCI010000097.1:0-26058 GCA_036270555.1 Burkholderiaceae bacterium
CGGGGTGATGTCCACACCCGTGCCGTCGCCTTCAATGACCGAAATGATCGGGTTGTCCGGCACCGACAGCGAGTAGTCGGCGTTGACCGTGATCTTCTTGCCCTGGCTGGGAATCTTGACGTGTTCGAACATGGCCTCTCCAGAGGGGTCGCTGCTGGCTCATCCGGGCGCATCGACCGCGCTGCATCTGCGCGGCGGCCAGTTTAGCGCCCTGCTTCGCGCTGCGCGCTTCGCAGGGCAAGCCCCCGAAGCTGCAGGCGCTCGCGCACTGCGGAGGGCCTGCCCTGCGAAGCGCGCAGCGCGAAGCAGGGCGGTTTCCGATATCCTCCGGCGTCCGTTTGCGACGACCTCGAATCCTTTCGCGCGTGAATCCAATGAGCCGTCTTCGCCTGATCCTGGCGCTCATCGTGCCCCTGGCCGCCTCAGCGGTTTGCGCCCAGGTGCCTGGCCCCGAGCTGCCGACACGACCGCTGACGGCTGGGGTGCACCTGATCACGGCCGAGGTGGCGGCCGATGACCAGTCACGCGAGCTCGGCTTGATGTACCGCCGCGAGCTGGCGCCGAATCACGGCATGTTGTTCCTGTTCGATCCGGCGTTCAAAGCCTGCATGTGGATGCGCAATACGCTGATACCGCTGTCGGTGGCGTTTATCGACGCCGATGGCCGCGTGGTCAATATCGAAGAGATGCAGGCGCAGACCGATCAGGTGCACTGCGCGCGGCATGAGGTGCCTTTCGCGCTCGAAATGGCGCGCGGCTGGTTCGCCGAGCGCAACCTGAAGCCCGGTGAAACCGTAATCGGCGGGCTACCGCAAGCGGCGAAGAACTAAGTCCGCCTGCCTCGCTGCCCCGCGGCTCCGATCGTCCGGCACGCAGGCCGGGTGCACCTGACCGTCGGTGTTCTTGCTAGAACCCGCCGTGCGACTGCGCGGCCATGCAGTACAGCATCGGAATCGAGAGCATCGTATTGAAGCGCGAAGCCCACAGCGCGTTGCGGGCGGCCAGCTTCTTCTGGTCGGCGTCAACGGTGACGATCCCGATCACCTTCTTCTGGTTCGGCCAGATGATGAACCACACGTTGTACGCCATGATCAGCGCCATCCACATTCCGAGGCCGATCGCGTGGAACGGACGGGTCAGCCCCAGCGCCTGGCCGATGTAGCCGTTCATCGTCGCCAGCAGCAGGCCCGTGATCACGGTCGACAAGGCCGCCCACCGAAACCAGAACAGCGCCTCCGGCAGGATGAACTTGCTGACGGCAGGCTTCTGCTCGTCCGGAATCTTCGGCATGGTCGGCGTCTGCACGAAATTGAAATACCACAGCAACCCGATCCACATCACGCCGGACAGGATATGCAGCCAACGCATGAAGAACGTCCACCACGCGTGATCGCCACTGATCCAGGTACCGGTGGTAGCCCCGACCAGCACGATGAGGATCACCAGCAGAACCACACCGGCGATGACCGTTCGCCCCAGCGACTGAAATATCGCGCCCATGTTCCCCCCCGACAGATTTATGCCGAACAGCCGAATCTGCGCCCAACCGCTCGTAACGAGGCGCGCAATCTAGCACGTCGACCGCCGCAGAAACCATACCCTCCTCCGCGCGCTGCGCGCGCTTCGGGAGGGCGAGCCCTCCGAAGCTCCGGGCGCGCCAGCCCCCGCAGCGAAGGAGGGTCAAGAGCGCGCCGTTTCGACACGCACCTGGGCCGTGCCTCGCGTCAATTCGAGCTGCAAGGGCTGCCCCGCGCTGAGCTGAGCCGCATCGGTCACCAGCCGGCCTTGCTCGTTTCTCACCAGCGCATAGCCGCGCCCGATCACCTGGCGCGGATCCAGTGCGTCCAGAGCGCGCGAGGTGGCCTGCAAGCGCGCGGCGCGCGCAGTCACGATCGCCGCGCGCAACACCGCCATCCTGGCGCGCACGCTACTCAAGCGCGCCGAGCGGGCGGGCGCAACACCCGCGCGGAACAACGCGATCCGGTTGCGCAGATGGTTCAAGCGCGTAGCGCGCGCGGGTACGGCGCTGCCCCCCAGCGACATGATCCTCGCGCGCAGCGCGTCGAGGCGAGCCTGCAGGCCGCGTATTGGAGCCCGTGGCGCCGCCAGCGCCCGCAACGCGTAGTCGAGCCTCTGCGACTGTGAACGCAGCCGCGCGTTGACCAGCTGTTCGATGCGGGTCCAGCGGTGCAGCAACGATTGCAGCAGCCGGTCCCGATCGGGCGCGGCCAGCTCGGCCGCCGCGGTCGGCGTCGGCGCTCGCAGGTCGGCCGCGAAATCGGCAATCGTGAAATCGGACTCGTGCCCCACGCCAACGATGACCGGCATCGCACAGGCGCGAATCGCTCGCGCCACGCCCTCTTCATTGAATGCCCACAGATCCTCGATCGAGCCACCGCCTCGGGCCAGGATCACCAGGTCGACCTCGCCGCGCGCCGAAACGGTCGCCAGCATGCGGGCGATGCGAGCGCCAGCGCCCTGCCCCTGCACCGGCACCGGATACACGATCAGGCGCACGTACGGGGCCCGCCGGCGCAGCGTGGTCACAATGTCATGCAGCGCCGCCGCCTGCAGCGAGGTCACAATGCCGATGCTCGACGGCAAGGCGGGCAGGCGGCGCTTGATCGCCTCGTCGAACAAGCCTTCGGCGGCCAGGCGTTCCTTGAGGCGCACGAACTGCTCGAACAGCCGCCCCTGCCCCGACCGCCGCATCGATTCGACAGCGAGCTGGAACTCGCCCTTGGCCTCGTAAAGGCTGACGCCGCCGACCACTTCGAGGTCGTCACCTTCGCGCGGCGTAAATTCGATCAGAGCATTGCGCGAGCGGAACATCACGCAACGCACCTGCGCCGCCCGATCCTTCAAGGTGAAGTACCAGTGGCCGCTGGCGGCACGTGTGAGCGATGCCAGTTCGCCGCGCACCCGCAGCGGCGGAAAACCGCGCTCCAGGGATCGGGCCACCGTGCGGTTCAATTCGGACACCGTGAGGCAAACCCGCATGGAATCAAGGTTTGTCCAGTCCGAGCCAGACGGGGAGCCGGTTTGCGACGGAAAGGTGTCCACAAGCGGGACGGATCAACGACCTATGCGGACGCCCGGCGTTCCGGATTTCGGTATTTTCGAATCAAGGCGCAACACCATGAATTTAAAATGTTTCTTAGAGTTGCATTGATATTAGGCAGTGGCCGCCGCAGACCGCGGAGCCTTTGTCCAGGCACAGCTTAGACGATTTGTCCACAGATCTATCCACAGGACCCCTACAGGGCGTCTGGACGCCTCAATGGTATGGGGTTGCTCCGTAAGTGGGATGGGGCTGGTTATTACACTGCGCGTTTCTATAAGTCGCGGGGCGGATCCGTCCGTTCCGGTTTTGGGGGAGCCAACTTGTTCGCGATTGTTCAAGCCATCGGATGGCCAATCTGGCCGTTGATCTTCTCTTCCATCATCGCTCTGGCGCTGATCATCGAGCGCAGTGCTGCACTGCGCCGCACCCGGATACTTCCCAAGAACCTCCTGCAAGACGTGCTGGCGCTGCATGCGAGGCGCCAGATCAACGCCGACGTAATGGCGCGCCTGGAGCGCAGCTCGCTGCTGGGCTTCGTGCTGGCCGCGGGACTGCGCAGCGAGCGCGAGCCGCGCGAGATCGCCGCCGGCACGATCCAAGTGGCTGGAGCGCGCGCCGCGCATGAGATGTCGCGCTACCTGACGCTGCTCGGGTCGGTCGGCTCGATCGCGCCATTGCTCGGGCTGCTGGGGACCGTGGTCGGAATGATCGATATCTTTGCATCGCAGCAGGCCGGCTCGAATCCGCAACAGCTGGCGCAAGGCATTTCGACCGCGCTGTACAGCACCGCCTTCGGGATCATCGTCGCCGTACCATCGGTGCTGGCGTACCGTCACTTCCGCACGCGCGTGGACGATTTCCTGGTCGACATGGAGCAGCAGGCGCAGCAGCTGGTCGAGGCGCTCTACAACGAGGGCGCCGCCCCGCAGAAACGAGGCGACGGGTAAGCCCGTGCTGCAGCGAATCGACCGACCCCGAACCAGGCCATCCGTGAGACACCCATGAACTTTCGCCGCGCCCACATCGAAGAGCCCGAGCAGAACCTGATCCCGTTGATCGACGTGCTGCTGGTCGTGCTGATTTTCCTGGCGGTCAGCACCACTTACTCCCGTTTCACGCAATTGGAGATCGTGCTGCCCAGCGCCGACGCCGACCGGCCCCAGACGCGGCTGCAGGAAATCCAGGTCGCGGTGACAGCCGACGGCCGCTTCGCGATCGACAAGGCCGTGGTGCCGATGACGGATCCCGAATCGCTGGCCGAGCTGTTGCGTGCGGCTGCGCAAAACAACTCGGCGCCGCTGGTCGTGATCAATGCCGATGCGCAGTCTCCCCACCAGGCGGTGATCACGGTGATGGAGGCGGCTCGCCTGGCCGGCTTGACCCACCTGAGCTTCGCGACACAACGGCGCTCCGCCGGACGTTGAGCGCCTGGTGCCGGGAAGGCTTGGCGAGACATCCGACTCAAGACGCGAGCTGCCACAGGTGGGTATCCGATTTCACTCATGGCTGACCAGGATGTGGCAAAGGCGCGGCGTGGTCGCGCTCCTGCTGTGGCCGTTCAGCCTTTTGTACCGGTTGGTGCGCGCTTTCGTGGCGGTGGCGTACCGCATCGGGTTGAGGCGTCCGCAAGGCGTCGGCGTGCCGGTGGTGGTCGTCGGCAACCTGTACACCGGCGGCACCGGGAAGACCCCGCTCGTGATTGAATTGGTGACACGGCTCAAGCAGCGCGGTTGGCATCCCGGCGTGGTTTCGAGAGGCTATGGCAGCTCTGCGCACAGCGCCCGCCTGGTGACCGCGGGCAGCGACGCCGCCGAATGCGGAGACGAGCCGCTGCTGATCGCAGCCGCGACCGGGGCTCCGGTAGCGGTCGGCCGCGATCGGGTCGCAGCGGCCCACCTGCTGAGGACGTCGCATCCGTCCTGCGACGTACTGGTAGCGGACGACGGCTTGCAACATCGCCGCCTGGCGCGCGACTTCGAGATCGCCGTGATCCATGCCAGGGGCGTCGGCAACGGCTGGCAGCTGCCGGCCGGTCCGTTGCGGGAGTCGGCGCGAAGGCTGCGCAACGTCGACGCGGTGGTCTTCAATGGGCCGGTGCAACCGGTGCGGATCCATTCGCCGTTCTTCTTTCTCCGGACCGAAGTCACCGAGGCCTACTGCCTGGCCCGCCCCGAACGGCGCGGCAACCTGGATTACCTGGCACAGCGCCAGGCGCGCGCTCAGTTGCGCTTGATGGCAGCGTGCGGCATTGGAACCCCCGAGTCGTTCTTCGAGATGCTGCGCAACCATGGCCTGAAGTTCAAGACGCTGGCCTTGCCGGACCACTATGCCTATCGCGCCAACCCCTTCCCGCGCCACGGAGTCGACGGCATCCTGATTACCGAGAAAGACGCCGTAAAATGCCGCGCTGATCGCACGCTCGCGCACGATGAGCGATTGTGGGTTGTGCCGCTGCGCGTGAACCTGGATCGCGCACTGACGGACATGATCGAGACGCGAATTCGCAACGGATCGTCCATGGTCGAGACGGGAATTCGAAATGGATCCTCGGCTGCTTGATATCCTGGTGTGCCCGGTCACCAAAGGCCCGCTCGAATACGATCGGCATCGGCAGGAGTTGATCTCGCGCGCCGCCGGCCTGGCCTATCCGATTCGAGACGGCATCCCGGTGATGCTCGAGAGCGAGGCGCGGCGCCTGGATGAAGACGAGCGGGCCGGGCGCTGACGGCAGAGCGTCGGGCGTGCCGGACTTCTTTGCGCTGATTCCGGCGCGTCTGGCTTCCACCCGCCTGCCCGAAAAGCCCCTGGCCGACCTGGGCGGCCTGCCGATGGTGGTGCGCGTCGCGCGCCAGGCCGCCGCCAGCGGAGCACTGCGCGTCGTGGTGTGCGCCGACGATCGGCGCATCCAGGAGTCCTGCCGGCAGCATGGGGTCGAGTCGATTCTGACCGCACCCGCGCACCCGACCGGAACCGATCGGCTCGCGGAAGCCGTTTCGCTGCTCGGCCTCGATGCTTCGGCCCTGATCGTCAATGTCCAAGGCGACGAGCCGTTGATCGAGCCGGCGACGATCGCCTCAGTCGCGCGCCTGCTGCAGCAGCGCCCCGAGTGCGATGTCGCGACGGTCGCTCATCCGCTGCAGCGCGTCGAAGAGCTGTTCGATCCGAATGTGGTGAAGGTCGTGACCGACGCCACCGGTCTGGCGCTGCTGTTCTCGCGCGCGCCGATCCCGTGGTCGCGCGAGCACTTCGGCGGCGCGTTCGGCGGCCAGCGCATCGACCATTGGCCGGACGATCTTGCGGCGATGCGCCATGTCGGCCTGTACGCGTACCGGGTTGGGTTTCTGCAGCGCTTCCGGCAGCTCAGTCCGGCACCGATCGAGCTGGCCGAGAAACTCGAGCAGCTGCGTGCGCTGTGGCACGGCGTGCGGATTGCCGTGATGAGAATCGATTCGCCGATGCCGCCCGGCGTCGACACACCCGAGGACCTGGCCAGGGTCCGCGCGATGCTGGCGGCGGCGCCCTAAGCAGGGTGGGTTCCGGGTAAACTGGCTCGCCCGGTCGGCAGTTCAGAACAACAGCCTGCGGATCAACGCGCGCCGTTCGGAGCCGAGCCCTCATCCCAGGGACGGTGCTCAACAAACGGGGGAGTCGGCACATGCGAGTCATACTGCTCGGCCCACCGGGCGCTGGCAAGGGAACTCAAGCGACTTTCATCTGTGCCCGCTATTCGATTCCGCAAGTGTCAACCGGGGATATGTTGCGAGCCGCCGTCAGGGCCGGCACACCGCTGGGACTGGCCGCCAAACGGGCGATGGATGCCGGGCAGCTGGTGTCCGACGAGATCATCGTTGCCCTGGTCACCGAGCGGATGAAGCAGCCCGACTGCGCCAACGGATACCTGATGGACGGTTTCCCCCGGACCATCGCACAGGCCGAGGCGATGCGCGCCGCCGAGCTGCCGGTCGACGTGCTGCTGGAGATCGAGGTCCCGGACGCCGACATCGTCGAGCGGATGAGTGGGCGGCGCACGCACCTGCCGAGCGGTCGCACTTACCACGTGCGCTTCAATCCGCCCAAGGTCGCCGGCCGCGACGATGTCACCGGCGACCCGCTGATCCAGCGCGACGACGATCGCGAAGACGTGGTTCGTCACCGGCTGCATGTTTACCACTCGCAAACGCGCGCGGTGGTTGACTACTACCGCAACCTGGCCGCCAGCGGCGCGCCGGGTGCGCCCGCCTACCGCCAGGTGGACGGAGTGGGCACGGTTGATGAGGTGCGACAGCGCGTGTTCGATGCGTTGAGCTAATCGTGTCGGCACGGTCGTCGGTAAACCATTCGAAAACGCAATGAGGAGAGTTCGATGTCGGGGTTGACCCTAGCTTTGCTGTGTGGAGCGGCGGCTGTCGTATTCGGTGCTGTTTCGATCTCATGGATCCTGCAGCGCGATGCCGGCAGCCCACGTATGCAAGAGATCGCCGCCGCGATCCAGCAGGGCGCGCAGGCTTACTTGAGCCGGCAGTACCGGACCATCGCCATCGTCGGGGTCGTGCTGGCGATCCTGATTGCGGTGGCCTTGCCCAATGGACCGCTGACGGCCGCCGGGTTCGTGCTCGGCGCCGTTTTATCAGGCGCTGCGGGGTTTATCGGGATGAGCGTCTCGGTGCGAGCCAACGTGCGCACTGCGCAGGCGGCCACACTGGGGCTGAACCCGGCGCTGAACGTCGCCTTCCGCGGAGGTGCGATCACCGGGCTGCTGGTCGTTGGCCTGGGCCTGCTCGGCGTTGCCGGCTTCTACGCATTGCTGCAATCGAGCCACTCGGCGTGGGATCTGCGCACGATGCTGCACCCGATGGTGGGGTTGGCATTCGGCGCCTCGTTGATCTCGATCTTCGCGCGTCTGGGCGGCGGCATCTTTACCAAGGGCGCCGATGTCGGCGCCGATCTGGTGGGCAAGGTCGAGGCGGGGATCCCGGAAGACGATCCACGCAATCCTGCGGTGATCGCGGACAACGTGGGCGACAACGTGGGCGACTGCGCCGGCATGGCGGCCGACCTGTTCGAAACGTTCGCGGTCACCGTGATCGCCACCATGCTGATCGGCGCCACGGCCTTCCCCGGCACCGACGCCGGGGTGATCTATCCGCTGGCCATCTCGGGGGTTTCGATCATTGGTTCCATCATCGGCTGCTATTTCGTGCGGGCCCGCGAAGGCGGCAAGATCATGAACGCGCTGTATCGCGGGCTGACGGTGGCCGGCGCGATCGCGCTGGTGCTGTTCTGGTTCGTGACGCAGTGGATTCTGGGGCCGGCGGCCGCGGGCGCCAACCTGTCGATCCTTAATCTGTATCTGTCGTCCGTGGTCGGAATCGCGCTGACCGCCGCGCTCGTGTACATCACCGAGTACTACACCGGCACCGATTTCTCACCGGTGCGGCATATCGCCAAGGCATCCACCACCGGGCACGCGACCAACATCATCGCGGGCATCGCCGTCTCGATGAAGGCCTGCGCCTGGCCTCTGCTGGCGATCTGTGCCGCCATCTTCGCGTCGTTCCAGCTCGCCGGCCTGTACGGCATCGCGATTGCGGCCACCTCGATGCTGTCGATGACCGGCATCATCGTCGCCCTGGACGCCTACGGCCCGATCACCGACAACGCCGGCGGCATTGCCGAAATGGCGGAGTTGCCGAAGGCGGTGCGCAACATCACCGACCCGCTCGATGCGGTCGGCAACACGACCAAGGCCGTCACCAAGGGCTACGCGATCGGCTCCGCCGGCCTGGCTGCGCTGGTGCTGTTCGCCGACTACACGCATGCGCTGGACGAAGCCGGCCACCACCTGACGTTCGAGCTGTCCAACCACCTCGTGATCATCGGCCTGTTCATCGGTGGACTGATCCCCTACCTGTTCGCCTCGATGGCGATGGAAGCCGTGGGTCGCTCGGCCAGTGCGGTCGTCGAAGAAGTACGCCGCCAGTTCCGCGAGATCAAGGGGATCATGGAACGCACGGCCAAGCCCGACTATTCCAGGGCGGTCGACATGCTGACGGCGGCCGCGATCAAGGAGATGATGATTCCCTCGATCCTGCCGGTGCTGGTTCCGGTGCTGGTCGGCCTGCTGCTGGGCCCCGAGGCGCTCGGCGGCGTTCTGATGGGTACCATCGTCACAGGGCTGTTCGTGGCCATCTCGATGACCACCGGCGGCGGCGCCTGGGACAACGCGAAGAAGTACATCGAGGAAGGCAACTACGGCGGCAAAGGCTCCGATGCGCACAAGGCGGCCGTCACCGGCGACACGGTCGGCGACCCCTACAAGGACACCGCCGGCCCCGCCGTCAACCCGCTGATCAAGATCATCAACATCGTGGCGCTGCTGATCGTTCCGATCATCGCCGCTCACATGCACTGACCCACCCTCGCCCGCGCCGCCGCTCATGCACATTCGCGATGCCGTGTTCATCGTCGCCGGCGGCGCTTCGGGCCTGGGAGCGGGCGTCGTGCGGATGCTGGTCGAAGAAGGGGCGCGCGTGATCGTTGCCGACCTGCAGCAGGACGCAGGGCGAGCGCTGACGCAGGAGTGTGGATCCGCGGCGCGTTTCGTGCGCTGCGATGTGACGTCCGAGGACGATGCGAACGCGGCGGTGCAGGCGACGCGATCCGACGGCCCGCTGCGCGGTCTCGTGAACTGCGCCGGCATCCTGGGCGCCGAGCGGGTCGTCGGGCGCGATCACCCTCACCCGCTCGCGACCTTCGAGCGCGTGATCCGCGTGAACCTGATCGGCACCTTCAACATGGCGCGCGTGTGCGCCTACGCGATGGCTCAAGCCGAGCCGCTGGATAACGGCGAGCGCGGCGTCATCGTGAACACGGCGTCGATCGCGGCCTTCGAAGGACAGATCGGCCAGACTGCTTACGCCTCGTCGAAAGGCGGAGTGGTGGCGATGACGCTGCCGATGGCGCGCGACCTGGCGCGCCATGCAATCCGATGCGTCACCATCGCGCCCGGCAGCTTCGAGACACCGATGCTGGCCTCTTTGAAGCCGGAGGCGCAACAGGCTTTGGCCTCGCAAGCGCCGTTCCCCTCGCGGCTGGGTCTGCCTTCCGAGTTTGCGCACATGGTCCGCAGCATCATCCAGAATGCGATGCTCAACGGCACCACGATTCGTCTGGATGGCGCCCTCCGCCTGCAGCCGAAGTAAGGCAGGGTTCGCGCGCCGGGCGGCCCTGTGGCTGGCGGCGGCCCTGTGGCTCGGAACTGCCGGCGCTTCCGACGAGCCGCCCGAAGGTGCGACCGGGCTGCGATCGGTTCCGCCCTCCGCCAGCGCCAGCAAGGACATGGCGGCGGCGGCCAATCCATGGGCGGTTCGCGCCGGCCTTCAGGTGCTGCACGAGGGCGGCTCGGCCATCGATGCCGCCATCGCGATGCAGCTGGTGCTGACGCTGGTTGAGCCCCAGAGTTCCGGAATCGGCGGCGGTGCGTTTCTGATGCACTGGGATGGTCAGCGCGTCCAGGCCTATGACGGGCGCGAAACCGCGCCAATGGCCGCGAGCGAGGACCAGTTCATCGGCCCGAATGGGCAGCCGCTGTCGTTCCGGGACGCGGTAGCGAGCGGCCTGTCAGTCGGAGTGCCTGGCGTTCTACGGATGCTCGAGCTGGCTCACCACCAGCATGGCCGGCTGAAGTGGGCCACGCTGTTCGAGCCCGCGATCGATCTGGCGCAGCGCGGGTTTGCGGTTTCACCTCGGCTGCATGCGCTGCTGGAGCGCGACCCGCTGCTGCCGAACAATGCGGCGGCCCGCGCGTATTTCTACGATGCCCAAGGCCGCGCCTTGCCGGTTGGAACCATGTTGAGGAACCCGGCGCTGGCGCAGACGCTGCGGGCGGTGGCGAACGCGGGGGCCGACGCCTTCTACCGCGGACCGATCGCTGCCGATATCGTGCGTGCCGCGCGAACCTCACCCCACCATCCTGGCCGGATCACCGAAGCCGACCTGGCCGCCTACCAGGCGCGCGAGCGTGACCCGATCTGCGCCACCTACCGAAGCTGGAACGTGTGTGGCATGCCGCCGCCATCGTCCGCAGGCATCACCATCGGCCAAATCCTCGGCATCCTCGGTCGCTTCGATCTCGAGTCGTACCAGCCGCTGGCCGGCGAGCACGGATTGCAGCCGCAAGCACAGGCCGTGCACCTGATCACCGAAGCCGAGCGCCTGGCGTTTGCGGACCGCAACCTCTACCTGGCCGATTCCGACTTCATCCACGTCGACGCTGCCGCCCTGCTGGATCCGGCGTATCTGGCCGAACGGGCGAAACAGATCGGCGAGCGCAGCATCGGCGAAGCCCGGGCGGGCGCGCTGCGGCAGGCCGGGGCGCGCCTCGCACCGGATCGATCCGAGCCTCGCAAGTCGACCTCTCACCTGTCGGTGGCCGATCAGTGGGGTCACGTGGTAGCGATGACGACTTCGATCGAGGCCGCATTCGGGTCGCGCATCTTCGTGCGTGGGTTCCTGTTGAACAACGAGCTGACGGACTTTTCGTTCGAGCCGCGCGCGCGCGGGGCCGATGGCGTCATTGCGGCCGACGCGCCGCCGGTCGCGAACCGGGTCCAGCCTGGCAAGCGACCGCTGTCGTCGATGGCGCCGACGCTCGTGTTCGAGCGATCCAGCGGGCGGCTGGTCGCCAGCCTGGGATCTCCCGGCGGTACCTGGATCATCTCGTTCGTGACCAAGACCTTGATCGGCTTGCTGGACTGGCGGATGGACGTCGAGCAGGCGATCGCACTGCCCAACTTCGGCAGCCGCAACGGGCCCACCGAGCTGGAGGCCGGGCGCTTCGATTCGACGCTGATCCAGCAGTTGCAGGCGCGCGGGCACACCGTCGTGCAAATGCCGATGACCAGCGGGCTGCAGGCCATCGTCGCTGCGCCCCGGCCCGAGAGCGGGGCCCGATGGGTCGGTGGCGCGGATCCCCGGCGGGAGGGGGTCGCGAGAGGAGACTAAACTGATCGCCTTTGTTGACCCAGCGACAGGAGCACACGATGACGATCAAGGTCGGAGACCGGCTGCCCGATGGTCAGGTCCAGGAATATGTCGAAGTCGAAACCGCCGGGTGCTCGCTCGGCCCGAACCGGTTCGAGGTCGACAAGCTGGTCAAAGGCAAGACCATCGTCGTGTTCGGCTTGCCGGGTGCGTTCACGCCCACCTGCTCGGCCAAGCATGTTCCCGGGTACCTGCAGCGCTACGACGAGTTCAGGGCCAAGGGCGTCGACGAGATCTGGTGCTTCTCGGTCAATGACGCCTTCGTGATGGGCGCGTGGGGACGCGATCAGAAAACCGGCGGCAAGATCCGGATGATGGCCGACGGTTCGGGTGACTACACCACGAAATTGGGCCTGGAGAACGACCTGCGCGCCGGCGGCCTGGGTATTCGCAGCCAGCGCTTCTCGATGCTGGTGAAGGACGGCGTCGTCAGGAAGCTGAATATCGAAGCGCCCGGCAAGTTCGAGATCAGCACCGCCGAGACGATGCTGAAACAGCTGGCCTGAGCGGCCGTCGCAGGCCGCCGGGTCAGTTCAAGCGGCGGGCTTGCAGCTGCAACTGAACGCAGCGCCGCCGGATCGATTCGGCGTCCGGCGCATCCGGATTCAGGCGCAGGCAGGTCTGCAGATCGCTGGCTGCCGCTCGAGGGCACCCGAGCCGCTCGTACAAGCCCGCGCGGCCGAGCAACTCCTGACGGTCGTCGGGGCGAAGCTGCACGAGCTGAGACTGTACGGCCAGCGCTTCGGCCCACTCGTCGGCCGCCTGGTGCCGCTGCCTGAGGGCGCGCAGGATCCGGACCGGGATATCGACTTCCGGCACGCCGCGCAGCAGGCGCTGAAGCGACCCGCACTCGCTGGCGCCGGCATCGTGGTCGTGGTGCGAGGAGGCCAGCCGCGATCGCAATTGCTCCTCTGACAGCGTCGCACCGCGATCCGATACGTCGATCACCAGCAGGCGGCCGGTGCAAACGAGCTTGACCAGGAAGGTGTCGGGAAATTCGAGCGCGACCAGCTTCAGGCCGATTGCGCGACCGATCTCCATGTACAAGATCGACAGGGACGGTGCGATTCCCCTTCTACGCTCGATGACCCGATGCAGGGATCCCGCATCGGCCCAGTCGCCGCCCGTGTGTTCGCCATGGAATCCGAGCTCTTCAAAGAAGAAGAAGTTCAGCATCCGCAGTCGATTCGAGACCGAGGCATCCGGGGCGATGCGGCCGCACAACCGCTGTCCCCAGGTGCGCACGGTTCGCACGACCTCTTCGGGCCGGCTGTCGCGGTCCACCAGCGGCGTGAGCGCGGCAACGCTCTCCAGCAACGCCGAAGCCGGGTTGTGAACGGTGATCGCGTCGTGTGCGTCGAGCAGACTCATCCTGAACGCAGTACGAAATCCCGCAATCTGAATCCGAGCAGCCAAAGCACCACCACATACACCGCACCGCCGCCGCCAGTTACCAGCGAGATCCACAGCAGCCGGCTGACGAACGAGGAAGCCGGGGTCGGCATGGGCACGTTGGCGCGGACCAGCCAAAGTAGCACCGCGAGCGCGCCCAGCGCAAGCAGCAGCTTTCCGAGGAAAGCGGCCCATCCGGGCGTCGGCGTGTAAATGCCGCGCCGCCGCAGCCCGATCAGCAGCGCAGCCGCATTGGCGCACGCGCCCAGGCTGACCGACAACGCCAGCCCGGCATGCCTGAGCCAGGGCACCAAGGCGAGGTTCGCAAGTTGCGTAGCCACCAGCGCCATCACCGCGATCTTCACCGGCGTGCGGATGTCCTGGCGCGCGTAAAAACCCGGCGCCAGGATCTTGATGGCGATCAATCCGATCAGCCCCACCGCATAGCCGATCAGCGCCGTCGCGGTTTGAGTCACGTCATGCTGCGAAAAGCGGCCGCCCGCAAACAGCACCGCGATCAGGCCGTTGGCCAGCATCGCAAGGGCCAGCATGGACGGCAGCGCGATCAGACACGTCATGCGCAATCCCCAGTCGAGCAGGCGGCTGTATTGATCGGGTCGATTGTCGGCAAACGCGCGAGACAGGCTGGGCAGCAGTACGGTGCCCAGGGCAACGCCCAGCAGCGCGGTTGGAAACTCCATCAACCGATCGGCGAAGTACAGCCAGGCGTTGCTTCCCGCACCCAGGTGCGATGCGATCGAGGTATTGATGATCAGGCTCACCTGGGCCACCGATACGGCGAACACCGCCGGCGCCATCTGCCGCAACACGCGCCGCACTTGCGGATCGGAGTACGAAAGCCGCAGCCCGACCAGTTCCGGCAGCATCCCGATGCGCGCCAGCGCCGGAATCTGGATCGCGAGTTGCAGCAGGCCCCCGAGCAGTACGCCCAGGGCCAGGGCCAGGATCGGCGGGTGCACGTAGGGCGCGGCAACTACCGTCAGCCCGATCATCGAGACATTCAGCAGCACCGGGGTAAGGGCCGGCACCGCAAAGCGGCCGAACGTGTTGAGGGCGCCGGCCGCGCAAGCCACCAGCGACATGAACAGGATGTAGGGAAACATCCACCGGGTGAGCAACGTGGCCAGGTCGAACACCTCCGGGGTCTTCAGGAAACCGCTGGCGATCAGCACGACCAGGGCCGGAGCCGCGACGACGCCGAGCGCAGACACTGCCAGCACCACCCAGAACAGCGCCGAAGCCACGTGTGACAGCAGCTCGCGCGAGGTCTTGGAGCCGCCCTCGGCCTGGGTGTGCGCGAAGATCGGGACGAACGCCTGCGAAAAAGCCCCTTCGGCAAACAGCCGCCGCAGCAGATTAGGCAGGCGGAACGCCACCGAAAAGGCGTCCACATCGCTGGCCGCGCCGAAAACGCGTGCGATCAGCACCTCGCGCACCAGACCGGTGATGCGAGACAGCAGTGTCAGTGCGCTCACGGCGACCGCGGCGCGCAGCAGATTCACGGCAGGAGCGCTTTAAGAGGGCGAACGGTGTAGGCCGCTCGTCAGGAAGGAACCGTCGTGTGGTAAAGTTTAAAGATTTACCGCCCCTTGCGCGGGCCCGCGGTCAGCTGGTCTTAAGCGAAAGACACGCGAAAGCGGAAACCGGGCGAACGCAAAAGCGGGCTTGCACTGACAGGCAAAGACACGAGCAAAGACAGCGATGGCCAACACGAAGCAAGCACGCAAGCGGTCCCGCCAGGCACGGGCGAACAACCAGCACAACACGGCGCTGCATTCGCAACTGCGCACCGCGATCAAGAAGGTCCGCAAGGCCATCGCGACCGGTGACAAGGCGTCCGCAGCGACCCAGCTGCGTGTGTCCACCAGCGTGATCGATTCGATTGCCGACAAGAAGATCGTTCACAAGAACCTGGCCTCGCGCAACAAAAGCCGCCTGGCGGCCGCCATCAAAGCCATGCCCTGACGTGGCCGGTTCAAAAGCTGCTTTTGAACACCACGCCAGAGTTGCCTGAGCGCAGTGACCTGAGCCGAGTCGCCTGAGTGGATTTGCCTGGCCGGCCCGCGCGAGCGAGCCCGCGCGAGGCTCCGGCGCTGGGTCGATAGAACTGATGGCCTGATACTCACGGCGCAACGCGCCCGCCTGTCAACCGCCAGGTATCGCTTGCGTTTAGGCATCAATTCGCGCATAAAACCGGACCCGGCTTCATTACTGTTCAGGCCAGCATGAGTGCCCGCCCCGCCATGGCCAAACCGACTTCGAAGGTCCTCGTCATCAACGACGAGCCGCTGATCCTGAAAGACCTGCTGAAGGGACTGAACGCGGCGGCCAGGTCGCTGGATAACCCCTTCGGCATCTCCTTTACCGGGGCGCTGACCGCCAAGGAAGGCCTGGCTCTGATCGAGCGCGATGGCGACATCCAGGTCGTGATCGTGGATGACAAGCTGTACGCGGTCGAGGACGGCCCGCGCCGGCAGCAACGCAACGGCAGCCGCAACGGCAAGGCGCCCCATAGCCGCGAACCGACGCGCAGCCTGCAGGTGAGCGCGCTGAAGCTGGTGCAGAAGATCACCGCGCTGCGGCCGGAACTGGACCTGTACATCCTGATCGAGAAGGAGCGCGAGGACGAAGTGGTCGACATGCTGTTCGCCGAGGCGGTCGACGGCTACTTCTACCGCGAAGAGCGCGACTACCGGGGCATGTATCGAATCCTGAATGCGCAGATCGCGGAGCGGGCCCGCACGCCGTTCCACGATGCGCTATGCGCCTATGTCCTGGCCGCCAAGGACGCCTGGCATACGCCCGGGCATTCCAGCGGCGACTCGCTGCGCGGCAGCCCGTGGGTCAACGATTTCTACGAGTTCATGGGCGAGCATGCGTTCGACGCGGATCTGTCGGTATCGGCCAAGGCGCTGGACTCGCTGATGGAACCGACTGGCGTGATTGCCGAGGCGCAGCAGATGGCGGCCAAGGCGTTCGGCGCGCGCAAGACCTTCTTCGCGACCAACGGCACCTCGACCTCGAACAAGGTGATCCTGCAGACCCTGATCGCGCCGGGCGAGAAGCTGCTGCTGGATCGCAACTGTCACAAATCGGTCCACCACGGCGTGGTCCTGTCCGGCGCGCAACCCGTCTACCTCGACTCGAGCGTGAACCGCCAGTACGGCGTGTTCGGCCCGGTGCCGCGCGCCACGATCCTGCGGGCCATCAGCGAGCACCCGGACGCCCAGCTCCTGGTGCTGACTTCCTGCACGTACGATGGCCTGCGCTATGACCTGAAGCCGGTGATCGATGCGGCGCACGCCGCCGGTATCAAGGTGCTGATCGACGAGGCCTGGTACGGACACGCGCGTTTCCATCCGGATCTGCGGCCGACCGCGCTGGAAGCCGGCGCCGACTACGTCACGCAATCGATGCACAAGACGCTGTCGGCGTTCTCGCAGGCGGCCTTGATCCACGTGAACGACCCCGGTTTTCGCGAGCACATCTTCCGCGAGAACTTCAACATGCACACCTCGACCAGCCCGATGTACAGCCTGATCGCCAGCCTGGACGTGGGGCGCAAGCAGGCGGTGATGGAGGGCTACAAGCTGCTGGAACGTACGCTGATGCTGGCCGCCGAGCTGCGCCAGCAGATCAATTCGACCGGCGTATTCCGCGTGCTCGAGCTGGAGGACCTGCTGACGGAGGAGGTGCGCCACGACAACATCCGGCTCGATCCGACCAAGATCACGGTGGACATTTCGTCGTGCGGCATGACGGTCGACGAGCTGCAGCAGGAGCTGTTCACGCGCTTCAACATCACCGTCGAGAAGTCGACCGTCAATACGCTCACGCTGCTGCTGACGATCGGCACCACCCGCTCCAAATGCTCGCGCCTGTACGACGCGCTGATGCGGATCGCCCGCGAGAAGCGCACTCCGCGCCGGCTGTACCGCACGCCGGACCTGCCTCCGTTCACCGAGCTGGTCTACCTGCCGCGCGATGCCTACTACGCGGGCGGCGAGCTGATCGCGCTGCTCGACGACAACGACCAGCCCAACCAGGAGCTGATCGGCCGCATCTGCGCCGACCAGATCGTTCCGTATCCGCCCGGCATTCCGGTGCTGGTGCCGGGACAGTTGATCACCGACAACATCGTCGAATTCCTGATCCGCTACCTGCGCGTGCAGAGCAAGGTCGAGCTGCACGGCGTGGTCTACCAGGGGTACTTCCCCAGCATCCGGGTGCTGACGGCCGCCGAGCGCGGCCGGCTGAACGCCCTGCATACCGCCCCGCAGGCCCGCATCGCGGCCTGAGGCCGAACCAGAGTCACGGACCGCGGTTGGCCGTGGCGCCCTCCTCCATGCTATAAATCCGCTCCCACGCGGCCAGGCGCCGCGTTTTTCTTTTCGGTGCCCCATGACGGCCTCGAGCGTGCGTCATTTCCTCGAGTTTTCGGATCTTTCGCGCGACGAGCTCGAGCACGTCTTTGCCCGCATCCGCATCATCAAGGACCGTTTCAAGCGCTACGAGCCGTACCAGCCGCTGACCGACCGCACGCTGGCGATGGTGTTCGAAAAGGCATCGACGCGCACGCGCGTGTCGTTCGAAGCCGGCATGTACCAGATGGGCGGATCCGTGATCCACCTGACCACCGGAGACTCGCAGCTCGGGCGCGCCGAGCCGATCGAGGACACGGCGCGCGTGATTTCGCGCATGGTCGACATCGTGATGATCCGCACCTACGAGCAGTCCAAGATCGAGCGCTTTGCGCGATATTCGCGCGTGCCGGTGATCAACGGGCTGACCAACGAGTTCCACCCGTGCCAGATCCTGGCCGACATCTACACCTTCCTGGAGATGCGCGGACCCATTGAAGGCCGGGTCGTGGCCTGGATCGGCGACGCCAACAACATGGCCTATACGTGGGTGCAGGCGGCCGAGCAGCTCGCCTTCACGCTGCATTTCGCCTCGCCCGCGGGCTACGGGCCCGACCCGGCACGGATCAGGCACGGTCCGCACTTGAGGCTTTGCAGCGATCCGCGTGAAGCGGCCAGCGGCGCCGACCTGGTCACGACCGATGTGTGGACCAGCATGGGCTACGAGTCCGAAAGCGAGGCGCGCCGCAAGGCGTTCGCGCACTGGATGGTCGACGCCGCGGTGATGGCTGGCGCGCGCCCCGAGGCACTGTTCATGCATTGCCTGCCGGCGCATCGCGGCGAAGAGGTGTCCGCCGAGGTGATCGACGGTCCGCAGAGCGCCGTGTGGGATGAGGCGGAAAACCGGATGCACGCGCAAAAGGCGCTGTTGGAGTACCTGCTGCTCGGCCGCGACGTCGAATAACGGCTGCACGCCTGACCCGGGTATGACTTGAGTCATACTCTCGGCATCTGGGCTTCGCCGTCCGCTGCTGGTAGTGAGTTCTCCTAAGGCCCCGAGCGTCCAGCAGCTTCGCCGGCACGCGATTGCACGTAGCCTTTTCAAACCCACCAGCCTGCGGCGGGCCATTGCGCGTCTGGGCTTTGTGCAGGCCGACCCGATGCGCGCCCCAGCGCGCGCCCAGGATCTGATCCTCGCACATCGCGTCAAGGACTATCGCGTCGGCGATCTGGAACGCCGCTACCCGCGCCTCGCGATTGAGGAGGACTGTTTAGTCAACTACGGGTTTCTGCCCCGCGAAACCCTGCCTCTGCTGCATCCGCGTGCGGTGCGGCGCGACTGGGACGCCAGGATGCATGGGCGCGCCCAGGAGGTGCTGGCCTTCGTGCGCGAGCATGGCCGCGCCCGCCCCAAGGACGTGCAGGCGCATTTCGAGCATGGCCGCATCAAAGGCCATTGGGGCAATCATCTGAACGCCAGCACCCATCTGCTGGATGGCTTGCACTATCGCGGGCTGCTGCGCGTGGCACGTCGCGAGGCCGGCACCCGCGTTTACCAGGCTATCGAGCATCCGCTGCAGGACGATAGCCCTCAGGCCCGCCTCACGCGCGCCGGCGAGTTGCTGGACATCGTCGTGCAGCTCTACGCGCCGCTGTCGGCGGCCAGCCTGGGCTATCTGTGCGGACTGCTGCGCTATGGCGCGCCACACTTAGCCGCTGAGGTGCGCCAGGTGCGGGAGCACTCCAAATCACGCTACGCCCATGCCCAGGTCGACGGCCAGTTGTGGTTTTGGCCGCAGGGCGAGAAGCCGCAGGCCGATCTGCGCCAGGTCGGCGATCGCCTGCGCTTCCTCGCACCGTTCGACCCGGTAGTCTGGGATCGGCGGCGCTTCCAGTTGTTCTGGGGCTGGGAATACAAGCTGGAGGCCTATCTGCCGGCCCATAAGCGCCGCATGGGCCATTACGCGATGCCCATGTTATGGGGCGAGAAAATCCTTGGGTGGGCCAATCTGAAGGTCGTCGATGGCGGGCTGCAGCACGAGCTCGGCTTCGTCGGCCCGCGGCCGCGCGGCAGTGCCTTTCGGTTGGCGCTGGACGAGGCCCTGCAGCAGATGAAAGAGTTCCTGGAACTCTAAGACCTCATCCATCCAAGGAAGGCGGGCCAAGCGACAGCCTTTCGGCCGCCTATAGAGAGCTTTGCAGCGCCGCGAGCAATTGGCCCAAATCCTCCGGGCTCGTGTAATGCACGAATGAAAAGCGCAAGACCCCCGGTTCGGCCGAAATGCCCAAAGCTTCCAGCAGTCGCACGGCATAAAAGTTCCCCGCCCCGGCCGCGATGCCCTTGGCCGACAGTCGAGCCGCAACGTCCAGCGGCGACGCCGACAGCGTGTGCAGCGACACGGTGGGCGCGCGTTCCTGCACATCGGCCGGCCCGAGCAGGCGAACGCGCCGGTCACGACGGCAGAAGTCCAGCAATGGCTCCAGCAGCGCTGCCTCGGAGGCGCGCATCGCCTGACGGACTTTCCCGGCCTTGTCCCCGGCGGCCGCCTCGCCCGCACCGAAATGGTGGCAATACAAGGCATCGAAATAGGCCGCAACGCCCGCGCTGGCGGCGACCTGCGCGTGATCTGGCCCCGCCGGGACCAGCCACTTCTGCCGTTGCGAACCATTGAAGTAGTGCCCCTGGTTACCCAATTGCTCCAGGACGGGTGTGCGGATCACCATCAAGCCCTGGTGCGGTCCGAACGTCTTGTAGAGCGAGAACAGGTAGATGTCGGCATCCAGCGCGGGCACGTCCGGCAGCCCGTGCCCCGCAAAGGAAACTCCGTCGACCACCGCCAGCGCGCCGGCCCGATGCACGCGGGCGCAGATGTCGGCCACCGGATTGATCTGCCCCAGGATATTGGAGCAATGTGTGAAGGCCACGACGCGGGTCTTACGGCTGAGCAACCGGTCGAGCTGGCAAGGGTCCAGCCAGCCGCTTTCGGCATCCACGCGCCACTCCTTGATCACGAAGCCGCGCGACGCCAAGCGTCGCCAAACACCGCTGTTGGCTTCGTGATCCTGGTTCGTGACGACGATCTCGTCGCCTGGAGCCAGGTGGGCGGCGAAGGCCTGCGCCAGGACATAGGTGTTCTGAGAAGTGGACGGGCCAAAGTGAACTTCATCTGCGGTCACACCGAGCCAGTCGGCGAGCCGCGCATGCGCCTGATCCATTTCTTCGCCCGCGCGACGTGACAGGGCGTGCGGCCCATAGGGCTGGAGTTTGGTCTGGCGGTAGTACCGATTCAGGTGCTCGATGACCTGGCGGCAGGCAAACGAGCCTCCGGCGTTGTCGAAAAACGAGTGGCCCTGCCAGGCGGCCTCTTCGAAGGCGGGGAATTGGCGGCGAACGAACGCGAGATCAAGCATCCGAATGGGCGCCTCTAGAACCCGGGCGGCCGCTGCCCCGACACGCCGGCCGCTCTCTCCAGCGCCATGCCCACCCGCGCCAGCGTGCCTTCGTCGAACAGGCGTCCGATCAGCGTCACTCCGTGTGGCACCTTGCGTGGCGGCGAGAACTTGGGCAGCGGATTGGCCGGATCGGGCGCCCAGTCGCTGCGGGCTTCGGACACCTCGACCGTACCGGTGCGCAGCGTGAGCGACGGATGGCCGGTCTGGTTCGAAATGCTCAGCATTTCGTCGCGCAACGACGGCACGATCATCAGGTCGACGTCCCACAACACGCGGACCATCTCCTGCGCCACCATGCGGCGCAGCCGTCCGGCCTGTACCAGGTCGACCGCCGACAGAAAGCGCGACTGGCGGAAGATGTTGGGCCAGGCGTCGGGCACCTGCACCTTCAGCTGATCGACCGCACGGGACAGCACGAGGTCCTCGAACGAAGCCGCCGCTTCGGCAAACAGCGTCAGATCCAGGCAACCGTAGGGCCAGTCCGGCAACGTGACCTCGCGCAGCGTCATGCCGGCCGACGCCATGATGTCCAGCGCGGCACGGTCCACATCGGTGGCCGGCGCTTCGTTCATCCAGTCACGGATGTACCCGACCCTGAGCCCTTTGACCGGCGCGTTCACGTCGAAGTCCAGCTTGCTGGCGACGCTGGCGACGTCGCCTGGATCGGAGACGCTGATCGCCTTCAACACCAGCATCGCGTCTTCCACTGAACGCGTCATCGGCCCCAGCTTGTCGAGCGACCAGCACAGCGTCATCGCGCCGGTGCGGGCAACCCGGCCGTAGGTGGGACGCAGCCCCGTGACCCCGCATCGCATGCTCGGACTGACGATGCTGCCGCCCGTTTCGCTGCCGATCGAGAAGGCGACCAGCCCGGCGGCGGTGGCCGCACCCGGGCCGGCGCTGGAGCCGGACGCGCCTTCCTCCAGCAGCCAGGGATTCATCGTCTGGCCGCCGAACCAGATGTCGTTCAACGCCAGTGCGCCCAGGCTCAGCTTGGCAATCAGAACCGCTCCGGCCGCGTTCAGGCGCTCCACCACGGCCGAATCCCGCGCGGGCACGCGATCCTTGAAAACCTCGGCACCATACGTGGTCCGAATGCCGGCCGTATCGAGCAGGTCCTTGACCCCGTACGGAACGCCATGCAACGGGCTGCGATACAGGCCGCCGGCGATCTCACGGTCGGCCTGTGCAGCCTGCATCAGCGCATGCTCGGGCGTGAGCGTGATCACCGCGCGCAGCTTCGGATCGAAGCGCGCGATGCGATCCAGATAGATGCGCGTCAGACGATCGGACGTGAGCACCCGGGCTTCGATCCAGCGCGACAGCTGGCTCACCGGCGCGAAGGCGATGTCGTCGTCCCGCTCCGGCAGCGGCCCGGGATCGAGCTTGGAGCGGATGAAACGGTCGCGCTCGGGCCCCACCCTGGCGCCAGCCAGCGCCGGGTTCCATAGCAAAGCGGGAGCAGCGTTCAGCGCGAGCGTGCGCGGCCCGGTACGGCGTTCCACCAGTCCCGCCATCGACGTGCGCCAGCTTTGCGCCGCGACCTCGCGCTCGCTGGGCGTCATGGTCACCTGCACCAGCTTCTCGGCTTCAGCGAACGTGACAGCCGACACCTCCGGCCCGACCGGCGCACCCGTGTTGAACGCGGGCGGCGCCCCGGGTGTCGCCGCGGGCGGCTCGGTCTGGGGTGTCGCCACAGCCGGCTCGGTCTGGTCGGCCCGTACGAGTGCGGCCGCGCCCAGCAGCCCCAACGGCGCCTTGATCAGGAACTTGCGGCGGGTGTTCATCGAGTCTCCTCGCTACGGCCTGGCACTGAGCGAGCGACGCCTGAGGCCGCTTGCTGCAGCTATTCGTTCTTCTTGTCGGGCTGGTCCGACCCCAACAGGCCCGCTGCGCCCGGGCCCGCCGCAAGGACGCCAGTGCGCGCATAAACGGCCAGCTTATCGCGCGAGTCCAGGATGTCCAGGTTGCGCATCTGCAGCTGGCCCACGCGATCCAGCGGCGAGAACGCTTCCTGATCGACACGCTCCATTGACAGCCGCTCCGGCTGATACGTCAGGTGCGGCCCCTGCGTGTCCAGGATCGTGTAGTCATCGCCGCGCCGCATTTCGACGGTCACTTCGCCGCTCACCGCCCGACCGACCCATTTCTGCAGCGTGTCGCGCAGCATCAGGCCCTGCGGATCGAACCACCGCCCTTCGTACAGCAGGCGGCCAAGCTTGCGGCCCAGCGTGCGGTAGTTGTCGATCGTGCTTTCGTTGTGGATCGCCGACACCAGGCGTTCGTAGCCGATGTGCAGCAGCGCAATCCCCGGGCCTTCGTATATGCCGCGGCTCTTGGCTTCGATGATGCGGTTCTCGATCTGGTCGGAGATCCCCAGTCCGTGCCGGCCGCCGATCCGGTTCGCCTCGAGCACCAGCTGCACGCGGTCGCCATAGGTCTGCCCGTTCAGCGCGATCGGGAAGCCCTGCTCGAAGCGCATCGTGACCTGCTCGGGCTGGATCTCGACCGCCGGGTCCCAATGTCTGACCGACATGATTGGCTGCACGATCCGCAGTCCCTGGTTCAGGAATTCGAGCTGCTTGGCCTCGTGGGTGGCGCCCCAGATGTTCGAATCGGTCGAGTAGGCCTTCTCAGCGCTGGTGCGGAACGGGAAGCCATGCGCGTTAAGCCATTCGCTCATCTCCTTGCGGCCACCGAGCTCGCGCACGAAGTCCCGATCGAGCCAGGGCTTGTAGATCCGCAGCGCCGGATTGGCGAGCAAGCCGTACCGATAGAAGCGCTCGATGTCGTTGCCCTTGTACGTCGAGCCGTCGCCCCAGATCGAAACCGAGTCCTCCTGCATCGCCCTCACCAGCAGCGTGCCGGCTACGGCACGGCCCAGCGGAGTCGTGTTGAAGTACGTGCGCCCGGCGGTACTGATGTGAAACGCCCCGCATTGCAGCGCGACCAGGCCTTCGTGCACCAGCGCTTCGCGGCAGTCGATCAGGCGGGCGATCTCGGCTCCGTATCGGCGCGCGTGGCGCGAGATGTCCTCGTAGTCGGTCTCGTCGGGCTGCGCCAGGTTGGCGGTATAGGCGCATGGCACCGCGCCGTTCTGCCGCATCCACGCCAGAGCGGCCGACGTATCGAGGCCGCCCGAAAAGGCAATGCCGACCCGCTCGCCTTTGGGAAGGGACAGGAGAATATTGCTCATGATGGTGTGGCATCCTAGACGATCACGGCCTCGGGCTCGAGCACGACGCCAAACTTCTCGGCCACGCGCGCCTGCACCTCGCACGCCAGATCCAGGATCTCGCGGCCGCTGGCTCCGCCCCGGTTCACCAGCACCAGCGCCTGGCGGTCGTACACCGCCGCGCGACCGCGGCAGACGCCTTTCATTCCGCACGCTTCGATCAACCAGCCGGCGGCCAGCTTGAAGCGGCCGCCCGACAGCGCGTAGGTGACCAGAGAGGGAAAGTGGCTGATCAGCTCGGTGCGCTTCTCGCGCGTGACGACAGGATTCTTGAAGAAGCTGCCGGCATTGCCCAGCAGCGCCGGATCCGGGAGCTTGCGACGTCGAATGGCGCATACGGCATCGAAGATCGCACCCGGTAACGGCGCCCCTGACGAGGATGCCTTCAGTTCCCGCTCGAGCTCGGCGTATCCCAGCACCGGTTCCCATCGCTTCGGCAGCGCCACGGTGACCGACAGGATGATCCGGCCCCCCGGCAAGGCCCGCTTGAACACGCTGTCCCGATAGCCGAATTCGCAATCGGAGACGCTCATTTCCACGACGGTCCGCTGCTCGCGGTCCCACGCGCGCACCGATCGCAGCCGCTCGGCAAGCTCCAGTCCGTAAGCTCCGATGTTCTGGATCGGCGCGGCTCCAACCGTGCCCGGGATCAACGCCAGATTCTCGAGGCCGGGAAATCCGTCTTGCAGCAACTGCTGCACCGTCAGGTGCCAGTCCATCCCGGCGCCGACCTCGATCAGCCAACTGTCATCGGTTTCCCCGATCTGTCGCAGCCCCGGTATCCGCATCCGAATGACCAGGCCGGCAAAGTTCGAGACAAACAGGATGTTGGTTCCCCCTCCGAGCACCAGTTGCGGATGTCCGTCCACGCGCGGATCGCCCAGCACATCGGCGAGCTCGGACTCGCTGCGCACGTGCGCCAGCCACGCCGCCTGGGCGTCCACGCCGAACGCATTAAGCCCCTTCAGGGAGGCATTGGCTTGAATTTCCGTGCTCACGGGCCTTAAATCTGGGTCTTAAGCATGGGGTAACCAAAATCTGTCGGTTTGAAATCTTTATACTGCCTATTTGGTATGTATAATGCCGTTGTTATCCTCATTTTGGGTCAGGCCTTTAAAGTTTACAAAGCGATTCAAGCACCTAGCTACTTCACCGCTTAAGCCGATTGCACTACCCTTGGCGCCGCCATGTCATCACGCTACGACACCTACTACCGAGCGATCCCGAGATTGGGTCGCGATCCTGATCGCCCCGACCCCGCCGAAACGGTCGCGGTAGCCAGTGCAGCTCGCGTGGCTCCAGCGTCGGTCACGCGTCGTCCCTCGGTTCTCGAAGCGCAACATCCGGAGATCGTCCAGGCCGTTACGCTGCTCTGGGGTTACCCGGAGATGAATACGTATTTCGAGAAGCTCTGGCTCGATGACGGCAGCGGCACCGGCCGCCCGCTCGCGCCCGAGGCCATGTCGGAGCTTATGCTGCTGGCCGGCGTG
>DATBCI010000098.1:0-2681 GCA_036270555.1 Burkholderiaceae bacterium
GCTCGGCGCCGAGATGAAGCTGCCCCGCACGGGCCAGATCGACCGCCGTCTGGTGATCGGCAGCCTGACATTCGGCGTCGGCTGGGGTCTCGTCGGATTCTGTCCCGGGCCCGCACTGGTGGCGTTGGGCATGGGGCAGACCAAGGCGTTGCTGTTCGTGGCCTGCATGATCGCCGGCATGGGCCTGTTCGAATGGCTCGAGCGGCGAGCGGGTTGAACCGCTCCTGCCTCGCACGACACTCACCGACATAGCCACATCCTACGTTCGTCGAATAGTCGGACCCGAGCGTTTGCAAGACTCGACAACCCCAAGCAACCGCCGGCGCCACACTGCGCCGGTCGGATACCTGCTGCGAGGAGCGACCATGCCGGTGCAATGCGATCCGCCATCGGACCTGTGGCCCAGCGATGCCGCAGCGGTGCCGCAGTCGGCCGAGTTAGGCCGGCTGCTCGCCGCTGGCGTGCACGCGCACTCCCGCCTCACGGATCGGCAGATTGACCAGGGCAGCGCCCAGCGCGAGCACGATGTCGGCGTACCACATCCACGAATAGTTGCCGAAGCGCGTGAGCGCGATGCCGCCGAGCCAGGCTCCGAGGAATCCGCCGATCTGGTGCGTTAACAAAGTCAGGCCGAACAGCGTCGCAAGATGGCGTGTGCCGAATAACTTGCCGACCAGGCCCGCGGTCGGCGGCACGGTCGACAGCCACGACAAACCAAGCGCCGCGGCAAAAACATAAAACGTCAGCGGCGTCTTAGGCGCCACCAGATACAGCGCGATAAACGCTGCCCGCGAGAAATACACCCAGAACAGCAGGTACTTCATGCGGAACCTGCTGCCGAGCGCACCTGCGCTCAGGCTGCCCGCGATGTTGGCCAGGCCGATGATGCCCAGCGAAACCGCCGCGACGCCGGATGTCAGCCCGCAAAGGTTGACTTCGGTCGGAAGGTGGGTGACCAGGAAGGCGATGTGGAACCCGCAGGTGAAGAACCCCGCATGCAGCAACCAGTAGCTGCGGTTGCGCGACGCGGCCCATAGTTGAGCGCGCAACCCATGTGACGGCTCCCCCGCCGCGTGCTCATGCGCGGAGCTTGCAGGCTCTCCTGCCGCCGTCAACAGCCGGGCCAGCGGAAGGGTGGACAGGGCGATCACCGCCATCGCCAGCAGCGCGTTGACCCAACCGAACAGCTCGATCAGTGCCTGGTTCAGCGGCGCAAACACGAACTGGCCGAAGCTTCCTCCGGCGTTGATGAAACCGGCCGCAAAGGCCCGCCGCTCCGGAGGCAGGCTGCGCGCGGTTGCCCCGATCAGGATCGAGAAACTGCCGGCGCCCGCTCCGGCCTGCATCAGCAGCCCCAGCGTGACAATCACTCCGGCTTCCGAGCTCACGAACGGCGTGGCTGCGGTGCCGGCAGCCAGCAGCAAACCGCCCGCTACGATGACTGCCGTCGAGCCCCGGCGGTCGGCCAGCATTCCGAACAGCGGCTGTACCGCACCCCATACAAATTGCCCGATCGCCAGCGCCAGGCTGATGTTCGCGATGCCCAACCCGGTCGATGTGTTCAGCGGCGAGACATACAGGCCGATCGACTGCCGCACTCCGAACGTGACCATCAGGATCGCGGCCGCCGTCAGCATCAGCGGCCATCCGGAGCTGCCGGCTTTGGCCTCGGCGCCAGGCCCCGCGGGGGTTGAAGCCATCCGTTACTCCTTCTCTACAGGACTGCGCAGTTGCGACAGGTACCGGTCGAGGCGCTGATGCAGCCGCGCCACTTCGGATTCGCCCAGCGTCGAATTGACGGCGCTCTGCGCCACGCGCCAGAAGCGCCTGGCCTGGGTCCACTTGGCGTGGCCCGCCGGCGTCAAGCGGGCTTCGCGCCTGCGCGAGTGCGCGCGGGCTTCCACCCGGACCCAGCCGGCCGCGACCAGGGGGCGCAGGTTGCGCAACAGTGTCGTTCGTTCCATGTCCATGGTCTCGGCCAGCTCGGCCAGCGTGGGTGCCTGCAGCTTCAACAGGCCGGACATCAAGGAGAACTGGGTCACGCGCAGCCCGCACGGCGCCAGCGCATGGTCGTATACGGCAGTGATCCTGCGCGTGAGGCGGCGCAGTCGACCGCAGGTGCAACCGTGAATCGGAGGCTGGACCTGCCGCTGGGGGTCGGGCAAACGGGGCATGCGAGGGCGATTGTATTGTGTATATACACACACGGGCAACGCGGCTGGCGATGGGTTAACCTTCCCGCATGCCCAACCGCCTGGCTCAGGAAGCATCGCCCTATCTGAGGCAGCACGCCGACAATCCGGTCGATTGGTTCGCCTGGGGGGAAGAGGCATTCGCCCGCGCGCGCGATTTGAACCTGCCGATCCATCTTTCGATCGGCTACGCGGCCTGTCACTGGTGCCACGTGATGGCGCACGAGTCGTTCGAGGATCCCCAGGTCGCTCGCTTGATGAATGAGCGCTTCGTCAATATCAAAGTCGATCGCCAGGAGCGGCCGGACGTCGACGAGGTGTATCAAAAGGTGATCCAGATGACGGGGGAGTCGGGCGGATGGCCGCTCACCGTGTTCCTGACGCCCCGGCGCGAGCCGTTTTTCGCGGGGACCTACTTTCCCCCGCAGGACCGCTACGGACGACCGGGCTTCCCACGCCTGCTGGTCGCCCTGAGCGATGCCTGGGGCC
>DATBCI010000099.1:0-4582 GCA_036270555.1 Burkholderiaceae bacterium
CACCCTGCTGGTCGCCTTCATTCGAGCGCCCTTCATTCAAGCGCCGGTGGCGGGCGCGACTCTGCGCTTCGCAGCCGGCGTTTTCAGCGCCTGGGTGCTGGTTCTTTCCAGCAGCTGGTGCCTGGTCGAGCTCAGCCGCGAGGGGACGAGCCAATTCGGCGCGTGGATGTACACCGGCGTTGGGATCGGAATCACGCTGGCCGGAGCGCTCGCGTGGCTGGGTGGGCTGCAGGCCGCCTGGGTGCTTTGGCTCGAGCTCGGCTTGCTCGCCGCCATCGGCACCGCATTCGTGATCAGGACCATGCCGCGCGCCAACGCAGGCGCGGCCCTGGCACGCGCGCCAGAGCGCAGCGATGCGCCAGCAGGTTACGCGGATCTGGTGATCTGCTACGGAACGTTTGGCTTCGGCTACATCGTCCCGGCAACCTTCCTGCCGGCGTTGGCGCGCGAGCAGGTCAGCAATCCGCTCGTTTTCGGGCTGACCTGGCCGGTCTTTGGCATCGCTGCCGCGGTATCGGTGGCTGTCGTCGCCCGCTCGTTGTCCAGCTCACCCCGACGCAGGGTGTGGGGCGCGGCGCAGGCGTTCATGGCGATCGGGACCGGCCTTCCCGCGTTGACCCAGAGCCTGTGGTCGCTGACGCTGTCCGCGGTCCTGGTCGGCGGAACCATGATGGTGACGACGATGGCGGGGCTGCAACTGGCGCGTGAACTGACACCGGCCAATCCGACACCGCTCCTGGCGCGGATGACATCGGCCTTCGCAGCAGGGCAGATCGCCGGACCGGTGCTGGTACGCGTGTTTCCGGTTCAATCCGCGGGTGGATGGAGCGGGATGACCTTCGCCAGCGCGGTGGCCGCGCTCTTGCTGGCGGCCACGGCAGCGTGGCTCTGGCGCTCAGCGCGTGCTTGAGGTTCAAAGGCGTGTATCACCAGCGTGCGGCCCTGCCACGCAGCGGGACGCCCGTTGACCTGCACTGGCGGCGGCGCATCCGGTGCCGGCCATTCGAACACGAGACCGCCGGGCGGAATCCGAATCGACGGGTCGATCGTGAGTCGGCAGCCTGCCCCTGCACACGCGAGGCGGTAGCTCAATGCGCCCTCGGTGGTTCGAAGACCCCGGATCGCGATGCCGTCGCCATCGAGCCAGCTGGCGGGGACGCCCGCCGCGAGCACGATAGCCTGGTCGGACTCGCGCTCGTAGGCGAACAGGTCGAGCGCCGAGCGAATGAAGTCCGACGCGATCCACGCGTGCGGCATGTCTCCGACGAAGCGCGGCTTGCGCGGGTCATGGCCGACCACTTCGGCCCACTGGTTCCAATGCGCCGGGCGGCGGTCGGCCATGAAGAAGTTCAAAAGCTGCATCGCCCGCTCGCGCCAGCCCAGCCTGACGAACGCGCCCACCGAGCGCAGCTCGTACGGCGTGTAGTCGTCCCAGGCGCGTTCGCCGAGGCGCCGCTGTTCGGCTTCGCGCCAGTAGCGTTCGAACGTGCTGTTGATCAGCGCGCGCGGCAGATTGGCGAGCTCGCCCGAGGGTTCCAGCGCGATCGTGGTGGAGGTCGGATCAAAATCGCCGAGCTCGGCGGCGCCCGGAATGAAGTCGATCTGGTGCTGCCGGGTGCTGAGGCGGATCGATTCGATCAGATCGTTTCGAAACTCGTCGCGCTGGCGGCCGAGTTTCGCAGCCGCCGCCGGGTCGCCCGCGGCTTCGGCCAGGAAGGCCGCGTCCTTGTAGCCTCTGAGCGCCCACAGGTCGTCCCAGTACGAGTGCATCGGCTGGCTCGAGTAGCCCTCGTGGCTGATCGACGCCGGCAGCAATCCATACCGCTCCGGATGGCCAGCGCGCACCACATCCGTCCGTTCGCTCTGGCGCAGAACCTCCAGGTAGCCGGCCGCCGCCTGCACGCGCGGCCACAAGGACCGCAAAGGGTCGCGGTCGCCCGCATACCGGTACAGCTCGGCGACCGCGAAGATGAACTCGCCATTGCTGTCGTTCTCCGGCGTCGGATCCGGCCCGCGAGCATCGACACAGCAGGGAACCTTGCCGTTTGGAAACTGCTGTCGCGCGTACCAGCGGACAAAGTCGGCGGCCTCGCGCCCGTGGTCCAAGCGCAGCAACGCCGCCACCATCATCGCGCCGTCACGGATCCAGGAGCGCGCGTAGGAATGGGTTCCCGGCTGCAGCCGCGGGCCGTCGCGCGAGACGAGGATCTGCGCCAGCGCGCTGCGCAACGTATCGGCGATCGGCTGCCCCGCCGGCGGCAGGGCGAGCGACACGCGGCCCAGCTCCTGGCGCCAGCGGGACGCGACCGCCTGCTGCTCACGCTCGACCCAATCCGGCGCATCGCGCGGGCGCGCCGCTAGGGCGCCGGGCGCCCGCGAAGCCAGGATATCGACCGTCTGCTCAGCAGCCGGCGCCAACTCGAGATCGAACCTCAGCGCGCAGGAGGCGAGTCCCGACGGATCGTGCACCGATCGAACCCGGGTCTTATCCGGATCGACGATCGATCCGGCATCCAACCTCAAGGCAATGAAGGCCGATCCGCTGCGCAGCGGACGGATGCCCGGCACACCATCCACGGACACCACGCGGCCATCCCACGCCAGGTCGTGGATCGGGTGCACGCCGCCCGCAGCGTTCAGGAACTGTGTGGGTGGGTCGACCTGCAACGGCCGCACCGCAAGCACAAGCTTTACTCTGGCCGCCGCCCCCGTCGCGTTGCCTACCGTGTAGCGAACCACGACCGAGGACTGCCCGGCCTGCGTGATCGCGAAGGTGCGCACCCGCAGGCTCACGTTGCGAGTCTGCCACCGCACCTGGGGAATCGGCAGATAGCCGTCCAGCAACGACTGCTCTGCTTTTACATCGGCCCATCCGATCAGCCCGTCGGCGGTCACCAGAAACGGCTCGATCGTGTAGCCGTTCTTGCCTACCTGCAGCGCGCCGTCCTCGGACAGCAGTGAGGCGTCTGCGCCGCCGCCATCGGGCGCGATCACGGTCCAGTAGCTCTGCTCGCCGGAAAAAGCGCGCGGGTAGCGGCCACGCGGTCCGTGTGCGGCCAACGTCTCGATCCGGTGGTTGTCCTGAATCGAAACGGGTGCCGCGGCAGCCCAGGGAGCAACCCAGCCGGCCAACCAGGCCAACAACGGCGCGCAAAGGGCGGCCCGTGCTGTCGCCCTCATGGCCGGGCGAGGGTGGCAGCCTGGCCGGTGCACCCGCCCTACCCCTTCACGCTGCCCAACAGCAGACCCTGGATGTAATAGCGCTGCAGTCCGAGGAACAGCAGCAGCGGCGGCAGCACGGTTACGACCGACCCTGCCATCATCAGCTCGTTGTCCTGCACGTGCTCGCGCGACACCAGAGCCAGCGCAACCGGCAGCGTCTGCAGCCGGTCGTCGGTCAACACGATCAGCGGCCACATGAAGTCGTTCCAGATGCCCAGGAACGTGAAGATCGCCAGGGTGATCACGATCGGCTTCAGCAGCGGCAGCACGACGCCGGCGAAGATGCGCGCCTCGCCGGCGCCTTCCAGGCGCGCGGCCTCCAGGATTTCGTCCGGAATCGAGCGCGCGTACTGGCGCACCAGGTAGATCCCGAATACTCCCGCCAGCGCCGGCACGATCACACCGGCGTAGCTGTTCACCAGCCCCATGGCGCGCAACATCAGAAAAAGCGGCAGCATCGTGACCTGGGCCGGAATCACGAGAGCGGCCAGCAGCCAGCGGAATACCCGCTCGCGCCCCGCGAACGAGAGCTTGGCGAATGCATAGCCGGCGCTGACATTGAACAGCAGCGACAGGCCCGTGCCGACCGTGGCCACCACCACGCTGTTGGCCAGGTAGCGACCCACTCCAACGCGCGCGAACAGTTCGCGGTAATTGGCCAGGGTCGGTGCCGATGGAATCCAGGGAGGCGGAAACGTGTTGGACTGCCCAGCCGGCATCAACGAGGCGGACAGCATCCATAAGAGAGGCGCCACGCTGATCGCGGCCGCACCCAGCAGCAGGCCGTTCACCGCGAACCTGGCCGCCCGATTCATACGCCCCCCGCGGCCGCGACCCGGTTGCGGGTGGTCCTGAGCAGCAGCGAAGTGGACGCGATCATCAGCGCGAACAGCGCAAACGCGACGGCCGAAGCCAGGCCCAGGGTCCACCACTTGAAGCCGTCGTCGTACATCAGGTACAGGACGCTGACGGTGCTCTGCAGCGGGCCGCCTTCCGTCATCACGTACGGCTCGGCGAACAGCTGGAAGTACCCGGCCATCGTCACCACGCCGACCATCAGCAGCGTGGGACCGAGCAGCGGCAGCGTGACGTGACGAAGCTGCTGCGACGTGCTGGCGCCCTCGATGCGGGCCGCCTCGTACAGCTCGCGTGGGATCGCCTGCAGTGCCGCGACGAAAATGATCATGTTGATGCCGAAGTTCTTCCAGACGGCAAACAGGATGATCGACGGCATCGCCCAGTGCGGATCGCCCAGCCAGTCGACTGGCCCGATGCCGACCGCGCTCAGTGCATGATTGATCCAGCCGTAGCGCGTGTGATACAGGTTGCGCCAGACCACCGCCACCGCCACCACGGTGGT
>DATBCI010000100.1:0-5689 GCA_036270555.1 Burkholderiaceae bacterium
CAGACCATTGCAGCCCTGTTTCAACGCCAGGCCAAGCCGACCCTGTCCGACCCTGCGGGGTTCCTGGAGGAGTCGATCCTCAGCGCTCACCGGGAATTGCATCGCTACCGCGCCGAGAATTCGCTGCCCGAGGCGCCCCGCACCACGATCGTGGCTTGCGTCATCCAGCAGGGGCTCGCGATGTGGGCCCATGCCGGCGACTCACGCCTTTACCTGATTCGCGGGCCGAGGATCGCTGCCCGTACGGTGGATCACTCGCGGGTTCACCATCTGGTCTCGTCCGGGTTGATCAGCGACGAGGATGCCAAGGATCATCCGGAACGCAATCGCATCTACAACTGCGTCGGCGCCTACGTGGCCCCGACCGTCGAGATCAGTCACCCGGTGGCGCTGCACAGTGGCGATGTCGTGCTGCTGTGTAGCGATGGACTGTGGGGTGCACTGCACGATCGACAGATCATCGATGTATTTTCGGACCGCACCGTGATGCGCGCAGTGCCCGATCTGGTCGCCGAGGCATTGCAGGCAGCCGGTCCCGAGGCGGACAACTGCACCGCGGTCGCGATGGCCTGGGCCGGAGCCGAGGCGGTCGACATGGTGCCTCCGAGCGATGCACCGGTCTCGACGCTGGCCATCCCCGACGGCGGTGTCGCCACCACCATCCAGTTCCAGCGGCCGGGCGAGGAGCTGGGCGCCGAGCTCACCGACGATCAGATCGACGAGGCGGTGGGCGAGATCCAGCGCGCCATCCAGCGCGCCTCCAAACTGATCGGCGACCCTTGACATCGGGCCGCTCCGCGCCTGGGCGGTTATGGCTGCAGCACTGCGGCACGCTTCGGTAGGCCTTAGCAACGCGGTCGGCAACGGTATCCTCCTGCCTGTCGGTCTGTCCGGCGGATCTGTCCGGCGGGTCTGTCCGGCGGGAGAAGCAGGTTGTCGACGCGGAGCTTGACGGAATGACCCGCAGTGCGGGGCGTGGCGCCGCCGAGTTGCGCCCTGTGACCCTGTTGCGCCGTTATACGAGGCACGCGGAAGGTTCGGTGCTGGTCGGCTTCGGCGACACTCGCGTCGTCTGCACCGCCAGCGTCGAGGCCCGGGTGCCGGGGTTCCTGAAGGGACAGGGTGGCGGCTGGGTCACGGCCGAGTACGGAATGCTGCCGCGGGCGACCCATTCGCGCGGCGAGCGTGAGGCCAGTCGCGGCCGCCAGGGCGGCCGCACGCACGAGATCCAGCGCCTGATCGGGCGAGCATTGCGCGCCGTGGTGGATCTGAGACTGCTGGGCGAACGGACGATCCAGATCGACTGTGATGTGATCCAGGCCGACGGCGGCACGCGGACGGCCGCCATCACCGGCAGCTTTGTCGCCCTGTGCGACGCGCTTGCATGGATGCGCGAGCGCTCGATGCTGGCGGCCGAGCCGGTGCGCGAGGCGGTGGCCGCGGTCTCGGTGGGCATCGTCGATGGCGACGCGCTGCTGGACCTGGATTACGGCGAGGACAGCAGCTGCGATACCGACATGAACGTGGTGATGACGGCTTCAGGCGGAATGGTCGAGGTGCAGGGCACGGCCGAGGGAAAGCCGTTCTCGCAGGCGCAGCTGCAATCGATGTTGGCGCTGGCGCGGGGCGGCATCGAGCGACTGATCGACGCGCAGAAGGCCGCATTGGCTGAGCCGTGAGCGGCACCGGTCCACGCCGCCTGGTGCTGGCGTCCGATAACGCCGGCAAGCTCGCCGAGCTGCGGGCCCTGCTCGAGCCGCTGCGGGTCGAGGTGCTGCCGCAACGCGAGTTCGGTGTCTTCAGCGCGGAAGAGCCGCACCCGAGTTTCGTGGAGAACGCGCTGGCCAAGGCACGCCACGCTGCGCAGGCGACCCGCCTGCCGGCGCTGGCGGACGACTCGGGGCTTTGCTGCGCAGCCCTCGACGGCGCACCCGGGGTGCGTTCGGCCCGCTTTGCCGCAGAGGGCGCCACCGACGCGCAGAACAACAGCGCGCTGGTGGCACGCCTGCGCAGCGCGAAGGACCGCTCCGCGCACTACGTTTGCGTGCTGGTGGCGCTATGCACAGCGGACGATCCGGAGCCGATCCTGGCCGAGGGTCGCTGGCATGGCCACATCGTGACGCAGCCACGCGGCGTCAACGGATTCGGTTACGACCCGTATTTCTGGCTCGATGAGCTGGGCGTGACAGCGGCCGAGCTTCCGCCCCAAAAGAAGAACGCGCTCAGTCACCGCGGCCAGGCGATGCGCCAGTTGGTCGGCGCGCTGCAGGCGCGCTGGGGCTGGTAGACGAGGTCGATGCGCGCAGAAGGCCGCCCACCGGATCATGGAACGCCCCCTCGCATTTCACGCGGTCTCTGAATCGCCCACCTGGCGCGCGCCGGCGCAGCCGCCGCCGCTGTCGCTGTACGTGCACTTTCCATGGTGTGAGCGCAAATGCCCCTATTGCGACTTCAATTCGCACGCACGCCCCGCACGCGACTCGCAGGCTGCTGAACTGCGCACGCGTTACCTGGGCGCTTTGCGCGAGGACCTCGAAGCGGCGCTGCCGATTGTGTGGGGACGGCCGGTGTGCAGCGTCTTTTTCGGGGGCGGCACGCCCAGCCTGATGACAGGCGAGGAGGTCGAGGGGCTGCTGGCTGCGGTGCGCGCGCTGATGCCGCTGACGGCGGACTGCGAGATCACGCTCGAGGCGAATCCGGGCACGATGGAAGCGCAACGATTCCGCGACTTCCGCCAGGCGGGCGTCAACCGCCTGTCGCTCGGTATCCAGTCGTTCAACGACGACCACTTGAAACGGCTGGGCCGCATTCACGACGCGCACCAGGCGCAGCGCGCCGCCGAGCAGGCCGGGCGCGAGTTCGAGCGCTTCAATCTGGATCTGATGTGGGCGCTGCCTGGCCAGACGCTGGCGCAGGCCGAGCAGGACCTTCGGCGCGCGCTCGACATCGCGCCGTCCCATCTGTCGCTGTACCAGCTGACGATCGAGGCGAACACGGTCTTCGCCAAATTTCCTCCAGAGTTGCCCGACGAGGACCTGGCGTTCGAGATGCAGCAACGGCTGGAACAGCTGACCGGCGAGGCCGGCTATCAGCACTACGAGGTATCGGCGTACGCGCAGCCAGGGCGCACTTGCGTGCACAACCTGAACTACTGGACATTCGGCGACTACCTCGGCATCGGCGCCGGCGCCCACTCCAAACTGACGCTGCGCGACGGCATTGTTCGTCAGGAGCGCTTCAGCCGACCGGAGTCGTACCTGGACCCGGAGGGTGAACGGCGTTTCGTCAGCCGCGAGCACACCGTGCCGGTGGCCGAACTGCCATTCGAATTCATGCTCAACGCGCTGCGGCTGACCGAGGGCATACCGGCTGCGCTGTTCGCGCAACGCACGGGTCTGCCTCTGAGCGCCATATCGCGCCGTCTGGGCCAGGCCGAAGCTCGCGGCCTGGTGGAGCCCGATCCGACCCGGATCCGCGCGACCTCGCTCGGGTTGCGTTTCCTGAACGATCTGCAGTCGTTGTTCCTGGCGGAGCCCCGCAGCCCCTGAGCGATGCACCTATTAGGTGCTGATGCACTATACTGGTGCCATTTTGCTCGCGGCCAGGGCCCGTGGGTCGCTTGCGTTGAGCGGATCGAGCCGGCGGGCGCATCGGATGCGCTCTGGTCAGGCCCGGCGACGAGCGGCATGCTTCATGCATACCTTGCTAGCCTCGTTGGGCCGGCCCGGGCGCCGGCGCACAGCTTTGAATTTCCACTTCGCGCGAGGAGAGATATCGATGACGTCGGCCAAAGACGTAATGAAAATGATCGCGGACAACGAGGTCAAATTCGTTGATCTGCGGTTTACCGACACCAAGGGCAAGGAGCAGCACGTATCGGTACCCACGAAGGCCTTTGTCGAGGATAAGTTCACCGAGGGGCACGCCTTCGACGGCTCGTCGATCGCCGGTTGGAAGGGCATCGAGGCGTCCGACATGCTACTGGTGCCAGACCCGTCCTCGGCCCGGATGGATCCGTTCCGTGAGGAAAACACCCTGGTGCTGTCGTGCGACGTCATCGAACCGTCCACCGGAAAGGGCTATGAGCGCGATCCGCGCTCGCTCGCCAAGCGCGCCGAGGCATATCTGAAGTCGAGCGGTCTGGGCGACATCGCCTACTTCGGTCCGGAACCCGAATTCTTCATTTTCGATTCGGTGACCTGGAGCGTCGACATGTCGGGCTGCTTCGTGAAGATCAAGTCGGAGGAAGCGCCGTGGTCGTCCGGGATCGAGTACGACGCCGGCAACCTCGCGCATCGGGCCCCGGTCAAGGGTGGTTACTTCCCGGTGCCGCCGACCGATTCGTTGCAGGATATCCGCTCCGAGGTCTGCCTGTTGCTGGAGCAGCAGGGCGTGGAGGTCGAAGTGCACCACCATGAGGTGGCTGCGGCCGGCCAGAACGAAATCGGCACCAAGTTCGCTCCGCTGGTGCAGCGTGCCGACTGGATGCAGATCCTGAAGTACACGGTATGGAACGTGGCGGCCTCCTATGGCAAGACCGCCACCTTCATGCCAAAGCCGATCGTGGGAGACAACGGGTCCGGCATGCACGTGCATCAGTCGGTCTGGAAGGACGGCCAGAACCTGTTCGCCGGCAATGGCTATGCCGGACTGTCCGACTTTGCGCTCTATTACATCGGCGGCATCATCAAGCACGCCCGTGCGTTGAATGCGATCACGAATCCCGGCACCAATTCGTACAAGCGACTGGTCCCTGGCTTCGAGGCGCCGATCAACCTGGCGTATTCGGCGCGCAACCGCTCGGCCGCCTGCCGCATCCCCTACGTGTCCAACCCGAAGGGGCGGCGTGTCGAGGTGCGCTTCCCGGATCCAACCACCAATCCGTACCTGGCATTTGCCGCGATGCTGATGGCCGGGCTGGACGGCGTGCAGAACAAGATCCATCCGGGTGATCCGGTCGACAAGAACCTGTACGACCTGGAACCGGAGGAGGCCGCGAAGGTGCCGACCGTCTGCCACAGCCTCGATCAGGCACTGGGAATCCTCGACAAGGAACGCGAATTCCTGACGCGCGGGGGCGTGTTCACGAATGACGTGATCGACGCCTACATCACCCTCAAGATGGAGGAGGTGACGCGGTTCCGGATGACCACCCACCCGGTCGAGTTCGACATGTATTTCGGGTCCTGACCGAGGCCAAGGTTCGCGAAAACCAAGGCCAGGGGCGGGAAACCGCCCCTTTTTGCTGGGGCAGAGCGGTGAAATCGTGGGAAATGACTCCGGATGAGCGCACAATCGGGATGCTTGCCCCCGGACGCCCCGCGTACACTGTCCGGGAGCTTGACCCTCTGGCCACGATTGATGCGATCTTTGCTCGCAGCCGCGCCCGGCTTGCTGTCGCTGTTGATGACCGCGCTTCCAGCCGCGGCCCAGCAGATGGATGCTATTTGGGCTTGCGAGGACGATCAGGGCCACAAGGTCTTCCAGAATGTCGGCAATGGCCGTGGCTGCCGTCGCGTCGACGGCTTGATCGCGACGGTTCCGGGTACCACGCCCACGCCACAGCCGCGGGCGTCTTCGGGACAGCCGGTGACGGGTGTGTCGCCCGCCAACTTTCCACGGGTCGATCGGGATGTTCAGCGCCTGCGCGACGTGGACCGGCGGCGCATCCTGGAGGACGAGTTGCGCG
>DATBCI010000101.1:0-17113 GCA_036270555.1 Burkholderiaceae bacterium
CGCCTAGATCCGCGTTTCCATCTCGTGCACCAGCTCACCCAGGCGCATGGCGCCCGCCATGCGGGCGCTGCCCTTCACCGTGTGCAGGCATCGCATCAGGTCGCGCGCCACCTCGCGATCGTTGGGATTGACCGCCAGCGAGCGCAGGCCGATGCCGATCGCCGGCAGCAGATCATGAGCCTCGGTAACGAACACCTGCAGCAACTCGGGGTCCAGCTCGTCGCGCAGCAGCGTCGCGGCTCGCGTCACCAGCGCAGTCGGCACTGGTGCAACCGGCATCAAATCCTGATCCGGCGCGAAAGCGCGCTCCCGCAAAGGGGCCGCCAGTTCGGGCGCGGCCGGTTCGACCGGAGCCGGTCGCTCGATCTCGGGACCACGCTCCGCTGACGGCGCTGCCGGTGCCGGCACCATCACGAGCTCAACCGCCGGCGATGCTTCACCCATGGCCTGCTGGTGCCGGTGCTCGATCTGCGCCCGCATCACCCCGAGCAGTTCCAGTACGGCGTTCGCTTCCAGAGGTGCCTGCTCGGGATAGGATCCGCCAGCGAACTGATGGAGCATTTCGCGCATCCGTTCAATCGCGCGATCCACCACATCGAATTGGGACGGCTCCAGCGTGGGTGCCAGGCCATGCTCGCCGGCCAGCTCGTGCATCAGGTGCTCAAGCGGTTCGGCAATCGCATTGACCGGCTGCAGCCCCACGGTCGCCGTGATGCCTGCCAGCGAATGCACGCGTCGCAAAGTGCCGGCCGAGACCACGCGCTGCGGTTCGTAGCGCCACTCTCCAATGTCGTGCGCCAGGGCCCGGATCGCCTCGTCGGCCTCGCTCAGGAAAACCGAGTAAAGGCCGTGACTGATCTCGACCTCGCCAATGCGGCGAGTGTGATCGGAGGGCAACCCCTCGGCCGAGAGCGTCTCGGACTGCCCGCCCTCCGGACCGCGGTCAGGAGCGAAGGAGGGTGTCTCGATGCGCGCCAGGCCGACCAGCTCCGCCAGCTCTTGAGCCGGATCGACCGGCGCGCCGCGCCTCAGGCCGAACTCGGCGAACTCGATCGGCAGGACGGTCTGGGGTCCGTCTTCTTCGTACCCGCGCAAGCCCGGGATTTCGCTCTCGTCGGCTGGTGCGGCCGCTGCCTGCAGCGACTCGTCCCCCGTGGTCGGCGTCAGCTCAAAATCGATCTCCGGGGCCGCCGCGATCGGCAGCGCCGGTGACCCGTCGGTCTCCGCGCTGCCGTCATCTTTTGGGGGCGAGTGTCCCGCCATCAAATCGGGAATTGCATGCCCCGCCGCCGGGGAGAGCGAGCCGGCTTCGCGTAGGGCTTGCGCCATTCGAATCAGCGCTGCGGCGTCGATCGACGCATTCGGATCGTTGGCCACGGCGTCGAGCCATTCGCGCATCTGATCGCTCGCGCGACGCGCCAGTTCGAGCAGGTTCTGGGTGGCCGGGCGCTCCTGCGCCAGCCACACGTTGAAGCATTGCTCGACAGCCCAGGCCCCCTCGGCGAAGTTCTTCAAGCCCACCATGCGGCCCGAGCCCTTCAGCGTGTGGAACCCCCGGCGTACGGTCGTCATCAGGCCCAGGTCCTGGGGTTGCGCACGCAACATTCCGAGGTGCTCGGCGATCGAATCGAGCACTTCGGTTCCCTCCATGACGAAGATCTCGTGCAGCTCGCGCGCCGCCGCCGACTGACTGACCGGCATCGGCGCGGTCGGCTGCGGAACCGCCGGGCGGGTCGGCGTCAGGCGCTCGAGCAATTCAAGCGCGGCGTCACGGCCACCGCCCTGTTGAAGCGAGTTCAACGCGCGCGCCGCATCGCCGGTCAGAGCGCGCAGCGTGCTGCTGTCGAGCAGATCCGCGTCGTGCGAGAGGTGGCCGAGCACTTCGGCCAGCTGCTGCTGGAACGCCCGGTCCTCCGGCGACACGGCCAACCGCTCCGCCAGCGCCTGCGCTCTGTGCAAACGCTGCTTGGAGGCGGCTTCGATGTTGTCGGCCGGCGTCGCCGCCAGCACGCGCTCCTCGAGCGGGTAGGGTGCCGCAGCATCGTCGTCCGCGCTGGCGGACTGCGTCGCGCCCGCCGTCTGGAACTGCGCCAGATCGGCCGAGAACAGGCCGCTGGCCGGGTCGTAGCGAAACATCCCGCGCGGGGGCGCGCCATCCTGCGCCAGGGTTTCGACGAAAAAGCCGATCGCTCCGAGGTTCTGGGCGATTCTCGAGAATTCGTCCTGCGTGGGTGGCGCCGAGCCATCGGCGAATTGGCCGACCGATTGCTGCACGTTGCGCAACGCCGCCACGGGCTCTTCGTGACCCAGGATCGACATCACGCCGCACACCTGGTCCACCAGCGGTCCGATCCCGGCCAGCTCGCCACGCTGCGCCGGGTTGCGGAAGAAGCGATCCAGTCGCTGTTCGATTTCGCGCAGCGTCGACTGCGTTTCAGCAACGACGGTGCCCATCGACAGCCGGTCCTGCGCGCGGCGAGCCAGCTCGGACAGCCACGGACCGGCCTCCGGCAACTCCCGTCCCTGGGCGGCGCCGTGCAGCCTCGCGATCATATTGCGGGCGCGCTCGTTGAACTCCGGATCGAGTTGCGGCAACTCGTCGGCGCCGGTCTCCACGAACAGCAGCGCCGACGCGACCTCCAGGCCCAGGCCCTCACGCGCCGCCGGGGCCAGCTGAGCAAAGCCTTCCGTGACCCGCCCGATCTGCGCCAGCACCTCGGCCAGAGGCGGCGCCTGCAGGCGTACCGCGGCAGACCTCGCGTTCTCGACCTCCTGCCGATAGCGCGCCGGATTGGGCGCGGCGCTGGTCACCAGCTGCCCCCACAGGGCCTTGGCCTGCGACAGCGCCTCGCGCAACGATGCCACCGAGTCCGGATCGACCGCGGTCAGCGTGGCCCGCTCGAAATCGGCCGGAATCAGCGCATCCAGTCCATACAGGCGCTTGATCTCTGCAACGCGCGCCACCTTCTCGTTGGACCGTCCGACGTAGTAGAGCGCATCGACCATCAGCCGCTCTGCGACCACCTGGCCACCTTCGACCAGGCGGCGCAGCTGAAGGTTCAAGCGTGCCAGCAGCCTTTTCAGATCCAGGTCGACGGCGACGTGCTGCGAATCCAGCGCATCGAGCAATCCGCGCACCACCCACCAGAAGCTGCGCGCCAGTCCGCGTTGCGGCAGGTGCTCGAGCTCGCACAGCGCGTCGCGCATCTGTCGCCGCGCGCGCGGGTCATCCGCGTTGCGCAGGAACCCGAGCAGGCCCTCTTCGTACAGCACGCGGCGGATCCTGAGCTGATCCGTCGTGAATGGGCGCGCATCGATGTTATGGAAAGCCGGGCGCCGCGTCAGGTCCGGGAACACGAGATCGGCCGGGTGTACGCGCGAGGCCCGGTTCAGCTGCAGGATTTCGCGGTAATACGGGTAGAGGCGGATCGGCTGGTTGGGGCGCCCCGACAGCAGCGACTCCAGGTGCGCGCGAACGGCGGCCAGCGCCGACTCGACGCAGCGGACCGCCGACGGCACGCACTCGTCCGGTTCGGTCTCCCAGCGATGCAGCAGCTGCTCGACCGCTTCGGCCACCAGGGCGACCCCGCGCAGATCCAGCAGCTGCAGCGCGCCGTTGCTCTGATGGATCTGGTTGCGCGCATCGCGCAGGCTGTCCAGATCCTGCTTGTTACCGAGAAAGGCGCGCACTCCGGCCAGTGTGTGGCCGAACGCGGTGCGGATTTCGTCGATGACCCAGGCCAGCGGCGCCACGTCCTGCGAGGCGCCAACCAGCTGGTTGGGGTCGTGGATTTCAGTCATCAGGCCACCCGGAAGCGCGCCACCGAGGCTTTCAGCTCGCGCGCCAAGGTCGCCAACTGGCCAATCGACTGGGCCGTTTGCCGCGTTCCCTGCGACGTTTGCTCGGTCACTGACAGGATCCGCTCGATCGAAACCGCGACGCCGCCGGCGGAACTGGCTTGTTCGGAGGTCGTCTGCGCAATGCGCTCGATCAGCTCGGCCAGCTGGCGCGACACACGCCCGATCTCGGCCAGTGCCGTGCCGGCTGCATCCGACAGCTTGGTACCTTCGACCACGCCCTGCGTGCTGCGCTCCATGGCGGTCACCGCGTCCTGCGTGTCGGTCTGAATCGTGCGCACCAGCGCTCCGATCTGCTTGGCAGCCTCGGCCGAGCGATCCGCCAGGCGTTGCACCTCCTCGGCCACGACCGAGAATCCCCGGCCGGCTTCGCCGGCGGAAGCGGCCTGGATGGCCGCATTCAACGCCAGCACGTTGGTCTGTTCAGTGATGTCGGTAATCAGTTCGACGATTTCGCCGATCTCCTGCGAGGACTCGCCCAGGCGCTTGATGCGCTTGGCGGTCTCCTGGATGTGCTCGCGGATCTCGTTCATGCCGGCGATCTGGTTGTACGCTGCCCGCTGGCCCCGCTCGGCCGCTTCAAGCGACGTGCGCGCAACCTTGGCCGATTCGCCGGCGCCATTGGAGACCTCGTTGATCTGCTGCGCCATCTGCAGCACTTTCTCGCCCGTCCCGCGGATCTCCCTGCTTTGCGATTCCGATGCGGTCAGAAGGCGCGTGGCGATGTCGCGGGCCTGGGTGGACGAGTTGTTGACCTGCTCGGCCGTGCTGTTGATCCGGCCCACCAGGCCACGCAGTTCCTCGACCGTGTAGTTGACCGAATCGGCAATGGCACCCGTGATGTCTTCGGTCACGGTGGCCTGCACCGTCAGGTTGCCGTCGGCCACCTCCTGCAATTCGTTCATCAGGCGCAAGATCGCGGCCTGATTGCGTTCATTGCGGCGCTTGCTTTGCTCTTCCAGGCGTTGCAATTCCACCATGCGCTGCTCGGCTTCCCCCGCCCGGCGGCGCGAATCCTCCCACAGCACCTTGGCGACCGCCAGCGCGCACAACAGGGCGCACAACCCGCACAAACCCATCAGCCAGAAGTTGACCGCCCGCCCACGCTGCTCGCCGCTCAACGAATTGATCAGATCGGCGCTCGCCAGTCGCAGCGATTCGGAGCCGGCGACGATCGTGCGCGAAGCGTCCTTGGCCTGCACGATCGACTTGCCGTTGGCCAGGGCATCCGCCGACGGTGCCAGCACATCGCGATGCATTTTCAGAAGTTCTGCCAGGCGGCCGCGCGTCTCCAGGTCGGTGGCGGCCGCCAGGCGCATGGCCTCGCTGCCCGAAAACAGGCCCAGCGCCAGATCGTGAAACAGTCCGATGTCATGCCCCAGCGCCACCGTTGCGTCGGCGCCGTTGGAAGGCCCTGAGATGATCGAGTTGGCGCTGCGTCCAATCGCCTGCGTCAACGCCAGCAGCTGGCCTGCCGCCGCGACCTCGCGCGCGGCTCCACCGCGCTGGACCATCGAATTGAGCACACTCTCGGACAGTTCCTGCATGTGGGACGTGCCCTCGTTGATCCTGACCACCAGTTCGCCAAAACCCGACAGGACCTTGCGCTGAGCGATGATGGCCGAGGCGGCGGCTTGCGTCGGTCGCCAGCGCTCCTGCAATTGCGTCACCAGCGGTTGAATTTCCTGACCGGCTGCGGCGATGCCGGTGGCCGGATCGCCGTTGGCGAGCGCGGCCAAATCCTGATCGACCTTGTCGCGGCTTTCGGTCAGGTCCTTGAACGCGTCGTTCGAGCCCTGCAGGCTGACCGGTGCGAGGCGAGCCAGCCGCTGCGATTGCGCCTGCACGTCGAAGGCCCGCGCCAGCTGCCCGCTATAGCGCGCCGAGACGTTGACGTCGATCGCGATCACCGCGACGGTGGCGGCCACGAACAGGGCCATCAACACGCCCAGTGTCCGGATCTGCTGTGGAACCGATCGGCGACCGATCAAGGGCAGCGGGCGGCGCAGCCAGCCCTGCGCGCCACGCGGTTCCTCGCCGAGGGATTGCACCACGGTGGGCGGGATCGCAGACCGATCAGCTCGCCGCGTCGGGGCGGCCGCACGCGCCGGCGTCACCGGGCGGGCGGTTTCCGCCTGCACAAACGCCGCATCAGCCAACTCCCCGGCCGGGCGTGCGGATGCGCCCTTGGCCGCCGCTAGTGGAGGGTCCAGTGCCATATCGTCTCCCGCGCTTTCGCGGTGCTGCTTCGCATCCGAACGGTCCGATCCTATCGCCAAGCGAGCCGACAAGCTCCCTTTCCTCAGATGGTTCAGATCCCGATCGAGACGAACTGCTCGGTCGCCACCAGGCGCCGCAGGTCCAGCTCGATCAGCGTCGTGCCGTCGGTTTCGCGAAAACGCTCGCGTTCCCACGGCCGCAGCGGATCCGACACATCCCCCAGTGGTTGCAGATCTTTCAAGTTGCGCAAGCCGAAGGCCCGCGTGACGATGATCGCCGCATTGACCTTCAACGCCTCGCCCAGCACGACCAGTTGCAGTGACTGCTCCTGAGTCATCGGAGGCCGGCCTGACAGGTGCATCAGGTCAACCACACCCAACAGCCGCCCGCGCACGTTGCTCAGCCCGCGGAACCATGGCTTGGTCCATGGCACCGGGGCGATCTCCGGGATCGCCACGATCTCTCCGCTCGAGGCCAGGTCGAGCAGATATCCAGTGTCGGCCAGCCGCACTGCCAGCCGCGCCGGCTCGGCGGTCCGGCCCGGAGCCGCGCGCAGCCGCTGGGCAAGTTGAGTCGAGAAGTCCTTGAGGCGCCCGGATTTGGGGCCTTCCTCCAGTTCCAGGGGCTCTTCGCCGACTCGTATCATCCGAGTGCCGCGATCTTTTCCAGCAGATCTTCGGCCCTGACCGGTTTGACCACGTAGTCACGGGCGCCCTGCCGCAGGCCCCAGATCCGATCGGTCTGCTGCGATTTGCTGGTGCACATGATGATCGGGATCGATTCGGTCGCCGGGTCGCGTGACAGGCGGCGCGTGAGCTGGAAGCCGTTCATGCCGGGCATGACGACGTCCATCAAGATCAGATCGGGCAGCGCCGCCTTCAGCTTGGTCAATGCGTCGTCGGCGTTTTCGGCCGTCGTGACGCTGAAGCCGTGCTTCAGCAGCAACTCGTTCAGGAAATAGCGCTCGGTCGGCGAGTCGTCGACGACGAGGATGGATCGGATGGGCATCGGCGCTGTCTCCTACGCTGTCGGCTGGCCAACTCGCGGCAAAATGTGCGTCAGTTCATCGAGTACTGGCGCACCGCTGTGAGCAGACTGTCCTTGGTAAAGGGCTTGGTCAGGTATTCGCTCGACCCGACCATCCGGCCACGTGCCCGGTCAAACAACCCATCCTTGGACGACAGCATCACCACCGGCGTGCGGTTAAAGCGGGGACTGCGCTTGATCAGCGCACAGGTCTGGTATCCATCAAGGCGTGGCATCAAGATGTCGCAGAAGATTATGCTCGGCTCGTGATCGTTGATCTTGGCGAGCGCTTCGAAGCCGTCCTGCGCCAGGATCACCTGGCAGCCGGCCTGAACCAGGAAAATCTCGGCGCTGCGTCGGATCGTGTTCGAGTCGTCGATCACCATCACCTTGCGACCGCGGATCTCGCTGAAGTCTTCTGCTGGCATCCTCAATCTCCGTACGCGGTCAAAAACCATCCGACGCGACCGCGTCCGGCATCAGCCTGTGTCGTCAAATCGCCGGCAGCTCGGACTTTAGCGATTGTAACCACACACTAACCCAGGTCGGATGTCCAGTTCAACGCCGCGGTCAGACTTCGACCATTTCGAAGTCTTCCTTACGAGCACCGCATTCCGGGCAGACCCAGTTCGGGGGAATTTCTTCCCACCGTGTCCCGGGAGCAATCCCGTCATCCGGTGCCCCACTCGCCTCGTCATAGATCCAGCCGCAGATAAGACACATGAAGGTGCGGGTTCGTACAGTCGTGGTCATGGTTCCAGAAGATCCGGCGAGTTCGCTAACATACCGACGACGCGATCATAGCTTGTACGATCAAAAGAAGGCCCTTTACCTGCCGAATCAAGGGTTTCCCCAGCTTCCGCCGCCCCCCGCATTCCGGTGAACCGCAACGAACAGCTTTTCGAGCGCGCCCAGCGCACGATCCCGGGCGGGGTCAATTCGCCGGTTCGTGCCTTCCGGGCGGTTGGTGGGACGCCTCCCTTCATCGCGCGGGCCCAAGGAGCGCTGCTTTGGGATGCCGACGGCCGCCGTTACATCGATCTGGTCGGCTCGTGGGGCCCGATGATCCTGGGACACGCCCATCCGGCAGTGGTCAAGGCGGTGCAGGCAGCCGCGGTCAACGGCCTGTCGTATGGCGCTCCGACCGAGGCAGAAGTCGAGTTCGCCGAGCGCATCGTGTCGCTGCTGCCGTCGATCGATCAGCTGCGCCTGGTGTCGTCCGGCACCGAAGCGGCGATGAGTGCCATCCGGCTGGCGCGAGGCGCCACCGGGCGGGATCGGATCATCAAGTTCGAGGGCTGCTATCACGGCCACGCCGACAGCCTGCTGGTGAAGGCCGGCTCCGGCGCCCTGACTTTCGGTCACCCCAGCTCGGCAGGCGTCCCGGCCGACGTGATCCGACACACGATGGTGCTTGCTTACAACGACTGTCAGCAGCTGGAGGATGCGTTCCGGCAGCACGGCGACCAGATCGCCGGCGTGATCGTGGAGCCGGTGGCGGGCAATATGAATCTGGTGCGGGGCAGCGCCGAATTCCTGCGGTCCATGCGCGAACTGTGCACGCGGCACGGCGCCTTGCTGGTGTTTGACGAGGTGATGTCGGGCTTTCGCGTCGCGCTGGGAGGGGCCCAACAGCTGACCGGGATCACCGCCGACATCGTGGTGCTGGGCAAGGTGATCGGGGGAGGCATGCCGCTGGCGGCGTTCGGTGCACGGCGCGACGTCATGCGCCAGATCGCTCCGCTCGGTCCGGTCTACCAGGCGGGCACCTTGTCGGGCAATCCGCTGGCGGTCGCCTGCGGCCTCGCCACGCTGCAACTGATCGAGCAGCCCGGCTTCTACGAGACGTTGACGCATCGCACGCGCCTTCTGGCCGACGGCCTTGCGGCAGCGGCGCGCCAGCGCGGCATCGCCTTCAGCACGGACGCGGTCGGTTCGATGTTCGGCATCTACTTTTCTCCGAAAGTGCCGACCCGCTATCACGAGGTCATGCAATGTGACCGCGACCGCTTCAACCGATTCTTCCACCACATGCTGGATCGCGGCATTTACCTGGCCCCGTCCGCCTACGAGGCTGGCTTCGTGTCCAGCGAGCACAGTGAAGCCCTGATCGACCAGATTCTCGCTGCAGCGGGCGAGTCGTTCGATGCGCTGCGCTGACCTGGCGGGTTGGATGCGTTGGACTGACTCCCCTCTCCCGCTCAGCGGGAGAGGGGCCGGGGGTGAGGGTGTGCGGTGGGCGATCCGGCTCGCTTGCCTGCTGCTGGCGTGCGCGGTGCCAGTGCACGCCTTCGAGCTGGGTGCCCAGGTCAAGGCGAGCCTGTGGTCCGAGCGCGACGGCATCACCCCGGGCCAGCCCTTCACGCTGGCTCTGCGGCTGGTGCACGCTCCCGGCTGGCACAGCTATTGGGTGGTGCCTGGCGATGCGGGTCTGCCGACGCGGCTGACCTGGCACCTGCCGGCCGGCGTGCGAGCGGGCCCGATCCTGTGGCCGGTTCCGCACCGCCTCCCGGTCGGTCCTCTGGTCGACTACGGCTATGAGGGCGACACGCTGCTGCTGACGGACCTGCAGGCGGCGCCGGATCTGCAGCTCGCCAGCGAAGTACGAATCGAGGCGCGGGCCGAATGGCTGATGTGCCACGACGTGTGCATTCCTGCGTCGCAAGACCTCACGATCACGCTGCCGGTGCGCGAGGCCGGGGCGTTGCGCTTGAGCGCGAACGCGGGGGCCTTCGAACGCGCCCGCGCGCATGTGCCGGGCCACCTGAAGCTCGCAGGCGCCCGCGCCACGCGCGCCGGCACCAAGGTCTCGCTGGCGTTCCAGGCGCCGGCCACCGGAGTGCCGCACCAGTTGGAGTTCTTTCCGCTGGAAGCCGGCCGTATCGAGCCGTCGGCGCCGCAGACGCTGCATGCGGATGCCAGCACGGTGCAACTGGACCTGACCGCCGCGCAGCCGATCGCGGCCGACTTTCAGACGCTGCGTGGCGTGTTGCAGGCCGACGGGGGCCTTGATGCCGGTGGCTGGGCCGGCACGATCGAAGTTCCGTTGAACAACTGACCCACAGCAGCCGCCGACGGTAGGGCCGACCGGTTGCGCCGGGCTTGATTGCGTCCTGGCGGCGTACTATTGCCGTGGTGACGGGCGATCTGGAACCGCCACTGATCGCTGGATCCGAGCGAATGGACCTGGAAGTCGTGGATGCGTTAAAGGCGGCCGGCGTACCGGACGACAAGGCCCGAGCCGTGGTGGTGTCGCTGCATCGCGAGATTGACCAGCGTTACGCGCTACACGCCGCTCAGCTCTCGACGCGTACTGACCTTGTCGAGGCCGTTGGCGCCGTGAAGCTTGAAATAGCTGAGACCGTTGGTGCCGTGAAGCTTGAAATGGCGCGCTTACACGCTGAGAGCATGGGCGCGATCGCGAGGCTCGAGACGAAGATGACCGAGCGCATGGCCGAAACCAAGGTCGAGCTTATCCGATGGTTCCTCGGGTCGTTCATCGCGTTCGGCGGCGTGCTCACAGCGATTGTCAGGATGACGGGTCACTAAGCGACTCACGTGGCCAGCGACTAGGGGCGCGCCGAGCCGCCCGCGCGCGACTTGCGCCGTCACGGCGGCGCCTCATGGCACGCTCCAGTCGCCGTCGGCGACCAGGCGCGGCCCCTCGGGGTCGGCAAAGCGCACCAGAAAGGCTCCCTTAGAAGCGAAGTGATCCCCGGCTGCCAGCTCGAGGCGCGGGTAGTACCCGTTCAGCAGGTTCATCCCCAGGTGCATCTCGAACGTCTCGATCAAGTGGTCGCGCACCAGATCCTCGCGCATCATGCTCACCGTCTCCGCCGCGACCCTGCAGGCGAGATAAGTATCGGTCTGCGTGCGCTCATCGACCACGGGAATGTGCTTGAACCGCATCCAGCCCAGCGGATCGTCCAGCCGCATGCGGCGCCGCTCCGGAAGATCGAACGGGTAGGTCATTCGAGCGAGTTCCCGCCAAGGGCCGGCCAGCGGCGCGCCTTCGAGGCCACCCATGATTCCCGAAACGAAGACCGCGGCCGAGGGTGGAGGCGTGGACGGAAGCGATTTCAGGTCGCCCGGCCGCAGCCACAGCACCAGCGCATCGCCCGGGCCCACGTCCGGGAGCGCATCGCCGATCGGGGTTGCGCCGGCCCCCGATTCGAGCGCGCGGTCCACGGCATCGACCGCGGGCGGAGCCAACACGCCGAGCAACTGGGCGGCTGCCGCCTCGCCGATGTCGCCCCGCCGGTAGACCTGCACCACGCGCTGCCACCCGGATCGCGCGGCATCGGGCGACCGGCGAAGCTGCTGCAGGCGTGCGCCGATCAGCTGCGCTTCGAGCAGCACGCCCTTGGACAGGTAAAGGTCGTAATCGTCCGGCTCCCCGACGACCGGCAGGTCCACGTTAGGAAAGATGCAAGGCAGGCCAGACCGCTCGCAGAAGCGGTGCACCGGCTTCCAGGTCCTGCCCCCGATGCCGGAGATCAGCGCGAACACCGGCTCCCGCTGCAGTCGCTGGTCGAGCTGGTTTCCCCAGGATTCGTTGGGGCCGGAAAGCTCCCAGACGTGCAATTGCCAGCGGTGGGCGATCGGCAGGAAACGGCGCGAAAGTTGCGGCGGCGGGCCCTTGCCGCCCCGAAACACGTTTTCCTCGCCGAAGAAATGCTCCAGCACGTCGAGCATGCCCTGTCGCTTGACCGGGTCGGCATCCGGAGTGATCACGGTCGCGAATTGCAGCGTGTCGTCTCCGACACCCGGCGAAGGTCTTCTCGACAGCTGCTTCAGGTAGGCGATCAGCGAGGCCATGTCGGCGTCGTCGAAGCGAAAGCGCGGCATCACGTAATCGAGCGCACGCCCATCGGCTCCGATGCCTTCCCGGATCGCGCGCGCCAGCGTCGCGTCGGTATAAGCGCTGCGCTCGCTCTGGGGCAGCACGGCGGTGTGCGCGCCCGGCTCGCGCATCATCAACGCCATGTCGTGGAGCGCGTCCGGCCGACTGGCGGCGCGCGGGTTGTACAGGTGCCTCGCGGTCACCGGTGGCACCAGCATCGGCCCCTCGACCTCGCCCAGCCCGCTGCGGCGGTGGCAGTTGACGCAGGCCGCCGCCCCTGCCTGCACCGCGGGCATCGAGACGCGCTCGCCCAGGACCGGCGCCCCTGTGGGCAGCACGCCGTAGCGGTAGATCCGTTCCCCCGCCGCGATGGCCATCGGCCCGGTTGGCGTGGCCGAGCGCGCGGTCGCGACCGGGAATAGAAGCGGGACAAGCAGCAGCGCGACCGCGGGCGACCGGAGTCCATACCTCGACATTTCGCCTCGGCGCGGCTACTGCACCGTCAGGCTGGAGACACGGAATGCGCCGACCTCGATGTCGACCCGCTGCCCCGGCTTCACCAGCCTGCCGGGGTTGGCGAAGAGCATCCAGTATTCGCGCCCCGCTTGCAGCGCCGAGGTCTGGCGCAGCTCGCCGATCTTCTCCATCGTCGGCACCGTCAGCCGCGCCCCGCTCTTCTGATCGACCAGCACCGGCTTGGCGCGCTTGTCGCCGAGAATGGCCGCTTTGTCGGGATCGACCACGCGGTAGCGAAACTGCAGCGATTCGCCCGACGACGTCGAGCGAACCTGAAGCTGATCGACACCGTAGCGGCGCGCGTAATACATCGCCCCGCGCTGGCTGCGCGCCCCCGCGTACGGGGGCCGGGCGGCAGCCGGCGGATCCGCGCAAACTGGAACCGGCACTGCAGCAGCCAGTGCGGCAAGCAGCGCCGCCGCAAGCAGCCCATTGGCTCGGATCGTGTGGCTCATTTTTACCATGGTATCGCCCCTTCCGCCCCGGCCCCTCCGGCGTTGACGCTGCAATTGCTGACCGGCGTGTTGTAGCCTGCAACGCCGCGCGCCGTCACCCGATTCACGGTCGACAACCGCGCGTAGACCCTGTTAATCGAGTTGATGCCCTCGTCCACCGTCGCCGTCGCGGCGCTGGCGTCGCTGACGGCAGGCAATACGCGGCCGTAGTGCTGCTCGGGCATCACGGAGGCTTCGCCGGTAGGAGCGCTCGCGTCCGATTTCTCCTGCGATGTGCGCCCGGTGGCGGACGCCGCGTGCAGCTTCCAGAAAGCTCGTATGCGCGCTCCCTGCCGGAGGATCGCGTCGATGCTGCAGCGACCTCCGCTGATCTCGGCCCATCGCTGGATCATCCCCAGACCACAACCGTTGTTCCCGTTGCGCCGGTAGCACAGGCCCTGCACGTCGAAGCCCACGCCGTTGTCCTCGATGCCCAGACAAAGCTCGCCTTCGAACATCGACAGGTGCACCCGCACTGCGCTCGCCTTCGAGTGCCGGGCCACGTTGCTCAGTGCCGCCTGCACGATCCGGAAGATCGCGAGCTTCAGATCGCCCGGTACGTCGGTCTCGGACACCATGATGCGCGGCGAAACCACGATCGCCCGGTTCTGCTGACTGAAATCACGAAAGCACGAGGACAGCGCCGCCAGCAATCCAAGGTCGTCCAGCACCTTCGGCCGCAGCTCCAGGCACAGCTGGGCAAGGGTGCGGGTGGCCTCGACGATGCGCTCGCTCGCGTCGAGCAGCATCTCGAATGTGCCGGCGGCCTCGCCGCGCGCCAGCCGCTGCGCCGCGCCACCGATCAGGTAGCGGGCGCTCGTCATTACCGAGACGACCTCGTCTCCGAGCAGGCCCGCCACGCGCGCGCGCTCCGATTCGAGCATCTTCAGCAGGCCATCGGCAAGGCGTTTGAGATCGGATTCCATCCGCCCACCTGCATCCCGGCGCAACGCGGTGGCTTTGGCAGCCCGCACTTTCTAACGCGAGCTCGAAACCGAGGACGCCTTCGCGGCGTGATCGGGCGCCGCTGTCGCCACGACCTGCGGCTTCAGGAAGGCGGTGTCGTCGATCTTCGGATTGATCTCGACCTTCTCCACCGTCATCTTGTGCGTGTCTTTCACCCCCTGCACGGTCGTTTCGAGCACGTAAGGAATCATCAGGCCGTTCACCGGGCGGTAGTCCCGGTAGTAGATCTGCACGTCATGCAGCCGGCGATCGAGCCTGCGCGGAGCGCCCTCCATCTTGACCTCGAGAAACGACTTCGCGTCGATCCAGTCGTGGCGCACCGACTTGTTCTTGAAAGTCAGCTTGAGCTTGTACGCATCATGGCCCTCGACCGCTTCGATCCCTTCGAGCGCCACCTTGGTGCCCTTGGCCTTGTAGTCGACCAGCGGACCGTCCAGCTCCGGCGTCTCGGCCGCCTGCTGCTCTTCCAGCGGCGAATAGGGCTCCGGGTCGTCGCGCCCCAGGTACGGCCGGACCTTCCAGCCGTGTGCGCCGTCGTACACCTGCAGCGCCTTCCTGCCCTGGAAGTTGAGCTCGAAGCGCTGTTTGCGGGGCCGCTTCATTTCCGAGCGAAACGGCACTTCCATGTTGGCCCGGCCGCCGATGTCCATACGGCCGTCGAGGGCCAGGCTGCGCACGGCATGCCACGCTGCCAGACCCCCGCGCGCCGCGATGTTGCGCTCGACGATCTGCTCGGCGCTGAGTTTCGGGGTGGCGGGCGCCTGCGTGGGGCGGTCGGCCGCCTGTACGCCGGCGGTCAGGAGAGCGATCGCGAAAGCGATCGCTCCCTGCCTGGCGCGTGCTCCTGGTCTGCGAGTGGCGCCCATCACGGCCACTATCGGCGCATCACGAAGGCTGCGCTTCCTCCGGGAGCCATTGCAGCCGGCGTGTACGCGGGAGCTCCCACGCTCGGAGCCAGCTCGGCCGTGGCGGCAGCGCCGGTCCCGCCGCCACCCGTCAAGGTGACCGTGGGTGCGGCAGAGTACAGATTACCCGCGCCGGTCACCGTCACTGCGGTGACGGCCCCGCTGACCACGGTCGCCGTCGCGCCGGCGCCCGTGCCGGTGGCACTGGTGACGGTGACGGTCGGGGCGGACGTATAGCCGCTGCCGAAGTTCGTCACCCGGATCGCGGTGATCGCGCCGGTCGCGCTCAGGCCCGCGATCTGCGCCGTCGCCCCCGTGCCGCCGCCACCGCTGATCACGACGCTGTCCGCGCGCGTGTAGTTGGCGCCGCCTGCCACGACGGTGACGGACCCGACCACGGTGCCGATGGTCGCAGCCGCGGTGGCGGGCGTGCCCGCCGCCAGAGGCGCGCTCAGCGTGACCGTGGGAGCGGTCGTATATCCCGCGCCCGGGTTCGTCACTCGGATCGCCGTCACTGTGCCGTCCGCTGCCGTGCGGTTGTAGTTGCCCAGCGGCGGCAACGAGACGCCCGCGGCCGTGTACTGGGTCGCGTTCGACAGCGACAGCGGTCCGTAGAACATGTTGATCCAGTTGTTGCCTTCGTCCACGGTCGCCGCGGGGGCCAGCGTGAATGCCGGGTAGTACTGGTTGATGTCCGGGATGCCCGCAGGCACGGTCATCGACACGCCGACCGTCCCCGGCTGGATGCAGCCGGCGGCATTGGCGTTTCCGAGCGGGCCCGAGCACAGCTGCGGAGCGATCTCAGGCGACACCCGCGAGCCGTTACAGTACTGCGACACGAAGCCCGGGCTGGTCGAGCTGTTGGAGCCGCCGTATGTGCCTGAGCTGATGATGGAGCCGTGCGGCGAAAGCGTCAGGCCCGAGCTGTGGTCGGTCGGCCCGGTGTCGCCATAGACGCCGATGTCCCAGTAGTTCGCGCCGGCCGGGCAGGAGCCTGTTACGGTCTGCGTCAGCGCCGGAGCCAGCTGCACCGTCGCCTGCAGCCCGGGGGCCGTCGGCATCGCGCCGGTGGTGATCCGGAACGACCGGTTCTGCCAGAAGATGTTGTTCTGAAGCGACGGGTTTGAGAACTTCGTGCAGCCCGAGAAGCCCTCGCCGCAGTTGACGGTCGGGACGGTGAACGCCGTCAGCAGCGTGGCGTCGTGCATTTCCGTCGCGAGCCCGGCCGGCAGGAAGTTCGACTGCGTGATCGCCGTGTTCGTGCAGTTGTTGGTCGGGCTGGGCGGCGAATTCGGGTCGCATCCCGGCGGCGGCACGCTCGAGAACGAGGCACCGCTCGTGTCGAACAGCACGCCGGCCGACGACGTCGTGTCGTTCGACACGATCGTGTTGTTGCGCAGGGTGACGCGCACGGCGTTGTGCAGCGAGACGCCGCCGCCCACCCAGCCGGCCACGTTGTTGGTGATCACGTTGTTGGTGACGTTGACCGTGAACCAGTTCGCCGGGGTGCCGGGGCTGCGCTGCACGTCGGTTCCGTTGACGTTCATGAGCCGGATGCCGCCGCCGCTACCGCCTTCGGCGGTGTTGCCCATGATCACGTTGCCGTTGATCACCAGGCCCGGACCGATGCCGTCGGTGAGCTGCGGCGGGCACTCCTGGTCATTGACCTCCCCGCAACCGCCGACGCCGTCCGGTCCCAGACCCATCGCCACGATGCCGCCGCCGTGCGTGGTGAGCGTCGGGTTCGTGGTCTGGTTGAACAGGATCCAGTTGTACGAGATGTCGCCCTGGTAGGCGAATCCGAGCTGGCCGACGCCGCCGCCATCACCCGTGCTCAGGTTGCCGCACACCCAGTTGTAGCGGAAGTCGTAATAGTCGGAGCCGTCGCAGAAGATCACGCCACCGGACCCCGCCGGCGTGGTCGAGTTCAGCTCATCGCCGTACGCACTGTTCGCCGTGACCCAGTTGTGATGCACGTAGACGTTGGTGTTCAGGAAATACGGGATCTGCGTGATCGGGGTCGTCAGATTGGCCGTCGCCGCAGCGCCGGTGCCGCCGCCACCTGTGAAGGTGATCGTGGGAGCGGAGGTGTACAGGTTGCCCGCGCTGGTCACCGCCACTGAGCTGACTCCCCCGACGTTCACCGTCGCGGTGGCGCTGGCGCCCGTGCCGGTCGCGCTGACGAAGCTGACCGTCGGAGGCGTTGCGGGGTTGTAGCCGATGCCGGGATTGGTCACCGTCACGGTGGTAATCGCGCCGGTCGCGCTGACCGCGGCGATGACCGC
>DATBCI010000102.1:0-2405 GCA_036270555.1 Burkholderiaceae bacterium
GGACGGCGCCGCTTTGAACGAGCTCGACACGGTCGTGCCGGGGCAATTTGCCTGCAACTGAGCTGCAACGGACGATCGGGTATCGCCGGCCGGCTCAACGCCGCCGTGGTCGCTGAGGCTGGCTGCTCTCTGGGGCCGGAAGCGTGATGAATCCGATGTGCTGGATGCCGGCCCGCTGCGCGGCCGACATCAACTGCGCGACCACCTCGTAGCGCGCGGCACGATCGGCCCGCAGATGCAGCTCCGGCTGCGGCAGGGCCCCGGCGGCCTGTTTCAGCCGCACCTCCAATCCGTGCGTGTCCACCGCGGTGCCATTCCAGAACAGGGTCCCGCTGGCGTCGATCGCCACGTCGATGGCGGCCGGGGCGGGACTGGCAGGGGCTGCCTGCGCGGCCGGCAGGTCGAGCTTGATCGCATAAGTCAGCAGCGGGGCCGCGATGATGAACACGACCAGCAGCACCAGCGTGACGTCGACCAGCGGCGTGACGTTGATCTCGGCCATCGGCTCGAACAGATCGGCGCCCTGGCGGAAGCGACCGAAGGTCAACACTTCGAGCCTCCCGGGCAATGGCGGTCAGCCATTGCCCGCACAACATTTCCCCTCTCCCGCGTGCGGGAGAAGGGGAAGGGGTGAGGGAGCATTGGCACGATCGTCAAGGGGTGCGAGAGGGAGCACACCTGATCATCGGTTCGCGGCCGGCTCGGACAGCAAGGAGTGCAGGTCATGCGCAAAGCCGTCGATGCGGGCGATGACCAGCCGGTTGGCGCGCGCGAAGCTGTTGTAGCCCAGCACCGCCGGAATCGCCACGCCGAGTCCGAACGCCGTCATGATCAGCGCCTCCCCGACCGGCCCCGCGACCTTGTCGATCGAAAGCGAGCCGCTGGAAGCGATATTCAGCAGCGCGTGGTAGATGCCCCAGACCGTTCCCAGCAATCCGACGAAGGGCGCGGTGGCCCCGATCGAGGCCAGCAGCGTCAGCCCCGACTCCAGGCGCTCGTTGGCCGATTGGATCGCCGAGCGCAGCGCGCGCGTCAGTCGATCCGATGGCGTGTTCCACGAGGTGGCGCCGGCGCTCGGCCGTTGCGCGGCCTCGATCGCAACCTGGGCGAGCGGCGCCAGCAGCGCCTCGGAGTCCCTGGCCGCGAGGGCCGCCAGCGCCTGATCGATAGAGGGCGCCGACCAGAACGCATCGAGCGATAGCACCGCCCGGCGCGCCCGGAAGTTGCCCCAGGTTTTCAGGAAGATCAGAAACCAGCTGGCCAGCGACATCGCGAACAGGATGTAGACGTTGGCCCGGATCAGGCCGTCGGCCTGCATCCAGAAGTGCTCGAATCCGAACGCCTCGGTCACGTGGGTCTTTCGCGGCGGACCTAGCCCAGACCCAGCACGTCGCGCATGTCGTACAGGCCGGCCCCGCGCTGGGCCAGGAAACGGGCGGCGCGCAGGCTGCCGAGCGCGTAGGTCATCCGGCTCGACGCCCGATGCGTGATCTCGATTCGCTCGCCGGCGCCGGCGAACATCACCGTGTGCTCGCCCACCAGGTCGCCGCCGCGCATGACCGAGAAGCCGATGCCTCCCGACGGTCTTGCCCCGGTCAGCCCGTGCCGTCCGTGCAAGGCCACCTCGCTCAGCGTCCGTCCCTGCGCATTGGCGACCAGCTCACCCAGACGCAGCGCCGTTCCTGACGGCGCATCGACTTTATGGCGGTGGTGCGCCTCGATGATCTCGACGTCGAAATCCTCGGCCAGCATCCGCGCCGCCAGCTCGACCAGCCGGAAAGCCACGTTCACGCCGACGCTCATGTTGGGCGAGAACACGACCGGTACGCTGCGCGCCGCCTGTTCGATCTGCCGCCGCCCGCCGTCGTCGAAACCCGTCGTCCCGATCACGGCGCGCACGCGATGCTCGACGCACGCTCGAAGATGCTTCAGCGTGCCCTCGGGACGGGTGAAATCGATCAGCACGTCGGCTTGCGCGATCGAAGCCAGGTCGCTGGTGATGATCGCCCCGCTCTTGCGCCCCAGAAACAACGCGCAGTCTTCCCCGATCTGAGGTGCATCGGGCCGCTCCAGCGCGGCGACGATCGAGAAGTCATCGGCAGCCAGTGCGGCCTCGATCAACATCCGGCCCATGCGCCCGCTGCTTCCTGCGATTGCCAGTTTCATGTCCCCCCTCGAGTCCCGCCAGGGACCTCTGGTGCATTCGCTGATTCCACGATAGCCCGCTGCAGGGCTACTGGCTGGAGCCCGGCGGCGTCGCCCGACGTTCGGGCTCCGCAGGTGTCGCTTCGGGGGTCGCCTGCGGGGCTGTTTGGCGGGGTGCTTCGCCCGCCGGCGCGGTCGCCGGGGTGGCTTCTTTCGGTGCTTCGCCCGCCGGCGGTGTTGCCTGCGTCGCCGACCCCTTG
>DATBCI010000103.1:0-14319 GCA_036270555.1 Burkholderiaceae bacterium
TCTTCCTGTGGTGGGCCGCCTTCTTGGCGGGTTCCTCACCCGTCGGCGCGCCAGCCGACGGCGCGGCGGCGGCCGGGGCTGCGGGAGCAGGAGCCGCCGATTTGGATTCCTGGGCCAGCGCGCCGGCGCTCGCCAGCAAGCCGGTGATCATCAGTGCGATCAGTGATTTCATTGCAAGTTTCCTCTTTGAGTGTGGGATTGAAAACGCGCCACGCCAGCCGCGCCCCGCGCGCGTCAGCGCCCGACGATTGCGCACATCAACGGGCAGGTCAAGCCCGCGGTTGACAGGCCCCGATGATGCGCCTCGACCGAAGGATTGGGGCCAGGCGACGAAAGGGGCGCGCCGTCCGGCGCGCCCCTTCGGTTCACCCGCTGAGCAGGCCAGTCAATCGACGCGGCCCGCCTGCGCTCGTGAACGATTACTTCTTGGCCTCGTCCTTCTTCATTTCGTCTTTCTTCTCTTCCTTCTTGGCTTCGGCCTTCTTCATCTCGCCCTTCATTTCGCCTTTCTTCTCTTCCTTCTTGGCTTCGGCCTTCTTCATTTCGCCCTTCATTTCGCCTTTCTTCTCTTCCTTCTTGTCCATGGCGGCGGGCTTTGCTTCCGCCTTCTCATCTTTCTTCATCTCGTCGGCGAACGCACCAGCAACCGCGAACAGGCCGGCGATCAGTACAGCAATCAGCTTTTTCATCAGATAATTCCGTCGTTCCAAAGTTGAGGGACGAGCAGCCGGCCTATCGCGCTTCAGCGCACCGGACGCTCCAGCCGATAACGGCGCGCCTTCATATTGCGTTGACACGCAGAGCAACCTCCAGCGCTGCAGCGGGAAACTTTGAGGTAGCTCGAACGGATCAGTGGATAACCTGAGGACAACCTGAGCAATCGCTCACCGTCAGCATGATCGACTCTGACGAGGACCCGATCGTTGCGATCGCCACCGCTCCTGGTCGCGCCGGCATTGGCGTGGTGCGTGTGTCCGGAACGCGAATCGGCGAGCTGATCGTGGGCGTGCTGGGGGCCGTACCCGCAGATCGCTTGCAGCCGCGCCAGGCGACCCACGGCCGGTTTCTCGACGGTCACGGCCGCGTGATCGATGATGGCATCGTGATTCTGTATCGCGCGCCGCATTCCTATACCGGTCAGGACGTTCTGGAACTGCAAGGCCATGGCGGGCCGACGGTGCAGCGCATGCTGCTGGCGCGCTGCCTGGAGGCTGGCCGCTCGATCGGCGCGCGACTGGCCGCGCCGGGCGAGTTCACGCGCCGCGCCTTCCTGAACGATCGCATCGACCTGGCGCAGGCCGAAGCGGTGGCCGATCTGATCGACGCCAGCACCGAGGCAGCCGCCCGCAGCGCGAGCCGCAGCCTGACGGGCGAGTTCTCCGCCTCACTGACCGAGCTGGGCGGGCAGTTGACGCAGGCTCGCGCGCTGATCGAAGCGACCCTCGATTTTCCGGAAGAGGACCTCGAGGATCTCGGGGTGCGCGACGTCCGCGAGCGGGTGGCCGGCCTGCAGCGATCCGTCGATGAGTTGATGCGCCGTGCGCGCCTGGGCGCGGTGCTGCGCGACGGCCTGCGCGTAGCGCTGATCGGCGCTCCCAATGTCGGCAAGTCGAGCCTGCTCAACGCACTGGCGGGACAGGAGGTCGCGATCGTCACCGCCCATCCCGGAACCACGCGCGACCGCATCGAGCGCAGCATCGACATCGGCGGGCTGGTGCTGAACGTGATCGACACCGCGGGACTGAGGGCCACGGATGACGAGGTCGAGCGGCTGGGGATCGAGCGCACGCTCGAGGCGGTGTCACAGGCCGACATCGTGATCGAGGTGATCGATGCCACCGCGACGGCGGAGCACGATCGTGCGTCGGCTCCGGGTCCTGCTCTGGGTGCCGCTTTGGCTCCTGACTGGCGGACGCGGATCGGATCGCACGCCACGATCCTGCCGGTGGTCAATAAAGTGGATTTGAGCGGCGACCCGGCGGGACCGCGCGACGGGCGCCTGTACGCTTCGGCCAAGACCGGAGCCGGGCTCGACGCGTTGCGCGCGGAGCTTCTGCGCCGGGCCGGCTGGGACCGGACCCCGTCCGATGAGGGCGTGTACCTGGCTCGTGCGCGCCACCTGGATGCCATCGCCCGCACCCAAGGTCACCTTCACGAGTCCGCCACCCACCTGCGGCCGGACACGCTGCGCCCGGAGCTCGCCGCCGAGGAGCTGCGCCTCGCCGGACTCGCGCTGGGTGAGATCACGGGCCAGGTTTCGGCCGACGACATTCTCGGCGAGATCTTCAGCCGATTTTGTATCGGGAAGTGATCGCGCCTGCCGATCAGGCGACGCGGGCATACTTGCGCAGCGGACCCATGCCCACCGGGAGGGAGAAACATGAGGACGACCATGCTTGACCTTCGCCGCGCCGCGGCCGAGCGCAAGATCGCCATGCTGACGTGCTACGACGCCTCGTTCGCGACGGTGTTGGACCACGCCGGCATCGACACGCTGCTGATCGGCGATTCGCTCGGCATGGTGATCCAGGGGCACGCCTCGACACTGCCGGTCACGGTCGATGACGTGGCCTACCACACGCGGGCCGTCGAGCGCGGCTCGCAGCGCGCTTTCATCGTCGCGGACATGCCGTTTGGCTCCTATCAGGGCAGTCCGCCCCAGGCCCTCGACAATGCGGTTCGCCTGATGCAGGCCGGTGCCCAGATGGTGAAGCTGGAAGGCGGCGACGAAATGGCACCCACGATCGCCTTCCTGGTCGAGCGTGGGATTCCCGTGTGCGCCCATGTGGGTCTGACGCCGCAGCACGTCAACCGTTTCGGCGGGTACCGGATTCAGGGGCGCGGCCAGGCTGCCGCCCGCATACGGGCCGCTGCGCGCTCGGTCGTTCAGGCAGGAGCCGAGATGATGGTGATCGAGGCGGTTCCGGAGCCGTTGGCGCGCGCCATCGCGTCCGAGTCCAAGGCCCTGACGATCGGCATCGGAGCCAGTGTTGCCTGCAACGGCCAGGTGCTGGTGCTGCACGACATGCTGGGTGTTTTCACGGACAGGCGACCGCGCTTCGTGAAGAACTTCCTGATCGAGTCGGGCAGCGTCGAAGCGGCCGCGCGTGCTTACCTGGAGCAGGTCCGCTCGGGGACCTTTCCGACCACCGAGCATGTCTATCCGGAGTCAAGTTGAACCTGATGGACCAGCCCGCTTCGCCCACTCCGCCGACGCAGCTGCTGATCGAACGCGATGCGCAGCTCACCGCGTTCGATTCGCAGATCTGGGGCGACAGCGAGCAGCTGCTGCAGGCGTTCCGGCGCACCGCCTGTTCGTCGCTGCTGGTGCGATTGAGGCAAGCGAGCGATTTCGATGCGTTGAGCGCCGCGATCGACGCCGACTCGCGATTGCAGTTGGACGCGCGTCGATGCGCTGCGTGCGAATGACGGATCCTCCGGTGAATACCTGAACCGCATCGCTCTCACATGACGAGGAGCTGCGCGACAACCGCATGACGGGTCGGTGCAACCCCAATTAGGTATGGCCGCATCGTGGTTGCATCGCGCCGTCCGTCGCCCAAAATGCGTCAAACACTGGCGCGTCGCGACCGATTGGGGTACCGTTTTCCTCGCAGTCGATGACCGCGCTGCGTTTACCGGTTTCAGGGTGCTCAGGCTCGTACCGCTACTCCGCTCAGTACGTCGAAGTTCCGCCGCAGTACTTCTTCCGGCCATCCCGCAACGTTCAAAATGAACTCATCGCTTGCGCGCCGCGGGCGCTTCCCGCGTTTTCCATGAAGAGCTTGCTATGGCCACAGGCGTTGTAAAGTGGTTCAACGAGACGAAGGGCTTTGGCTTCATCAAGCCCGACGATGGGGGCAGTGACGTCTTCGCCCACTACAGCGGCATCAAGTCCAAGGGATTTCGGACGCTGAAGGAAAATCAGCGCGTTGAGTATCAGGTCCAGCAGGGACAAAAAGGGCCGCAGGCCGTCGAAATCGTCCCCTTGGCCTGAGAGCCGCCCGCCTCGAGGCGGTTCCAAGCGGCGCAGCCGCTATCGCCGCGGTTCTCAAGTCGAGCCGCGGCGATGGCAGGTGGCGCCCTTATAATTACAAGAAGATGGGAGAAACCATGAGCGCAGTGCCTTCGCGTCAGGCGCTTTCATCTGCGCCTGCTTCCGTGCGCCACCCAGCGTTGCTGCAATGGGTCGAGCGGATAGCTCGCCTGACGGGGCCGGAGCGGATCGTCTGGTGTGACGGGTCACGCGCTGAATTTGACCGGCTGTGCGCGCAGATGGTCTCCAGTGGCACGCTGCGGCGGCTGAATCCAGAAAAGCGGCCGGGCTCCTATCTGGCTCGTTCGGACCCGCAGGATGTGGCGCGCGTCGAGGATCGCACCTTCATCTGCAGCGACCGCCGCGATGACGCAGGACCGACCAACAACTGGATCGCTCCTGAGCAGATGCGCAAGACGCTGGACGGACTGTTCGCCGGTTGCATGCGCGGCCGCACGTTGTATGTGGTTCCGTTCTCGATGGGGCCGGTGGGAAGTCCGATCGCGAGGATCGGTGTCGAGTTGACCGACAGCCCATACGTCGTGGTCAACATGCACCTGATGACACGGGTCGGAACCGCCGTGCTGGAGGCGCTTGGCGATAGCGCGCAGTTCGTGCCCTGCGTGCACTCGGTCGGACATCCGTTGGCGCCTGGCGAGGCCGATGTACCTTGGCCTTGCAACAGCACCAAATACATCGTGCATTTTCCGGAAACGCGCGAGATCTGGAGCTTTGGCTCCGGCTACGGCGGCAACGCGCTGCTGGGCAAGAAGTGCCTGGCGCTGCGGATCGCCTCGGTGATGGGCCGCGACCAGGGCTGGTTCGCGGAACACATGTTGATCCTGGCCGTCACGTCGCCGCAAGGAGAGAAATATCACGTCGCGGCCGCCTTTCCATCCGCCTGCGGCAAGACCAACTTCGCGATGCTGGTGCCGCCGTCCGGATTCGACGGCTGGAAGGTCACGACGATCGGGGAAGACATCGCGTGGATTCATCCCGGGCCGGATGGCCGCCTGTATGCGCTGAACCCGGAGCGGGGTGTGTTCGGGGTGGCACCGGGCACCGGCGCGCGCACCAATCCGAATGCGATGCGGATGCTCGACTCGAATGTGCTCTTCACCAACGTGGCGCTGACCGATGATCAGGACGTCTGGTGGGAGGGCAAGTGCGAGGCTCCCGCGCACTGCATCGATTGGCAAGGCCGCGATTGGACTCCGCAACTGGCAGCAGCCGAAGGCAGGAAGGCGGCACATCCGAATTCGCGCTTCACGGTCGCCGCGTCGCAATGCCCCGTAATCGACTCGGATTGGGAAGATCCGATGGGCGTACCGCTCGATGCCTTCATATTCGGTGGCCGCCGCTCGACCACGGTGCCGCTGGTCTTCGAAGCGAGGAATTGGAGCGAGGGCGTCTACATGGCCGCCACGCTGGCATCGGAGACGACTGCAGCCCAGGCCGGTTCACAAGGCGTGCTACGCCGTGATCCGTTCGCGATGCTTCCTTTCATCGGCTATCACGTGGGTGACTACTTTGCCCATTGGTTGAACCTGGGCGAACGGGTTACCGCCGCGGGGGCGCGCGCTCCGCGGGTGTTCTGCGTGAACTGGTTTCGCACCGACGAGCAGGGGCGCTACCTCTGGCCAGGCTACTCCGAGAACATGCGGGTGCTCGAGTGGATCGTCGGCCGCGTGGCCGGCACGCGCGGCGGCGCGCAGACGTTCCTCGGCGTCTCGCCGCGCCACAGCGACCTGCGGTGGGAGGGTCTGTCATTCGATCCAGCTTCATTCGAGCGGGCGACTGCGTTGAGCCCGGTGGAGTGGCAGCGTGAGTTGGAGTCACACGTGGAGTTCTTCGCGCGCCTGGGTGAGCGGGTTCCTCCCGCGTTGCTGGCGCTGCGGGAGCAACTGGCGCAGCGCCTGGCCACCTGACGCGCGCCGTGCTGACCAGGGACCAGCCAGAGCCGGCCACCGTGCGGCGGCGCGCCGATGTCGTCTGGATGCGGACGGCAACCCGGTCTTTCAGATAGCGCGGAAATCGTCCAACATGCAGGGGCATCGCCGCACTGGTTGAACGGGTTCAATTCGGACTGTAGAAGCAGGCGCCCACCTGCGCCGATTGATCCACGTTTGTTTGGGAGCGAGCGCTCGCTCCTAAACCGCCCCGTCGGCACTGCTGATTTGATTTGAGGGTCATCCAGAGGACTCCATGCCTGGCAAGCACACTGAGTTCCCATCGAGCGACTTTGCGATCACGTCGGTCAACGTTGGGGATCGGCTCGATCAACGCGAGATCGACGACCGGAAGCAGCAGGATGAGTTTTCGTTCTACACGCGGCGCAATTGGGGATCGTCGCTGCGCATCTGGGCGCGGCGGCTTGCCCCCTACATCATTCTGTTGGGCGTGGTCGCAGTCGCGGGCAACTGGTTAGCCGAGGAACGTGCAATGCTTGCGGCCGACCGCATCGCGCAGCGCCTTTCGGCCGCATTGAGTGTCCCCGTGAAGGTACAGGACAGCCGCTTCCGAACCACGCCGGCGCCGGCTATGGTTCTGACGGGGGTCGACTTGGGCGGTCAGGTTCGCCTCGACGAAGTCGCGCTGGAGTTCACCGCCCCCAGCCTCTGGCAGTCCGTGATCTCCGGGCACCGGCGCTGGGGCGACATCGTGATTTCGCCGCTGACGCTGAGTTTCGATCAGGCCGGCCGCCTGCTCACCTGGCTCACGACGATTGATAGGGTTGTCCCCGACAGCGTGACCAAGGTTCGTATTGCCCAACTCCGATTCGCAGGCAACGGTCTGTTGCCGGATCAGTACGAGGCCGTCGCGCGCCGGGAGTCCAACGGCAAGTTTTCGAGTGTCCTGCTGCGGCGTTTGGCTTCGCCGGGCAGCATGCAGGTGCGTCTGACGCCCGATGGAAGCGGCGGGGCGATTTCGTTCGAATGCGATGCAGCCGATTGGCGTCCGCCCTATGCTCCGCACGCTGCGTGGACCGAGATGGTGGGCTCCGGGCACGTGAGCGCGGACGCGATCGAGCTGGAGCGGTTCACCCTCGGTGCGGCGTTCGGTGCGATCGAAGGGCAGCTGGCGATTCGCAGGCAGGCGCAAGGTTCGGCTGCCTGGTCCGCCGACGGCCACATCAGCTCCGTCGGAATCGACATTCCAAGCGTGATCCAGCAGATTACGAAAGCTGCGCGGCCGACGAGCGGCGACACCAGCGAAGAAAATGCGGCAACCCCGATTGCGGGCACGGCGTCGATCGAGGCCAGTCTGGCCGGGGCGGGCGCGACTCCGGAGGACGCACTGGGGAGCTTGATTGCCGCAGGTCAAATCAAGGTCCGCAGCGCGGCTCTCAATGGAATCAACCTGGGCTACGCGGCCACCCGGCCGTCCGCCGATTCACCGAGCAGTACCGCGTCGACCCGCTTCACGAAGATGGACGCGTCGTTTGTGGCCAGCTCGACGGGCGTGATGTTCAAGAATATCCACGCGGCGGCGGGTGCTTTGTCGACCCGCGGCGAGGTCACCGTGACTCCCGAGCTGGCGGTGGACGGCTTGCTGCACGTCGACCTAGGTGGCACCCGAGTTCAGGCGCCGCTGCGGCTTCACGTTCGCGGCGACGTCGCGCATCCGAAATTCGGACGCTGAAGTCCCACTGGGCGGCTCAAGGCAGCGCGCGCCGCCCGGCCGTTCCACGTGAAACACTCCGGCGCCGGCGGCCGATCGGCTACTCGGTCAGCCTCGCCGTGGCTGCGCCCCGGCCGCCGAACGGCGTGGTTCCACGTGAAACACCGATCGTCCATGCCGGGCTCCCCGCTGCGCGCCGCCCGCCTTCGCCCCTCCGAGAGTCAACCTTGCGAGGCTCCGGCGCGACCCGGGAGGAGCGGTCTTATACTTCGGTTCGGACCGAGGGGCGCCGCCAGACCTTCTGCGGATGAGCACAGCAAGCGATTTCGACGTCATCGTGATCGGGGGTGGCCATGCCGGCACCGAAGCCGGGTTGGCGTCGGCCCGGGTGGGTGCTCGCACACTTCTGATCACGCACAACCTGGAAACGCTCGGCCAGATGTCTTGCAATCCGTCGATCGGTGGGATCGGCAAGGGGCATCTGGTTAAGGAAATCGATGCACTAGGCGGGGCGATGGCGTTGGCGGCCGACGTCAGCGGAATTCAGTTCAGGATCCTGAACGCTTCGAAGGGTCCGGCTGTGCAGGCCACGCGCGCCCAAGCCGACCGCGTGCTGTACCGCCAAGCGATCCGAACCCGCCTTGAGCAGCAGCCTAACCTGAGCCTGTTTCAGCAGCCGGTCGATGACCTGCTGATGCAGGGGGATCGGGTCATCGGAGTCGTTACCCAGTCCGGCATCCGATTCACTGGCGACTGCGTTGTACTGACAACCGGCACGTTCCTGAATGGCTTGATTCACGTCGGCCTCGAGCAGCACACGGCGGGACGCGCCGGTGACCCGGCCGCGATTTCGCTGGCACGCCGTTTGATCGAGTTAAACCTGCCGCGCGGCCGCCTGAAAACTGGAACGCCACCCCGGCTCGACGGCCGCACCATTGACTTCGACCGCACCGAACGGCAACCCGGAGATGGCGATCCGATTCCGGTCTTCTCTTTTATCGGGACCGCCGAACTGCATCCGCGGCAATTGCCTTGCTGGATCACACACACCAACGAGCGGACTCACCAGATCATCCGCGCCAACCTGGATCGATCACCGATGTATTCGGGAGTGATCGAGGGGGTCGGTCCCCGCTACTGTCCGTCGATCGAAGACAAGGTTCATCGATTTGCGAGCAAGGACTCACACCAAATCTTCCTGGAGCCCGAGGGTCTTTCGACCAGCGAGTTCTACCCCAACGGAATCTCGACCTCTCTTCCGTTCGACGTCCAGTTGGAACTGGTGCACAGCGTGCCCGGGTTGGAGCGCGCGCATGTGTTGAGGCCCGGCTATGCAATCGAATACGACTACTACGATCCCCGGTCGCTGCACCCGACCTTGGAAACCCGCGCGCTGTCGAATCTGTTTTTTGCTGGACAGATCAACGGCACGACGGGCTACGAGGAAGCTGCAGCCCAGGGGCTGCTCGCGGGGCTGAACGCAGCGCTGCGCGCACGAGGTCATCAGGCCTGGTACCCCGGGCGCGACCAGGCGTACATCGGGGTGTTGGTCGACGACCTGATCACGCGCGGCGTCACGGAGCCGTACCGGATGTTCACCAGCCGTGCCGAGTACCGTTTGTCGCTGCGCGAGGACAACGCCGACATGCGACTGACCGAGATCGCTCGGCAACTGGGGTGCATCGAGGACGCCCGGTGGGATCAGTTCAATCGCAAGCGCGATGCGGTGGCGCGCGAGCTCGAACGGCTCAAGTCAACGTGGGTGAATCCTCGCATACTGAGCAACGACGACTCTGAGCGCGTCTTCGGCAAGGCATTGGAGCGTGAGTACACGCTCTTTACGTTGCTCAAGCGACCCACGGTGTCGTATGCGGACCTGCTGACGTTGAAATCAGCCGACGGTGTGGCGCTCGGCGCGCCCGGCGACCCTGTCCAAACGGATCCGGCGGTCGCGCGGCAAGTGGAGATCGCCGCCAAGTACGACGGCTACATCGTTCGTCAGCAGGCGGAGGTCGCTCGCCACGAGTCGCATGAAACGACCAGGATTCCCGAGGCCATCGATTACGGCGCGGTGCGTGGACTGTCGATCGAGGTCCGTCAGAAGTTGACTTTGCATCGCCCGGCCACGGTAGGTCAGGCAGGCCGCATCTCCGGCGTTACACCGGCAGCGATCTCGCTGCTGCTGGTGCACCTGAAGCGGCTTCGCCAGCGTGCCACGTTACACCCCGATCCGACGTGCCCCGAAACGAATGCCGCATCCCCGGCCAACAGCGCGGCCACCGGCGGCCGGCTTGCTGCCTGATTCCGGACGAGTGAACAAGGGCGAACTGAAACCGGCTCTCGCACAGCAGACGACGCTGGATTCGTCCTCCCCAGTCAGCGCTTACTCCATCGGCATCCACGCCCGCCAGCTCGGTGTTGCCCTGTCGGCCGCGCAGTGCGAACGGCTGGAGGATTTCGCCGCCCTGTTGCTGCGCTGGAACCGGATTCACAACCTGACCGCGATCACGCGCGACGAAGACGTTCTCAGCCACCATCTGCTGGACAGCCTGAGCCTTGCCAGCGAGTTGCCGTCGGCGCCGCCGCTCCGGATCCTGGATGCGGGCGCGGGCGCCGGTCTGCCGGGACTGCCGCTGGCCACCGCTTTGGCTGGCCATCACTTCACGTTAGTCGACGCCGTTGCCAAGAAGTGCGCCTTCATCACGCAGGCGCGCGTCGAGCTTGGCCTCGCCAACGTCGAGGTCGTGCATGGTCGTCTGGAAGCGCTGACCGGCCCACAGTTCGACGCGCGCTTCGACGTCATCGTCTCGCGCGCCCTCGGTTCGCTCGCAACATTCGTTTCGCTGACGCGCCCATTGCTCGCGCCCGGCGGGCGCTGGATCGCGATGAAGGGTCAGCTGCCTGCGCAGGAAATGGAACAACTGCCACCGGGCGTGACCATCGCACGCACCGTCGCATTGCAAGTGCCGTTGCTGCAGGAGGCGCGACATCTGGTCGTCCTGCAGTCCGCCTCGCCGCCGCACTGATCCCGAAGGGCGCCCTTGTCACGCATCTTTTGCATCGCGAACCAGAAGGGAGGCGTCGGCAAAACGACGACCGCGGTGAACCTCGCCGCCGGGCTCGCAGCCCAGGAACAGCGGGTGCTCCTGATCGATCTGGACCCGCAGGGCAACGCCACGATGGGCAGCGGCGCGGACAAGCGCACGCTGACACGGACCGTCTATCACGTGATGCTGGGCCTGGCGACCGCGGCCGAAGCGATCGTGCGCCCCGTGGAAGGCACGTACGACCTGATCGGAGCCAATCGGGAGCTCGCCGGCGCGGAGGTCGAGCTGGTCGAACTCGACCGGCGCGAAATGCGCCTGCGCGACGCTCTGAACCCCGTAACCGAAAACTACGACTTCATCCTGATCGACTGCCCGCCTTCGCTGTCGCTGCTGACGCTCAATGGCCTGTGTGCCGTGCAAGGCGTGATCATTCCGATGCAATGCGAGTACTTCGCTCTGGAGGGCCTCACCGACCTGGTCAACACCATCAAGCGCGTCCACGCGGGGTTCAATCACGACCTGGAGCTGATTGGCCTGCTGCGCGTGATGTTCGATCCACGCATGACGCTCCAGCAGCAGGTGTCGGATCAATTGGAATCGCATTTCGGAGACAAGGTGTTCCGCACGATCATCCCGCGCAATGTCCGCCTGGCAGAAGCACCCAGTCACGGCTTGCCGGGGGTCGTGTTCGACCGCGGCGCGCGGGGCGCGCAGGCGTACATCTCGTTCGGCGCCGAGGTGATCGAGCGGGTCAAAACCATGCGGATGGCCTGACATGATGATTCGAAGACCCAAGGGACTTGGACGTGGCCTGGACGCGCTACTGGGCGACAGCGGCGCGGCCGTGATGGAAGCGCCCACCGGAGCACCCCACGTGTTGCCGCTCGCGCAGCTTCGCCCTGGCCGCTATCAGCCCCGCACGCGGATGAATCCGGAGGCGCTCAACGAGCTGGCGGACTCGATCCGCGCTCAAGGCGTGATCCAGCCGATCCTGGTGCGACCCGTGGGCGAGGACTCGTACGAGATCATCGCCGGCGAGCGCCGCTACCGCGCGGCGCAGATCGCTGGCTTGGACGAGGTTCCAGTGCTCGTGAAGCCGGTCGCCGACGAGATCGCACTCGCCATCGCGCTGATCGAGAACATCCAGCGCGAAAACCTGAACGCGCTCGAAGAGGCGCAGGGCGTACGGCGACTGATCCAGGAGTTCGGCTTCACCCACGAGCAGGCGGCGCAGTCGATCGGCCGCTCGCGCAGCGCAACCAGCAACCTGCTGCGACTGCTGAACCTGGCCAGCCCGGTACAGCAGCTGCTGATGGACGGCGCGCTCGAGATGGGGCATGCGCGGGCATTGTTGTCGCTGCAGTCGTCGGACCAGATTCAACTCGGACAGCGCATCGCGGCCAGGGGCCTGTCGGTGCGCGAGGCCGAAGCGCTCGTCGAGCACACGCTGCGACCGGTGCGCTCCGCAACCAGCGCGCGCCCCGCGCCCGACCGCGACCTGGCCCGCCTGCAGGAGGAGTTGTCGGACGCGCTGGGAACGACCGTTGCGATACGCGCGGGCGCCAAGGGAAGGGGACAGATCCGGATCGACTTCGCAACGCTCGATCAGCTGCAAGGCCTGATCGAGCGGCTGAGCCAATGAACGATCGCCCGCAGCCGCCCCGCCACGTAACGCTTCCCACTTGCGGTTGCCGGTCGGTGGTGGGCGCGACCCCGTTTGCGCAAGATCAACGGCAACGTCCGGGGCGACTTGCCGTCGATGTCACGGCGCCTTAAACTGCGCCGGCTTTGGGGGAGATGGCCGCGGAGTCGCGCGAACGGTGCGGGCGACGCCGCGTCCGGAAATGCAGCTGCGGAGGGTTCCGGTAGTGTTCCGGGTCGTCGCGGCGCAATTTCTGACCTCGATGGTCGTCTCGGCGGGTGCGTGGATCATCGGTGGCCACCGGGCCGCGGTTTCGTCGCTACTCGGCGGATTGGCCTGCACCCTCCCCAACGGTTTGTTTGCGTTGCATCTTGCGTGGCTTGGGCGTGTGCCCAGGTCGCGCGCGGTCGACGGCGGATCGGGGCGCGCGACGGCGTATTTGCTCGCGCTCCTGGCCGGCGAGTTCCTCAAGGTCGTTCTGACGATTGGGCTGCTGGTGCTGATCGCGCGGACGGTCCGGGATGTGGTCTGGTTGGCACTGATCGTCGGGGTCAGCGCCGTTTTATTGATGCAAGCTGCCGCGCTGATCCGCCCTGAACCGCTCTAATCTAATAATGGCCGACTCCGAGCCCATCACCGGATCCGAATACATCGCGCACCATCTGCAGCAGTTTGCCAGCGCGCCGCAGAAGGGCCTGTTCGACCTGTCGGTCGTTCACTACGACACGCTGGCGTTTGCGCTGCTGACAGCCGGCATTGTGTTACTCGTCCTGCGCATCGTCGCGGCGCGGGCAACCGCGGGCGTCCCCGGTCGCTTCCAGGCGCTGATCGAGTGGTGGGTCGAAATCGTCGACGAGCAGGCCAAGGCGCTGGTCCCCGTCGATCGCCGCTACGCCGCACCGCTGGCGCTGACGGTGTTCTTCTGGGTCACGCTGATGAACGCGATCGACCTGCTGCCGGTCGACCTGATCCCGTGGGTGGCTCGCCACCTCGGGATCGAGCACGTGCGCCCGCTGGTCACGGCCGACGTGAACGCGCCACTCGGGATGGCGCTGGGGGTGCTCGTACTGTCGCTGTACTACGGCATCAAGATCAAAGGGTTGTTCGGCTTCCTGAAGGACCTGTTCATCGCGCCGTTCGGGCAGGTGCACATCACCTTGAATCCGATCACCTGGGTGGGCGCGCCGCTGCTGGCGATCGCCAACTTCGCGATGAACATCATCGAGTACGTTTCCAAGACCTTCTCGATGGGCATGCGACTGTTCGGCAACATGTACGCGGGCGAGCTGCTGTTCTTCCTGCTCGCGCTGCTGAGCGGCGGCATCGTCTTGAACTCGCTGCATGGGGTGCTCGCAAGCCTGGCTCTGGCCCTGGCCCACGCCTTGCTGGGCGCGGCGTGGGCCATATTCCACATTCTGATCATCCTGCTGCAGGCCTTCATCTTCATGATGCTGACCCTGGTGTACATCGGCCAGGCGCAGGAATCGCACGCTGCGCACTGACACTTATCGAACCGATTCAAATTTCACGCTTATAGGAGAAACAATGACTAACGTCGGCCTGGTTGCCATCGCGTGCGGCCTGATCATCGGACTGGGGGCCAGCGGCGCCTGCATCGGTATCGGCATCATGTCCGGTAAATTCATCGAATCGTCGGCGCGCCAGCCCGAGTTGATGAACGCGCTGCAGGGCAAAGTGTTCCTGCTGCTCGGCCTGATCGACGCCTCGTTCATCATCGGAACCGGAATCGCGCTGTGGTTCGCGGTGGCCAGCCCGTTCAAGGGCTAGGTTAAGTTCGATCGAATCGAGCACGCCCGCCCTGGCGCTTCGCGCTGACGGCGGGCTTCGTCGGGGTGCCGTATGAACCTGAATGCCACGTTGTTTGTCCAGCTGGTCGCCCTCTGCATCGCCGGCTGGATCACGATGAAATTCTTCTGGCCCATGCTGATCCGTAAATTGGACGAGCGCCGCCA
>DATBCI010000104.1:0-7330 GCA_036270555.1 Burkholderiaceae bacterium
TTCATCGTCGATACACGCAATACCTTCTGCTAACATGAAATCCATGCGTAAGCTCTTGACGCTCGGTTTGTGTTTTGCGCTCGCCCTGCAAGGGGCGGCGCAAGCGAGCGTCGGCGAGAAGCTCTGCCCCATGCAGCAGACGGGACATACGCTCGCCACGGGCGCGGCCGATACGGCCCGTGGCTGCTGTAACGACGCCGACACGGCCGCCAGGAGCGGTAAGGCCTGCAAGACTGGTCAGGCGTGCCCGGTCGTGGGCGTTTGGCTGACGAGTTCGATTCCTTTGAGTTCATTTTCGCCGTTGGCGGCTCCACTCGTCCGTTCCCACGAGCCCTTTGCTCTTTGTATCGATCAGCGCGGCCGCTGGCGGCCACCGGCGCTGAGCTGACTCCCCTCTGACCTGGTGCCGCGCTCGGCCTGCGCTGCAGGCTTGAGTGCGGAAACTCTGCGTGCGCCCCGCGAGCGGGGGCCGCGGGCATCGCTTGGGAGTTGGATCGTGAATCCTTCGTTCAGTCCTTTTCAGGAGCACCGACGACCGGCGCGGTCGCGGTTTGTACACAGCGCGTTCGTCGTCGCGGTTTTTGTCGCCGTCCATCCGTCGGCCGGTGCGCAAACGGCGGGCGACCCGCCTGTCTTGACGCTCGAGCGGGCGCTGCAACTGGCGCAGCTGCGCTCGGCTGGGATAGTCGCGGAGGACGCGGCGGCCACCGCAGCGCGCTCGATGTCGATCGCCGCCGGCCAGTTGCCGGATCCGACATTAACCGTCGGACTGAATAACCTGCCGGTCAACGGGCCGGACCAGTTCAGCGTAGGCCGGGACTTCATGACGATGCGCTCGATCGGCATCGCTCAGGAGTTCACGCGCTCGAGCAAGCTCAAGGCCCGCGCCGCTCGCTTCGAGCGGGAGGCACAGGCGGCGGAAGCGGCAGGCGAACTCACGCTGGCGAACCTGCAACGCGATACGGCGCTGGCCTGGCTCGACCGCTACTTCGAGGAGCGCGTGGGCGAGCTGATGGCCGCGCAGCGCGATGAGGCGAAGCTTCAGATCGATGCGGCCGAGACTGCCTACCACAGCGCACGCGGCTCGCAAGCCGACGTGTTTGCGGCCCGATCGGCGTTGGCGCGGATCGAAGACCGGCTGGCGCAGAGCCAGCGCGACCTTGGCACCGCGAGGACGCAGCTTGCGCGCTGGGTCGGCGCGCCTGCCGACGAAGCGCTCGGCCCGCTCCCGGCCCTGGAGACGGTCAGCCTGCGACCCGAGGACCTGGAAACCGCGTTGGTCCATCACCCGCAGATCGCCATGATGCTCGAGCAGGAGGCGGCGGCGCAGGCCGAGGCCGACGAGGCGCGTGCCAACAAGCGGCCGGACCTCAGTGTGGCGTTGATGTACAGCCAGCGCGGATCGACGTACTCGAACATGGTTTCGATCAATGTCTCGATTCCGCTGCAGTGGGATCAGAGGAACCGGCAAGACCAGGAGCTCGCCGCCAAGCTTGCGCTGATCCGGAAGATGCGCGCCGAGCGGGAGGAAGAAACGCGCATGCACGTGGCCGAGGCGCTGGCGATGCTGCAGCAGTGGCGCAGCGATCGGGAGCGACTCGGAGGCTACGACGCCTCCCTGCTGCCGCTGGCCGCGGACCGGATCGACGCCGCTCTGGCCGCCTATCGCGGCGGTACTGGATCGCTGACCTCGGTGCTCGAAGCGCGCCGCACGCAACTCGATACCCGCCTGGAGAGCCTGCGGCTCAAGCAGGAGGCGGCGCGCCTTTGGGCGCAACTGAACTACCTCGCGCCGGCTGGTCACGGCGCTGCGCAGAACCCGCAATGAAACGCGCCGTGCTTGTGATCGGAATCGGCGCCGTTGCCGTTCTGGCGGCCAGCGGCTACGGCTTGTACGAGCTGGGCCTGAAGCGTGGCCTGGGCGAGCTGCACGCCGCATCAGGGACCGGGCCAGGGTCGGGCGGCACTCTGCCGCCAGCTATCGCCGACGGCGAGCAGGCCACGCGCCGGCACCTGCAACTGGGCTTGAAGGCCGGCGATGTGGATCCGGCCACCGGCCGCAAGATCCTCTACTACCACGACCCGATGGTTCCCGCCAACCAGTTCGAGCAGCCGGGCAAGTCGCCGTACATGAACATGATGCTGGTGCCCGTGTACGCAGGCGGCGACGGCGACGACGCAAGCGTCACCGTGAGCCCCCGAATCGAACAGAACCTGGGGCTGCGCACGGCGAAAGTCGTCGAGGCGGACCTGTCGCCGCAGATTTCGGCCGTGGGCAGCGTCGCATTCAACGAGCGGGACCAGGTCGTCGTGCAGGCGCGCGCCACGGGCTTCGTGGAGCACCTGTATGTGCGCGCAACTCTGGATCCGGTGGGCAAAGGCCAGCCGCTGGCAGATCTGTATGTACCCGACTGGGTGGCGGCTCAGGAGGAGTTCCTGGCAGTGCGGGGCATGAAGGGGGCAGACCTTTCGACGCTCCTGGATGGGGCGCGCGCACGAATGCGGCAGGCCGGCATGACGGACGACCAGATCCAGCTGATCGAGTCGACTGGCCACTCGCAGCCGCGCATCACGCTCACCGCGCCGATCCGCGGCGTTGTCCTTGAGCTGGCGGCGCGCGAAGGCATGACCGTCATGGCAGGCGCGACGCTGTTCCGCATCAACGGGCTGGGCACTGTCTGGGCCAATGCCGAGGTGCCGGAAAGCCAGGCCGGCCTGGTGCGTCCCGGCGCCAGGGTACGGGCGCGCAGCCCGGCAGCACCTGGAGCCGCCTTCGACGGCCGCGTGCAGGCGATCCTGCCCGAGGTGAATCCGGCCACGCGCACCATCAAGGCGCGCATGGAGCTGGCGAACCCGGGAGCCCGCCTGACGCCCGGCATGTTCGTCACGATGCAGTTCACGGACCTGCATGCAGACAAGGCTTTGATGGTTCCCACCGATGCCGTCATCCGGACCGGGCAGCGCAGCCTTGTGATGCTGGCCGAAGACAACGGCCGGTTCCGCCCCGTCGAGGTGGAACCCGGCATGGAAAGCGGTGGCCAGACCGAGATCAAACGGGGCCTCAAGGCCGGCCAGCAAGTGGTCGTGTCGTCGCAGTTCCTGATCGATTCCGAGGCCAGCTTGCGCGGCCTGGAAACGCGTCTGGGCGAGGCGCCCAAGCCCAACCAAGCCTCGAGCGAGCCGCGGCAGGCCGCACCTGCAGCCGGGAGCAAGCCATGATCGCGCGGCTGATCCGCTGGTCGATCGCCAACCGCTTCCTGGTGCTGATGGCTACAGCGATCGTGGCCGCATGGGGCGTTTACGCAGTCGCGAGGATCCCGCTGGACGCACTGCCGGATCTGTCCGATGTGCAGGTGATCATCCGCACGAGTTATCCCGGGCAGGCGCCGCGCATCGTTGAAAACCAGATCACTTACCCGCTGACGACCACGATGATGTCGGTGCCGGGGGCAAAGACGGTGCGCGGTTACTCGATGTTCGGCGATTCGTTCGTCTACATCCTGTTCGACGACGGCACCGATCCGTACTGGGCGCGCTCGCGCGTGCTCGAGTACCTGAATCAGGTGCAGTCGCGGCTGCCCGCCAGCGCCAAAGCCTCGCTCGGACCGGACGCCACCGGGGTGGGGTGGGTTTACGAATACGCGCTGGTCGATCGCAGCGGGCGCCACGATCTGGGAGAGCTGCGCGCGCTGCAGGACTGGTTCCTGAAATACGAGCTGAAGACGGTGCCCGATGTCTCGGAGGTGGCGAGCATCGGCGGCATGGTGCGCCAGTACCAGATCGTGGTCGACCCCGATCGGTTGCGCGCCTACAGCATGCCGCTGGCGAAAGTGATCGACGCAGTGCAGCGGGCCAATCAGGAGAGCGGGGGGTCGGTGCTGGAGCTGGGCGAGGCCGAGTACATGGTGCGCGCCTCCGGCTATCTGCAGTCGCTGGATGACTTCCGCAAGATTCCGCTGATGACGACCGACGCAGGCGTCTCGGTGCGCCTGGGGGACGTCGCAACGATTCAGATGGGGCCTGAAATGCGGCGCGGCATCGCCGAGCTGGATGGCGAGGGCGAAGTCGCGGGCGGCGTGGTCATCATGCGCTGGGGCAAGAATGCACTTCAGACGATCGAGGCCGTCAAGGCGAAGCTCGATGCACTCAAGCCGAGCCTGCCGGCGGGCGTGGAGATCGTTCCGACCTACGACCGCTCCAGCCTGATCAAACGAGCGGTCGACAACCTGCGGCAAAAACTGGTCGAGGAATTCGTCGTCGTGGCGCTGGTGTGTGTCGCGTTCCTGCTTCACCTGCGCTCGGCCTTCGTGGCGATCGTCTCGCTGCCGCTCGGCGTGCTGATGGCCTTCATCGTGATGCGCTACCAGGGGGTCAATGCCGACATCATGTCGCTGGGCGGCATCGCGATCGCCGTCGGCGCGATGGTCGATGCGGCTGTCGTGATGATCGAAAACGCACACAAGCAGGTCGAGGCTTGGCACCACGCGCATCCCGCTGGGCGGCTCGAGGGCGAGGAGCGGTGGCGCGTGATTGGCGATGCGGCGGCGCAGGTCGGACCGGCGCTGTTCTTTTCGCTTTTGATCATCACGCTGTCGTTCGTTCCGGTGTTCACGCTCGAGGCGCAAGAAGGGCGCTTGTTTGCGCCGCTCGCCTATACCAAGACGTATGCGATGGCGGTGGCTGCGGCACTGGCGGTGACGCTCATCCCGGTGCTGATGGGCTACCTGATTCGCGGCCGCATTCCGCCGGAGCAGAGCAATCCGCTCAACCGTCTGCTGATCGCGTGGTACCGCCCGCTGCTCGAGCGCGTGCTGCGCGCCCCGGTGGCAACGCTGCTCGCCGCATCGGCGATCGCCGTCGCCACGCTGTGGCCTTTGAGCCGGATCGGTGGCGAATTCATGCCTCCGCTGGATGAGGGGGATTTGCTTTACATGCCCTCGGCGCTGCCCGGGATCGCCTCCGGCAAGGTCTCGCAGCTGTTGCAGCAGACCGATCGAATGATCCGCACCGTTCCCGAGGTGGCGAGCGTGTTCGCCAAGGCCGGCCGGGCCGAGACGGCGACCGACCCGGCGCCGCTGGAGATGTTCGAGACGACGATCCAATTCAAGCCGCGGAGCCAGTGGCGCCCCGGTATGACGCCCGAGAAGCTCGAGCAGGAGCTCGACCACGCGGTCAAGGTGCCTGGCCTTTCCAACATCTGGGTGGCGCCGATCCGCAACCGCATTGACATGCTGGCCACCGGCATCAAGAGCCCGGTCGGGGTCAAAGTGGCCGGGACGAGCTTGCAGGAGATTGATCGCATCGCGGCGCAGATCGAACGAGCGGTCAGGCAGGTGCCGGGTGTGACGTCCGCGTTTGCCGAGCGGCTGACCGGTGGCCGCTACATCGATGTGCAGATCGACCGCGACGCGGCAGCACGCTTCGGTCTGAACATCGCCGATGTGCAGGCCGTGGTGTCGGCAGCGATCGGCGGCGACGACATCGGCGAGACCATCGAAGGACTGCAGCGCTTCCCGATCAACGTACGTTATCCGCGCGAGGTCCGCGATTCAGTGCAGAAGCTGCGTGAGCTTCCGGTGCTGACCGATCGGGGAGCGCGGATCCTGCTGGGCGATGTGGCGGCCGTGCGCATCAGCGATGGTCCGCCCATGCTCAAGAGCGAAAACGCGCGCCTTTCCGGCTGGGTGTACGTCGACCTTCACGGCCGCGACTTGAGTTCGGCCGTGCGCGACATGCAACGCGCCGTTGCGCAGCAGGTTCAGCTGCAAGCCGGCTACTCGATCTCGTGGTCCGGGCAATTCGAGTTCCTGCAGCGGGCCACACAAAGGCTCAAGATCGTGGTGCCGGCGACATTGATGATTATCTTTGTGCTGCTGTATTTGACGTTTCGCCGCTTCGCCGATGCCTTGCTGATCATGGCGACGCTGCCGCTGGCGCTGGTTGGGGGCTTCTGGCTGATGTATCTGCTCGGTTACAACATGTCGATCGCCTCGGCCGTGGGCTTTATCGCGCTCGGCGGTGTCGCCTCGGAGATCGGCGTCGTAATGCTGGTGTACGTGAACCAGGCGCTTGCGGCGCGTGCCGCGACGGGTCGCTTGCGCGATCGAGGCGACCTCATAGAGGCAATCATCGAAGGGGCGGCGTTGCGCGTGCGCCCGGTAGCGATGACCGTGGCCGTGATCATCGCTGGCCTGCTGCCGATCATGTGGGGATCCGGCACCGGTTCGGAGGTGATGCGGCGCATCGCCGCGCCGATGGTGGGCGGCATGATGACCGCGCCACTGCTGTCGATGTTTGTAATTCCCGCCGCCTACCTGCTGATGCGGCGCGGCACCCAATGACTCGCCGCCGTTCTGCGCAGGCTTGTCAATGAAATCAATGGATTAGGTATAATTAATGGCTAGCGGCCATGCCCACCAAAAATCAGCCAGGTTTTTTGGGCCAGGCATGAGGCCGGCGCCAATGACAATGGATGGACTCTCCCTGATGAACAACCAATTCAAGGTCTACTGCTCGGACCGCACCGGCAAAGGGCACTCCCCGCCGCAACCGCCGGGGGCGGTGCCGATTGCCTTCGCAACGGAAGCCGAGGCTCTCAACTTTGCCTTCCGCGCCCTCTGGCACGATCGCATCGTCTGGAGGATCGAGTACCCGGACGGATTTATCGTGAGCAGAGAGGACATCGAGGTCATCTTCCACCGACATCCAGCAGGTGAGCCGCTCCCGTCGTTGCACCAGACATTCGGCGGGAAACCGACCGTGCACTGACCGGCTTTGCCGCGCAAATCCGCACGACGGCGCGGCTACGACAGCCCCGCGAACGGTGTGCTTCGCGGGGCTGTTTGCACTTGGTTCCTGCGAACTAGTCGTCCTCTGCGGGGTCCTTGGCCGGAGGCGGCGGCGGCAGGGGCGCCGTGACGTTATAGGCATACGACGGAATCGCGCAGCTGGTCGAATCACACCGTACTTCCGGATAGGCGAACAGGGATTCATGTCCCTGCCGGTCGACTGCGGCGACCGAAACGTAGAAGCTGTCACCGGGGTTCAAGCCGAGAGTCTGTGCCGAGATCACCTGCCCTTCGCTGTGGGCTGAAATGGTCACGCGCTGCCGGTAGAAGTTCTCGCTGATCGAACGGGCCGCCACCACATAGTGGTCTGCGCGGCTCTCCTCGGACCCCCCGAACTTGACGCTGATGCCCTGGACCGCATTGCCGCTGGCGGTGAAACTCTCTGGCGACCTCGGGGCGCGCGCAAGGCTGGCGCCGACCGCTGCCATCACCCGCGCGATTCGGGCGGAGTAGTGCGGGGTCATGTGCTTCACCAGGTCGTT
>DATBCI010000105.1:0-9206 GCA_036270555.1 Burkholderiaceae bacterium
CGCCCGCCTCGTTTTCCAGCAGAACGGAAACGATATGGCGCATCAGAGATCCTCCGAGCCCAGCAACATCTCCGTCAAGCCCTTGCCGGCCTTGACCATCGGCCACACGTTTTCGGTCTGGTCGGTGATGAAATCCATGAAGACGAGGCGGTCCTTCCATTGCGTAAACGCTTCCCGCAGCGCCGGTTCGACGTCGGCGGGTCGCTCGATCCGCATGCCGACGTGTCCGTAGCTTTCGACCAGCTTGACGAAGTCCGGTAGCGCGTCCACGTAAGACTCGGAGTAGCGGCCGCCGTAGTCGATCTGCTGCCACTGGCGGACCATGCCCAGATAGCGATTGTTCAGGTTGACGATCTTCGGGGTCAACCGGTACTGAGTGCAGGTCGACAGCTCCTGGATGCACATCTGGATCGACGCCTCGCCAGTCACCACCGCCACCGAAGCGCCCGGGTTCGCCATCTGCACGCCCATGGCGTACGGCAGGCCGACCCCCATCGTGCCCAGACCGCCCGAATTGATCCAGCGGCGGGGCTTTTCGAACGGGTAGTACTGCGCGGCCCACATCTGGTGCTGCCCGACATCCGAGGTCACGAACGCATCGCCCTTCGTAACCTTCCAAAGCGTCTGGACCACGTACTGGGGCTTGATCACAAGATCGTTCATCTCGTATTTCAGGCAGTCGCGCGAGCGCCACTCCGCGATCTGGCGCCACCAGCCCTCCGTGCTCGCCGCCGGCTGCGTCGGCCGGCTGGCCTCGAGCTGCGCCAGCAGATCGCTCAATACCTCCTTCACATCGCCCACGATCGGTACGTCGACCTTGACCCGCTTGGAAATGGACGACGGATCGATATCGACGTGGATGATCTTGCGCGGGTTCTGCGCGAAATGTTTCGGATTGCCGATCACACGGTCGTCAAAGCGCGCTCCGACCGCGAGCAGCACATCGCAATGCTGCATCGCCATGTTGGCTTCGTACGTCCCATGCATGCCGGGCATGCCGACGAAGCGGCGATCGGAGGCGCACAGCCCTCCCAGGCCCATCAAGGTATTGGTGCAAGGCGCGTTCAGCCGTTGCACCAGCTGCGTCAGAAGCTCGGACGCGTCCGCCAGGATCACACCGCCTCCGGTGTAGATCATGGGGCGCTCGGCCGCGAGCAGCAGCGCCACCGCTTTTTTGATCTGACCCATGTGGCCCTTGACCACGGGGTTGTATGAGCGCAGCGAAGGATTGCGCGGATACTCGAACGGGCAGCGCGCGACGGTCACGTCCTTCGGGATGTCCACCAGCACGGGGCCCGGCCGGCCGCTGCGGGCGATGTAGAACGCCTTGCTGATGGCCGCGGCCAGGTCCTTCACATCCTTCACCAGGAAGTTGTGTTTGACGCACGGGCGCGTGATGCCGACTGTGTCGCATTCCTGAAAGGCGTCCTGCCCGATCGCGTGCGTCGGCACCTGTCCGGTCAGGATCACCAGCGGGATCGAGTCCATGTACGCGGTTGCAATGCCGGTCACCGCATTGGTGACGCCGGGTCCGCTGGTGACCAATGCCACGCCCACGCGCTGGCTGGAGCGCGAGTAGGCGTCGGCGGCGTGAATCGCGGCCTGCTCGTGCCGCACCAGGATGTGCTGGAAGGCGTCCTGCTTGAATATCTCGTCGTAGATGTACAGGACCGCCCCGCCTGGGTAGCCGAACACGTGCTTGATGCCTTCGGCTTGTAAACAGCGCACGACGATCTCGGCCCCGGTCATCGGGCCCATGGCTGGACTGTCGCTGGATGGGTGTTCGGCGCGGCCGACTTCCGCGGTGGCGGATTTCATCTTGCTGATCCTCTCAAGGTCCGTCTGGAGATTGATCGGACGCCGTTCCTTGCCTGCTCGTGACAGGTGGTGCGGCGAAGTTCGAAATCCATCAGAAACCCGGAAGCGGCAACCTCGGGCCGGCCCGGCTGGTCTGAGATTTCAATGATTTAGCTTAGAGCACAGCATGGGGATTCGCAAATCGCAGTGTTACGATCTGGCGCCGCTCGGAAAGGTCACTGCGGGGGTCGATGCGGGAGGCCGCTGCGGGGTCGCGGCGCGCACCCCTGTCCGGGGCAAAGTCCGGGCCTGCCCGATGGCGACACGCGAAGAACTCGACGAATTCCTGGCCAGCGCCGAACGGCGGGCCTTCAAACAGGCCCTGTTTGCACTTCGGGACGAAGATAACGCCTTGGATGTCGTCCAGGACGCAATGCTTAAGCTGTCCGAACATTACAGCGACCGGCCTGTCCAGGAGCTACCGCTGCTGTTTACAAGAATCCTGCAAAACTCCATCCACGATTTTTTCCGCCGTCAGAAGGTCCGCTCGACCTGGGTTACGCTGTTTTCGGCGCTCGGCGGCAATCAGGACAGCGAGGACGATCCGCTCGAGACGCTGGAGGCTGCCGTGGGCACCGGGGCGGCCGAAAGCGCCGCCGACCACGCCGAAAGGGCCCAGGTGGTTGCGAGCATCGAGGAGGAGATCGCCAGGCTGCCAGCCCGTCAACGACAGGCGTTCCTGTTGCGTTACTGGGAAGACATGGATGTTGCCGAGACGGCGGCTGTGATGGGCTGCTCGGAAGGCAGCGTCAAAACTCACTGCTCCCGGGCCACGCACGCGCTGGCACAGGCGTTGCTAGCACGAGGAATTACGCTATGAACCAGGTCGAATTCGCGTATCGGGTCCGCCAGGCCCTAAACGAGGGCGCGGATCGGGTCCCCTATCGCGTTGCGATGCGCCTGGAGCAGGCGCGCCGCACCGCCTTGGCGCGCCGGAAAGCCGCCGCGGATAAGCCCTCGTGGGTGCCTGCGGCGCGCTTTGCTTCCGAACGTGGCGCAACCGCCGTCCTGGACGCCCCCGGTTCAGGCTGGGTCTGGCTGCGCCGGCTGGCGCTCGTGGTTCCGATGATGGCTGCACTGGCGGTCGGCTTCGTCAGCATTTACAGCTGGCGGCAAGAGCAACTCATCGCCGAGCGCGCCAACATCGATCTGGCCGTGTTGCTGGACGACACGCCGATCGATACCTACGCGGACAAAGGCTTCGGCGTCATGATCCGCGACGAACAGGGGATCTGATTCAAACACCAACAGCAACATCGGTCGACGAACCCCTGACACAGGACATTCGCGTTCGATGCCGCCCCGGATCCTGAATTGCCTTCTGGTCTGCCTGGTCGCCGGCCCGGTGTTCGCGCAGCCGGCGCCCTCTGCGGGCCACTCCCCAGCCCCGGCGCAGAACGCCTCGAGCGCGCATCCGCTGTGGCGCGAACTGAGCAATGACCAGCGCGAAGCGCTGGGGCCACTGGCCGGTGATTGGGACAAGTTCGATGCCGACCGCAAGAGGAAATGGATCGACATCGCGGCCAAGTATCCGAACATGTCGCCCGAGGGCAAGCAGCGCTTTCACGAGCGGATGCCGCAGCTGGCGAAGCTGACGCCAGAGCAGCGCGAAACAGCGCGCGAGAATTTCCAGCACGCCTACTCGCTGCCCCCGGATCAGCGTCACGCGGTCACCCAGAAGTACCAGGGCTTGCCGCCCGAGCGCAAGAAGCAGTTGGCCGCGCAGGCGCACGCGAAAAAGCCCCCCACTCAAACGGCCCGGCGGCCGTCAGGTCCGCTGCACGAGGCGAGCTCCGCACAGCCTGCGAATCGGCCGGCGCAGTAGTCCCGTTTCGATGGAAAGGTCCGGCGGTGCGCCCGGACCAACCCTTTAAAGATCCATGAAAACAACGGTTTACACCCGCTCAAGGGGGATCTGGAACACCTGGCGCAAGTAGGCGATGTAGGCCGTGTCGTCGCACATGTTCTTCTCGGGACTGTCCGACAGCTTGGCGACCGGCTGGCCGTTGCAGCGAACCATTTTGATCACGATCTGCAGCGGCGTGTGACCCAGGTCGTTGGTCAGATGAGTGCCGACGCCGAAACGAACCCGGGCCCGGGACTGGAACCGGCGATACAGCTCGACCACGCGATCGAAGGTCAGCGCGTCCGAAAACACCAGTGTCTTGGTGCGCGGATCGACGCGGTTGTCCTCGTAGTGCGCGATCAGCCGTTCGCCCCAGCGGATCGGATCGCCCGAGTCGTGGCGGGCGCCATCGAACAGCTTGCAGAAATAAAGATCGAAATCGCGCAGGAACGCGTCGATCCCGTACACGTCGGACAGCGCAATGCCCAGGTCGCCGCGGTACTCGCGGCTCCAGGTCTCGAAGCCGAAAATCTGAGAGTCGCGCAGGCGCGGTCCCAGCGCCTGGCAGGCCTGCAGATACTCGTGCGCCATCGTGCCCAGCGGGACCAGGCCGTGGGCGCGCGCGTACATCACGTTGCTCGTGCCCGCCAGGTTCTCGCGCAGATCCGACTGCAGCGTGCGCAGCACCTCGTCGTGCCAGCTGCGGGAGAAGCGGCGGCGCGTGCCGTAATCCGCGATCCGCACGCCCGCCAGCGTCGAATCGCCGCGGACCAGCGCGATCTTCCGGCGCAGGCGCCGGCGGCCTTCGGCAAAGTCGGGCACCGGCGCTTTGCGGCGGAAGTAGATCTCGTTGATGATCGCCAGCACCGGGATTTCGAACAGGATCGTGTGCAGCCAGGGTCCCCGGATCACGACGTCGATCTCGCCGGGGCGATCGGGCGCCGGGTCGATGCGGATGTACTTGGTGTTCAGCTGAAACAGCCCGAGGAAATCGGCGAAGTCGCTCTTGATGAAGCGCAGGCCGCGCAGATAGTCGAGCTCGCTTTCAGTAAAGCGCAGCGTGCACAGCTCGCCGACTTGGCGCCGGATCGCTTCGACGTCCGGCGTCAGGTCGATATCGGGCGTGCGGCACTTGAAGCGGTACTCGACCTGGGCGCCCGGAAACCGATGCAGCACGACCTGCATCATCGTGAACTTGTACAAGTCGGTGTCGAGCAGGGATTCGATGATCACGTTAAGATCCGCATGGCGGCTCCGTTTGCCGCCCAGGCGCGAACCACGATGACCCACGTAGTAACCGAATCCTGCATCCGCTGCAAGTACACGGACTGCGTCGACGTGTGCCCGGTCGACTGCTTCCGCGAAGGCCCGAACTTTCTGGCGATCGACCCCGACGAGTGCATCGATTGCGCCGTGTGCATCCCCGAATGCCCGGTCAATGCGATCTACGCCGAGGAAGACGTGCCGGCCGAACAGCGCCACTTCATCGCGCTGAACGTGGAGCTTGCCAAGCAGTGGCCGTCGATCACCCGAATGAAACCGCATCCGCCGGATGCCGACCAGTGGAAAGACGTCCCCGATAAGCTGAAGCTGCTGGAGCGGTGACGCGCCCGCCGGCGAGGCTGCACCTGGCCCCGCCGGTGAATCGGTGCCAGTTCGCCCGATCCGGGCGAGACACCGCGCGATAGAATCGCGGGCGCTGGTATGCGGCCGACGCGCATCGGTTCACGCGAGGGAAACCCGACGTGTTGTATCAGTTACACGAGTGGCAGCGCAGGCTACTGAACCCGATGTCGACCTGGGCGCAGGCGACCTCGGAGTTGTTCTCCAATCCGTACAGCCCTCTTTCCTACACGCTTTACTCGCGCCGGCTTGCGGCCAGCTACGACCTGCTGTACCGCCTCGGCAAGCACTACGAGAAGCCCGCGTTCGGCATCAAGTCGACCATGGTCGACGGCACGGAAGTGCCGGTCAACGAGCTGGTCGCACTTGAAAAACCGTTCTGCCGGCTGCTGCATTTCGAGCGCGACCTGGGCGGCCTGCCGCCGCAACGTGCGGCCGACCCCCGGATCCTGGTCGTTGCGCCGCTGTCGGGCCACCACGCCACGCTTCTGCGCGACACGGTCCGCACGCTGCTGCCCAACCACGACCTGTATATCACCGACTGGACCGACGCGCGCATGGTGCCGCTGTCGCAGGGACCGTTCCACCTGGACGATTACGTCGACTATGTGGTCGAGTTCCTGGACCTGCTGGGCCACGGCTCGCACGTGATTTCGGTCTGCCAGCCGACCGTGCCGGTGCTGGCCGCGGTCTCGCTGATGGCCGCGCGGGAAGATCCCGCGCTGCCCCGGTCGATGACGATGATGGGCGGTCCGATCGACACGCGGCGCAACCCCACGCAGGTCAACGCGCTGGCCAAGCGCAAGCCGCTCGACTGGTTCCGCAACAGCGTGATCTTCAAGGTGCCCTCGTCCTATCCCGGCTATCTGCGGGAGGTCTATCCGGGCTTCCTGCAGCACGCCGGCTTCGTCGCGATGAACCCGGACCGGCACGTCAATTCGCACTGGGAGTATTACCTGGACCTGATCAAGGGCGACCAGGACGACGTGGACTCGCACCGGCGCTTCTACGACGAGTACAACGCGGTGCTTGATCTTCCGGCCGAGTATTACCTGGACACGATCCGTATCGTGTTCCAGGAGCATCGCCTGCCTGAAGGAACCTGGCACGTGCACGACGAACGCGTGGCCCCCGAGGCCATTCGCAACGTGGCGTTGTTCACGATCGAAGGCGAGCTGGACGACATCTCGGGCAGCGGCCAGACGCAGGCAGCGCACGACCTGTGCCTCGGAATTGCGCCGACGAACCGGCGCCACCTGACCGCGATCGGCGTCGGGCACTATGGCATTTTCTCCGGGCGCCGCTGGCGCGAGATGATCAGTCCACAGATAGCCCAGTTCATCCGAGCGCATGATTTGGGGGACTGATCAGATCATTTAGGCTAGGCTGGATTCAATAACCATGGTGTAGACCGGCTTATGCAAATGAGAAAAATCATCGCCACCGCAAGCTGCGCGCTCATGCTGGGAGCCGGCCTTCCGCTTCCGGCGCGCGCTGCGCTGATCGGCTCCGACCAGCTGTTGCAGCAAAACTCGACGGCGCGCGCCACGATCAGCGGCTTTCTGGCGCGCGCTGAAGTGCGCCGCGAGCTCGCCGCCCGCGGCGTGAACCCCGCCGACGTTCAAGCGCGCGTGTCCGCGTTGAGCGACGAGGAGGCCCGCGATCTGGCCGCACGCATCGATCAGCTCCCCGCCGGGGGTGATGGCGTCGGGGACGTACTCGGAGCCCTGGTGCTGATCTTCGTGATCCTGCTGATCACCGACATCCTCGGCTGGACCAAGGTATTTCCGTTTACGCGTCCGATTCACCGCTAAGGCGCCCATAAGGACATCCCCTCTCCCTCCGGAAGGGGGGAGTGATAGGTGCTTAAGCGGCGCTGGCGTAGATCACGTCGCGCACACGCGGGTAGATCTGCTCATTCCATTTGCGGCCGCTGAAGACGCCGTAGTGGCCGACGCCGGTCTGGATGTGATGCGTCTTCAGGTAGGGCCGCACGTTGCTGCACAGGTCCTGCGCCGCCACGGTCTGCCCCACCGCACAGATGTCGTCGCGCTCCCCCTCCACCGTCATCAGCGCGGTGCGGCGTATCGCCGCCGGGTCGACCCTGCGCCAGTTCCAGGTGAGCTTGCCGCGCGCCAGGGCGTGCGCCTGGAACACCTTGTCCACCGTTTCCAGATAGAACTCGGCCGGCAGGTCGTTGACCGCCAGGTATTCGTCGTAGAAGTCCTGGATGGGACGCGCCTCTTCGGTGCGGCCTTCCGCCAGCAGCTCGAGCATCTGGCGGAACGACTGCTGGTGGCGTTCCAGGTTCATGCTTATGAACGCGCTCAGCTGCAGGAAACCCGGATACACGCGGCGCAGGAAGCCGGCATGGGGCGGCGTCACGCGGCTGATCAGGTTGCGCTCGAACCAGCCGAGCGGCTTGCTGGTGGCCAGGCGGTTGACTTCGGTCGGGTTGACCCGGCAGTCGACCGGACCTGCCATCAGCGTCAGGCTGCGCGGCTGCGCCGGATGATCGTCTTCGGCCATCAAAGCGGCCGCCGCCAGGGCGGCCACGCAAGGCTGGCACACCGCGATCAGATGGCATCCCGGACCGACGGTGGCAAGGAAATGCATCAGGTAACCGATGTAGTCGTCCAGCCCGAAATCGCCGTGGGTGACCGGAACGTCGCGGGCGTTGTGCCAGTCGGTGATGTAGACGTCGTGATCCTGCAGCATCGTGCGCACGGTTTCGCGCAGCAGCGTCGCGAAGTGACCGGACAGCGGCGCGGCCAGCAGCACCGGCGGCTGCGGCGGCACCGCGGCGGCCGGGTCCTTGCGAAAATGAAGCAGGGTTCCGAACGGCAGGCTGAGGACCGTCTCTTCGCTGATCGGGACCCGGCGCGCGCCCACCATCACGGAGTCGATGCCGAAGGCGGGGCGGCTGTGCGTCAGGCGCAGGCGCGCGATCAGCTCACAGGCGGCGGCAATCTTTCGCAGAACCGCCGCGCGTTGGGGCCGCTGGCGGCACAACAGGCTGTCGACCTCCTGCGCCAGCAGGCGCAGCGGCGACAGCAGTCCGGACTGCACTTCGTATGCGATGTACAGCACCGAGGCCCCTCCCCGGGAGCGTTGCAGCATTTCCACGCAAATTGCGGGCCAACCCCGGTGACGAGGCCGACGCACGCCTGAGGTGCGCCCCGGCGTGGCACAGCCCTTGCTGGCCGGTTGCACCAGGAGGAGCGGCAAAATGTCCAGCGCGGTGCTGACGATCAGCAGCAAGAACTACGGGGCCTGGGCGCTGCGCGGCTGGCTGATGGCCAGGCTGGCCGGGCTCGAGTTCACCGAGCGGGTGATTCCGCCGGACGATCCGCAGATGAAAGCCGAGATGCTGCTGCTGTCGTCCTCGATCCGCGTGCCGTCCCTGGAGCACGACGGCGTGCGCGTGTGGGACACGCTGGCCATCGGCGAGTATCTGAACGAGATCAAGCCGCAGGCCGGGCTGCTGCCGGCCGAGCGGGCGGCGCGGGCGCACTGCCGGGCGATCTGCGGCGAAATGCACTCGGGCTTCAGCGCGCTGCGCTCCTCGCTGCCGATGAACATCAAGCATCATTTTCCGAAATTCAGGCTGTGGTCCCGCGCGCAGGCCGACGTCGACCGCATCGTGGCGATCTGGACCGAGTGTTTGAAGACCTACGGCGGTCCGTATCTGTTCGGCAGCACCCCCTGTATCGCCGATGCGATGTTCGCCCCGGTCGTCACGCGCTTCATCACCTATGATGTGGCGCTCGACTCGCTGTGCGCCGGGTATTGCCGCACGATCATGACCCTGCCTGCCATGCAGGAATGGGTCGCTGCGGCACAAGGGGAACCGGACGAAATCGGCGAGCTCGAAGCGGAG